>NZ_JBEZDS010000009.1:284219-307513 GCF_040648435.1 Dactylosporangium sp. NPDC049140 | reverse complement strand
CCCTTGCGCTCGGCCGCGCACCCCGTGCCCGTGCCTGGCCGCGTCCGCGCCCCCGCCCTCGGCCGCGCAGCCCCTGCCCCTGCCTGGCCGCGTCCGCGCCCCTGCGCTCGGCCGCGCAGCCCGTGCCCGTGCCTGGCCGCGTCCGCGCCCTTGCGCTCGGCCGCGCAGCCCGTGCCCGTGCCTGGCCGCGTCCGCGCCCTTGCGCTCGGCCGCGCAGCCCGTGCCCGTGCCTGGCCGCGTCCCCGCCCCTGCGCTCGGCCGCGCAGCCCGTGCCCGCCCTCGTCCGGGCCGTCCGCCTGTGGTCCGCGTCCGCCGCGTCCGCGCCGGCCGTGCCCGTGTCCTCCCAGCCTGTGTTGCCTGCGGTTCGTCGCGTCCAGTCCGCGTTCGCCGCTGTCCGTGCTCGGCCGCCGGTCGACGGTCAGCGCGCCCACGCTCGGCCGCCAAGGGTCGCGACGTCGCGAGTCCGGTCGTCGGGAGTGGAGTGGTCCCCGGGCGCGTCGCCGCGAGGGGGGCATAGCCGGCGCCCGGCCCAGCGGGACGGCCCCCAGCTGACGGGCTGTGCAATGCTCGCCGCTGCCAGGCGCGGAAGGGTCCCAGGGGCAGGCGGGCTGGCAGCCCAAGTGAGGACACCGCCGTCGGCGGCGGCCCCACACCTAGCGGACGCTCGAAGTCGTGGGAGCACAGAGGCATGGGTGCCGGCACGCGGGTAACTGGGCGGGGATATTGTTTGCCCGGCTAAGGAACAGCACCAGCGAAAACGACTGGAGTGCAGCACATGTCAGACGCGATCCGTGCCGAGACGGTGTACATCGGTGAGGAGCAGATCCAGGCGTACCAGGCCCGTCCGCTCGACCCCGGTCCGTTCCCCGGCGTCGTGGTCATTCACCACCTGCCCGGGTACGACGAGGCGGCCAAGGAGATGGTGCGCAAGTTCGCCGTCAACGGCTATGCGGCGATCTGCCCCAATCTCTTCTGGCGTGAGGCTCCGAACGCCGAGCCCGACGACGCCTCCGCGTTCGTGCGCGGGCAGGGTGGCATCCCCGACGAGCAGATCATCGGGGATGTTGCCACGGCCGCGGCGGCGCTGCGGGGGCTGGACAATGCCAACGGGAAGGTCGGGGTTATCGGGCACTGCTCCGGTGGCCGGCAGGCGCTGCTCGTCTCGACCGCCGTTGCGCTCGACGCGGCCGTCGACTGTTACGGGGCATTTGCGCTCGAGGCGCCCCCTACCGGGTCGCCGCTCAAGGTCGGGTCGATCCGGGATCGCCTGCCTGAAGTGCGCTGTCCGGTGCTGGGGCTGTTCGGCGACGACGACAAGTATCCGGCGCCCGACGAGGTTGCGCGCCTCGCCGCGATCATGGGCGAGCACGGCAAGTCGTTCGAGCACTACAGCTACGCGGGGGCCGGGCACGGGTTCTTCGCGGTGGACCGCCCGTCGTACCGGCCCGAGGCCGCGGTCGACGGCTGGAAGCGCGTTTTCGCCTTCTTCGGCACGCACCTGGGGGCCTGACCATGTGTACGTACGAGACCGAAACGGTCGACATCGAAGGCGCCGGCAAGGGCGCGACCGGCTGGTTCGACCTCACCCGCGCCGCGGTGTACGTCGATCATCCCCAGCACGCGCAGTTCGGTCACACGCTGAACATCGACTTCGCCAACCCGGCGCTCGGACCGTCGGCCCGGGTCGCGGTCGAGCTCACCGAGGAGGCCGCGCTCGCCCTGGTCGCGGCCATCCAGCAGGCCCTGGCCAACGCCCCCGCGGGCCTGGCAAGCGCCGCAGCGCCGGTGTAACAAAGGCAGCCGACGCCGGGGTAACAAGGGCGGCCGGCGCCGGTGTAACAAAGGCAGCCGACGCCGGGGTAACAAAGGCGGCCGACAAAACGGGCGAGCAACGCATCGGCCCTATCCAACCCGCGCCCCGCGGAGCAGGATCAAGAACATGGGCGCCTACCACGACATGTACCAGCGCAGCCTCGCCGACCCCGAGTGGTTCTGGCGCGACGCCGCCGCCGGTGTGGACTGGGAGCGCATGCCCATGCGCATCCTCGACGCGGACCGCCCGCCCTTCTACCGCTGGTATCCCGACGCCGAGCTGAACACCTGCCACAACGCGCTGGACCGGCACGTCGACGGCGGGCGCGGCGACGACCTCGCGCTCGTGTACGACAGCCCGGTCACGGGCACCGTCCGGCGGTACACCTTCCGGGAACTGCGCGACGAGGTCGCCGTCTTCGCGGGCGCGCTGCGCCGGCTCGGCGTCGGGCCGGGCGACCGGGTCGTGGTCTACATGGCGATGGTGCCCGAGGCCGTCGTCGCCATGCTGGCCTGCGCGCGGCTCGGCGCGGTCCACTCGGTGGTGTTCGGCGGCTTCGGCCCGAAGGAGCTCGCGGCCCGCATCGACGACGCCCGGCCCAAGGTCGTGGTCGCGACCTCGTGCGGCATCGAGCCGAGCCGCCTGGTGGAGTACAAGCCGCTGCTGGACGCGGCGCTGGACGAGGCCGGGCACAAGCCCGAGTACGTCGTGGTCCTGCAGCGCGAGCAGGGCCCGGCGCAACTGCGCGACGGCGAGCTGACCTGGGCGCAGGCCGTCGACCAGGCGCCGGCGGCGGAGTGCGTGCCGACCGCGGCGACGGACCCGCTGTACATCCTCTACACGTCGGGCACGACCGGCCGGCCGAAGGGGATCGTGCGCGACAACGGTGGGCACGCCGTCGCGCTGACCTGGTCGATGGCGAACATCTTCGACTGCGGGGCCGGCGATGTGTTCTGGGCGGCGTCCGACGTCGGCTGGGTCGTCGGCCATTCGTACATCGTCTACGCCCCGCTGCTGGCCGGCGCGACGACGGTGCTGTACGAGGGCAAGCCCGTCGGCACCCCCGACGCCGGCGCGTTCTGGCGGGTGGTCGAGGACCACGGCGTCAACGTGCTCTTCGCCGCCCCGACCGCCATCCGCGCGATCCGCAAGGAGGACCCCGACGGGGCCCGGATCGACCGCGAGCGCATCAAGAGCCTGCGCACCGTGTTCATGGCGGGGGAGCGCCTCGACCCGCAGACCTACGCGTGGGCCGGCGAGCGCCTCGGCGTGCCCGTCGTGGACAACTGGTGGCAGACGGAGACGGGCTGGCCGATCGCCGCGAGCCCGCGCGGCCTCGAGGAGCTGCCCACGAAGCCCGGTTCGCCGTCGGTACCGGTCCCCGGCTACGACGTGCGCGTGCTCACCCCGGACGGGCAGGACGCCGCGACCGGCACCGACGGCGCGATCGCGATCCGGCTGCCGCTGCCTCCGGGGTGCCTGCCCACGCTGTGGGGCGACGACGAGCGGTTCGTTCGCTCGTACCTGTCCGCCTACCCCGGCCACTACCTCACCGGCGACGGCGGGCGGTTCGACGAGGACGGCTACCTGTACGTGATGGGCCGCACCGACGACGTTATAAACGTCGCCGGCCACCGCCTGTCCACCGGCGCGATGGAGGAGGTGCTCGCGAGCCACCCCGCGGTCGCCGAGTGCGCCGTGATCGGCGTCGACGACGAGATCAAGGGCCAGGTGCCGCGCGGGTTCGTGGTGCTCAAGGGCGGGCGTCGACACCCCGGCCGAGACGGTCGGGGCCGAGCTGGTGCGGCTGGTGCGCGACCGGATCGGGGCGGTGGCGAGCCTGCGCAGCGTGCAGGTGGTGGCCGGGCTGCCCAAGACCCGCTCGGGCAAGATCCTGCGCCGGACCATGCGGGGCATCGCCGACGGCCGCGAGGAGCCCGTGCCCTCGACCATCGAGGACCCGGCGGTGCTCGACGCCCTGCGACCGGTGCTCCGGGAGCAGGGAAAACGCTGAGAGCGAACACGCTCACGGCGAACGGGGGATCCAGGAGCAACCCGCAGGCCATACCGTCGGGGTATGGCCGACATTGAGATCCCGTTCGACAGCGCCGTCTTCGAGCGTCTGCTCAGCAAGCGCATCATCGTGCTCGGAACCGAGGTGAACGACGAGAGCGCCAACCGCATCTGCGGCCAGCTGATCCTGCTCGCCGCCGAGGACTCCGATACGGACATCGCCTTCTGGATCAACTCCCCGGGCGGGTCGGTGTCCGCCGGCATGGCGATCTACGACACCATGAAGTTCATCAAGAACGACGTGTCGACCGTGGTCATGGGCATGGCGGCGTCGATGGGGCAGTTCCTGCTCAGCGCCGGCACCCCGGGCAAGCGCTACGCCCTGCCGCACTCGCGGGTCATGATGCACCAGCCCTCGGGCGGCATCGGCGGCACCGCGGCCGACATCGCCATCCAGGCCGAGCAGATGCTGTTCACCAAGAAGACCATGCAGCGCCTGATCGCCGAGCACACCGGGCAGACCTACGAGCAGATCGAGGCCGACTCGGACCGTGACCGGTGGTTCACCGCGCCGGAGGCGAAGGAGTACGGCTTCGTCGACCGGGTCGTGGAGGGGGCGGAGCAGCTCGCGGTTTCCTGAAACGGGATCTACAGTCCCCGGTTGTGAGTATTGATCGTGAAGTGGCGCCGGAGCAGGCCGGGTTCGACGCACGGCGGCTGGCCCGCCTCGACGCCCACTTCGCGCGATATGTCGACGACGGCCGCCTCGCCGGCTGGCAGCTGGCGGTCGCGCGCGACGGGAAGGTCGTGCACCACAGCGTGTACGGGCAGCGCGACGCCGAGGCCGGCCTGCCGGTCGAGCCCGACACGCTGTGGCGGCTGTACTCGATGACCAAGCCGATCACCTCCGTCGCCGCGATGCTGCTGTGGGAGGAGGGCCGCTTCGAGCTCACCGACCCGATCAGCGAGTGGCTGCCCGAGTTCCGTGACATGCGGGTGTACGAGAAGGGCTCGGCGAACCAGCCGTACACGGTGCCGGCGACCGAGCCGATCCGGGTCTGGCACCTGCTCACGCACACGTCGGGACTGACGTACGGCTTCCTGAACACCTCGGTCGTCGACACCCTGTACCGCAAGGCCGGCTACGACCTGAGCATGAAGCCCGGCGCCGACCTCGCCGAGGCCTCCCGCGCCTTCGCCGGCCTGCCGCTGCTGTTCCAGCCGGGCACCGCCTGGGGCTACGGGGTCAGCACCGACGTGCTCGGCCGCCTGGTCGAGGTGGTCGCCGGCATGTCGCTGCCGGAGTTCGTGCGCACGCGGATCCTCGAGCCGCTGGGCATGCACGACACGACCTGGTCGGTGGCGCCGGGCGAGCCGCGGATGGCGGCGCTGTACGTCCCGGGCCCCGACGGCCGCCGCGTGCGCTTCGACTCCTTCGGCGACCTGGCGTTCGAGGAGCCCAAGGCGCCGGCGGGCGGCGGCGGCCTGATCTCGACCGCCGCCGACTACCAGAAGTTCATGACGATGCTGCTGCGCCGCGGCGACGGCCTGCTCGCCCCGCGCACCGTCGCCTTCATGACCCGCAACCACCTGCCCGGCGCCGTCGACCTGGACAAGCTGCAGACCGGCGGCTTCGCCGAGACGACGTTCGAGGGCATCGGCTTCGGCCTGGGCTTCGCCGTCGTCCGCGACCCCGTCCCGGCCCGCGTGTACAGCAGCCCCGGCACCTTCTACTGGGGCGGCGCGGCGAGCACGGCCTTCTGGGTCGACCCGGTCGAGCGGCTCACGGTGGGCTTCTACGCCCAGCTCGTGCCGTCGAGCACCTACCCGCTGCGCCCCCAGCTGCGCCAGCTCGTCTACAGCGCGCTGACCGACTGAAACCGGTCAGACGAAGCTCAGGTTGCCACCGGCGGTAGCCACCTTGACCTTGTGCACCGAGCCCGCGTCGGTCTTCACCGTGCCGCTCTGCTTGCCGCCGTCGAGCTGGGCGTCCAGCGCGTACCCATCCGAGGTCAGCCGCAGGTTCACATTGCCGCCGCCGCTGTCGATGTCGATGCGGTCCGGCGCCTGGGTGATCTTGACGTCGACCGGGCCGCCGCCGGTGCGCGCGTTGAACTCGGGCGGGGCCAGCCCCTCCGCGGACACCGCGCCGCCGTCGGTCTGCACGTCGATCAGGCCGGTCAGCCCGGTCAGGTCGACCCGCCCGCCCGAGCTGTCCAGCCGGACGCTCAGGGTCGAGGGCATCTCCACCACGTAGGAGATGGAGCAGTCGTTCTTCGGGCAGCCGGCCGAGCCGAGGATGAGCTCGCCGCCGTCCACGCTCTGCTTGCGGCCGGGCTTGTCGCTCTTGTACTTCAGCGTCTCCGTCACCTTGATGGTGGGCCCGCCGCCGACCTTGATCGAGATCGAGCCGCCCTCGCTGTCCACCTCGACCACGCTGACGTCATCCTTCACCTCGAACGCGTTCGTGGCGGTCTGCTCGGGGCCGTCCTTCGCGGGCTTGTCCGGCGACTGCGACGGGGAACCGCAGGCGCCGAGGGCCAGCAGGACGGCGGCGGCGGGGGTGAGGACGCGCAGAGGCAGTGACTTCACGGGGCCCAGCTTTGCACGCGGAGCGCGACGATCTTCGGTAGGGTCGCCGCCGTGAGCCTCGTCGATACCGCGTACGCCCGGGCCGCCGCGAACGGCTTCGGGCAGTCCTGCGAGCCCGAGGTCGGGCGCCTCCTGGCCACCCTGGCCGCCGCCCTGCCGCCGGGGGCGCGCGTGCTGGAGATCGGCACCGGCGCCGGGGTCGGCACCGCGTGGATCGCCGACGGCCTGCGGCCCCGCAGCGATGTCAGCGTGGACTCGGTCGAGGCCGACCCGGCCACCGCGGCCCTCGCCGCGACGGCGGAGTGGCCGGCCTTCGTGCACCTGCACGTTGCCGATGCACTGGAGTTCCTCGCGGCCACGCCCCACCGGTACGACCTCGTCTTCGCCGACGCGTTCGGGGGAAAGATCGAGGGGCTTGACCGTACCGTCGAAAAATTGAACGCTCGGGGGACCCTCGTCGTCGACGACATGACCCCGGTCGAGGGATGGCCGGAGGACTTCCGGGCCAAGCAGGCCGGGGTGCGCCGGGCGCTGCTCACCGACCCCGGGCTGGTCGCGGTGGAGCTGGCCCACGGCTCCGGCGTGATCATCGGCGTCCGTCGACCCCCGGCGGGCTGAACGGCGCAGGAGGGGTCGGCCGCCCGGCCGCTGACACCGGGGGAGCGGTATCGGTACCGTCACAGCGATGAGTGCGGTCGTGCTGGCCCTGCACGGGCTGCTGGTGGAGGGGACGGTCGCGACCATCGAGCCGGTGCTCGCCGGGCTCCTGGTCGCCGACGAGCCCCGGCTGGTGCTCGACGTGTCCCAGGTGACGGTGTGCGACACCACCGGCGCCGAGCTGCTCGTCGGGGTGGCCGGCCTGGCCCGCGACCGCGGCGGCGAGCTGCGCCTGGCCGCGCCGTCGCCCGCGATCCGCTCCTGGCTCGGCATCGCGGCCGGGATGAGCGGGATCGCCGCCTTCGCCACCGTCGAGGGCGCCCTGGACGCCGACCCGCGCGACCTGCTCGGCCCGGCCCTGGCGCCGCCGGCCATCTGCGTCGACGCCCCGCCACCGCCGCCGCTCAGCGCGGGCCCCGCCCGCACGCCATCCCGCGGCCGGCCCCGCTGGCGGGTCAACCCTTCGGGCCGCGCACGATCACGCCGAGGTCCCGCATCACCGCGTCGGTGAGGCCCGGCAGCTGCGCCGGCTCGATCGTCACCCCGCGCAGGCTGCTCATCCCGCTGACCTCCGACAGCTGGTTGCCCCGCAGGTCGGCGCCGCGCAGGTCGCAGCTCTCGAACGACATCTGCCGCAGCCGGCAGCCCTGCATCGCCGCGTAGGGCAGCGCGCAGTCACGCAGGTTCGTGTTGACCAGCACGCAGCCGACGAACCCGGTCGGGCCGGTGGTGTTGACGTCGTCGAGCGAGGCCCCGTCGAGGCGGCAGCCCTCGAACAGCACGTCCGACAGCCGCGACTCGGCCAGGTTGGCCCAGGTGAGCTTGCAGTTGACGAAGTGCACCCGCTCCAGCGTCAGCCCGGTCAGCCGGGCCGCGGTGAAGTCGACCTTCTCCAGGCGGCAGCCGCTGATCGTCACGTCCTCCCACACGACCCCGTTGAGGTCGAGGTTCTCCAGGTGGGA
Organism: Dactylosporangium sp. NPDC049140; assembly: GCF_040648435.1. NCBI lineage: Bacteria > Bacillati > Actinomycetota > Actinomycetes > Micromonosporales > Micromonosporaceae > Dactylosporangium > Dactylosporangium sp. NPDC049140. The sequence continues at coordinate 299,476 of NZ_JBEZDS010000009.1, read as the reverse complement.
GCGGCGCAGCCGGGCGTCGATGAGCGTGGTGCGGATGGCGCGGCCCGTCTGCACGTAGGCCTCGTTGAGGTTGCCGCCCCACGGCGCGCTGACCGGCTCGAGCTCGCCGGGGTCGAACGCGGGGAGTTCGATCTCGATGTCGTGCACGCGCACTGCCACGTACCTCACCGTAGAGGGTCGGCCGAGCATGTGGCACGTAGGCTGTCAGGTCATGAATGATGCGGGAGTGCGGCCGCGGGTGGACGGGCGCACATTACGGGCCGAGCGCACCCGGCAGGCGATCACGGACGCGCACTTCGCGCTGCTGGAAGAGGGCGAGCTGCGGCCGACCGCCGAGCGGATCGCCGAGCGGGCCGGGGTGTCCCTGCGCGCGCTGTGGACCAACTTCAAGGACATGGAGGGCCTGTTCGCGGCGGCCGGCGAGCGGCTCATGGAGCGGCAGCGCGCGGAGTACCGCCCGGTCGAGCCGGACCTGCCACTGGCCGAGCGCATCGAGCGGTACTGCGCCCAGCGCGCCCGCCTCCTGGAGCTCATCGCCCCGGCCGCCCGCGCCGCCCGCATCCGCGAACCGTTCTCGGCGCAACTGCGCAAGAACCGGGCCTGGTACCTCGAGATCGCCCGCGAGGAGCTGCAGACGCTGTTCGGCCCCGAGCTCGACGCCGCCGGCCCGGCCCGGACCGAGATCGTCGACGCGCTGACCGTCGCCGTGACGTTCGCCGGCTGGTCGATGTGGCGGGACGAGCTGCACCTGGACGTGGACGGCGCCACGGCGGTGCTCCGGCGCGTGGTGAGCGCCCTGCTACCGGCCGCAGCCGCGGCATAAGTTTGGCTTAGACCGTCGTTAATTCGGCTCCTGCGGGCGAATCCGGCGCCTAGGGGCTTCTAGTGTCGACTGCGGCTCTGACCGCAAGCATGCATGGAGGCCCCGGTGTCAGCGTACGGAGACGGTTACGCGGACCGCTACGACCCGTACGGCGCCCAGTCCGGCCGCCAGGACGACCGCGGCGGCTACGGCGACCGGGGTGGCTTCAACGACCGGGGTGGCTTCAACGACCGGGGCGGCTACGGCGGCCAGGGCGGCTACGGCGACGACCAGGGCGGCAACGGCGACCGGGGCGACAACTGGGGCGAGCGCGGAGAGCGCCAGGAGCCCGGCTTCTACGACCAGCCCCGCGGCTACCCCGCCGGCGACTACGACGAGCTCCCGGGCGGCGCCGACCAGGACGAGGCCCGCCGCGGCAGGCGCATGCTGCTCGTCGCCGGCATCGGCGCGGTCGCGCTCGTCGTCGTCGGCGCGGTCGCCTTCGGCGGCTCGCTGCTGCTGTCCAAGAGCTCCAACGCCGCCCCGCAGTCCAACGTGGCCGCCGGGGCCGCGGCCAGCACCGAGGCCGGTGACCTGTTCGGCGGCGCCTCCGGCGACCCGTCGGCGGCCGGCGGCGACCCGGCCGGGAACGCCACCTCCGCCGCCCCGACGACCAAGGCGGCGACGCCCGCCCCGAAGACCACGGCGCCGACGGCCAAGAAGACCACGGCCGCGCCGGTCGGGGGCAGCAACGTGGCGTACGAGAACCAGGTCCTGGCTCTCGTGAACACCGAGCGGGGCAAGGCCGGCTGCCAGCCGCTGAACTACAACGCGAAGCTGCGCGCGGCCGCGTTCAAGCACTCGGCCGACATGGCGGCCCACAACTACTTCTCGCACGACTCGCAGGACGGAACCTCCTTCGCCACGCGTATCTCGAACGAGGGATACAAGTGGTCGAACGCGGCGGAGAACATCGCCAAGGGCCAGCGCACGCCCGAGGAGGTCATGAACGCCTGGATGAACAGCGCCGGGCACAAGGCCAACATCCTCAACTGCAAGCTCAAGGACCTGGGCGTCGGTCTGGCCTACCAGGGCAAGACCGCGATCTGGACCCAGGACTTCGGCACCCAGATGTAGCGAAGGGTACCGATAGGTAATTTTCCTCGTCCGGACGGACGTTGTGCCGCAGCACAGCGTTGGGCACCGTACACCTTGCGCGATGATCGCTGCCCAGCATGGGTGGCGCGTTGCTCAGCGACGTGCCAGACTCACCGCGATCAGTGCTTACGGTGCCCGTGCGGATTACTCACTCGACCCCCGCGGGTGCGTTCGACCCGTTCCTGGTTCCCTGAAACAGCGAGCTGTGTTCACAGCAGGGGGTTCAACGTGTTGGCTGCTCCCCAGCGGCGGCGGCTCGCGGCGTTAGCCGCCGCGGCGCTGCTCGGCCTGGGCCTGACGATGGTGGAGGCCTCGCCCGCGGCCGCGGCCGGCGTCGGGTATGTCCGCCTCGCCCACCTGTCGCCCGACACTCCGGCGGTCGACGTCTATCTGAGCTCCGTCAGCGGGGCCATTCCGCAGCAGAAGTTCGATGCCGTCGCGTACGGCACCGTCTCGAAGTACCTGCCCCTTCCGCCCGGCACCTACGCGGTGGCGATGCGCAAGCAGGGCGATCCGGCCTCGGCCGCGCCGGTGCTGAGCACCCAGGCGACGGTGGAGGAGGGCAAGGCCTACACGGTCGCGGGCACCGGCAAGTTCGCCGACCTCGGCCTGCGCGTGATCGCCGACGACCTCGGCCTGCCCGCGTCGGGCAAGGCGAAGGTGCGGGTCATCCAGGCCTCGGTGAAGCAGCCGATCCTGGACGTCTCGGTGTCGGGCGGCACGAAGATCGCCGACGGCGTGCAGTTCGCCACGACGACCTCGTACCAGACGGTCGACCCCGGCCGCTGGACGCTGCGGCTGGCGGCCCCGAGCGCGACCAGCGCCGCGACGACGGTCACCGCACCCCTGAAGGCCGGCGCGGTGTACTCGTTGATCATCCTCGACGGCAGCGGCGGCCTGACCGCGCAGCTGCGCACCGACGCGTCGAGCAGCGGAGTGCCCGAGGGCGGCGTCGACACGGGCGGCGGCGGCACCGCCGGTGGGCCGGCGGGGATCGACCCGCTGCTGCCGATCGGTGCCGGGACGGCCCTGGTCGTGCTGGCCGTGGCCGGTGGTCTGCTCTGGCGCCGTGGCCGTTCGCGCACGGCGGCGGCCGCGTAGCCGCCGCTCGACATCATGGGCAAGACGGGCAAGGTGGTCAGGCATCGGGCGCTGCGGCAGCGCCTGAACCTGACCGCCACCCGGCGCCGGACGCTGATGCTCATCGGCTGCGTCCTGGCCCTGGCCGCGCCGATGATCGTGGGGGCGGCGACGCTCGTCGGGCGCCGGGTCGACATCGACGCGGGCGACGCGACCTGGATCGTGCCGCACAGCATCGACCTGTCGGCCGTGACCGCCGCGCCGGACGCGCCCCCGTCCCGGCTGCGCATCGCGAAGCTCGGCGTGGACACTCCGCTGGAGAGCCTGCAGATGGACGCCGCCGGGATGCTGGAGAGCCCGAAGGTGTACGGCGAGGCGGGCTGGTTCACCGGCGGCACGTACCCGGGCGACGCGGGCCCCGCGGTGCTGGCCGGCCACGTGGACTCCAAGACCGGCCCGGCCGTCTTCTACCGCCTGCACGAGCTGCAGCCGGGCGACACGGTCGACGTCCAGCGGGGCGACGGCTGGCTGACGTTCCGCGTGACGGCGAGCGAGCACTACGCGAAGGCGCAGTTCCCGAGCACGCGTGTCTACGGGCCGACGCCGGTGCCGGAGCTGCGGCTGATCACCTGCGGCGGGACCTTCGATCAGGCCCGCCATTCGTACCGCGACAACCTGGTCGTCTACGCGGTGCTGATCTGAGGCCGACCTGAGGCCGATCTGAGCGGAAGTTTAGGGTCGGTGTGCCAGGTCGCCTCGCGGCGATAGGCGCAACACGGCTCCAGCCGAACGGTATTCCGTGAAGGCAGTGTGGTGAGGCCCGGGGACACACAGCACACCGACCCCCTGAACGGTAGCGCGCCGGCCACGCATCGTCTCGTGATCGGGAACACATCGCTAGATCAGGGCGGCGGCTCGCCAGATGCGCTGAGCGGGGCCCTCGACCAGGCCCAGCTCCTGCAGGTAGGTAGTGACCCTGGTGCCGGCCCAGCGCAGCGTCTCCCGGAAGTGCGGGTTCGCCCACGCGACCTCGCGGGTCCGGGCCGGGTCCAGTCCGACCGCCGCGTACGCGTGCGGGTTGATGAGGGTGTGGGTGACCGTGTACGCGGCGCGGGCGACGATGATCTGGCAGTACAACCGCCGCGTTCTGCCCGCGGAGGCGACCTGCCGGGCGAGCTCGTCCCGGGCGAACTTGATGTGTCTCGCCTCCTCGACCACGTGGATCCGCGAGACCATCCGCACCAGCGGCTGCAGGCTCTCGTCGGCCATCGCCTCGCGCTGGAGGGCGTCGAGGATCTCCTCGGCGACCAGCGCGGCCGCGAACGTCTGGATGCCGCCGGCGGTCGCGCCCAGGTAGCGCCCGAGCGCGCGGTGCACCGCCGCCGGCCGGTACGCGGGCGCGCCGAACGCGTCGATCATCCGGCCGAACATGATGCTGTGCCGGCACTCGTCGCCGATCTCGGTGAGCGCGTACTGCACGTGCTCGCTGCGCGGGTCCATCCCGCTCACGTGGCGCAGCAGCATGCGCATGAGCAGCACCTCGAACCAGATGCCGATGCTCGCGATGCTTGCCACCTCGTGCTTGGACAGCTCGACGCGCTGCTCGGGCGTGAGCGAGTCCCACAGCGGGGTGCCGTGCAGCGACAGGCGGCGCTCGGGGGCGTACATGACCCCGGCCGGCTGCGGGGCGCTCCAGTCGATGTCGACCTCGGGGTCGTACGAGTTGCCCGCCGAGATCTTGAGCAGGCGGGCGGCGGTGACCTCGCGAGCGGCGGCGACATCCGGCATGGCGGCCCTCCTTGACGGTACCGGCCGGGGTTGGTACTAGTCAGTACCATGCCCGAGGAATCGCCGGTGGTCAAGGCCTCGCTCGTCGCGGGGGAGCGGACCTACCAGGTAGAGCTGCGCCTTTCCGGTCACTTCGAGCCCGTCGACGGCCGGTTCCATTGGAGCGCGCGGATGTCGGCGGGCCCGGAGGTCGTGGCGCTGTTGCGCTCCGGGCGGCGCGACGTGCTGCTCGCGGGCCGTACCGGCACCGACCCGGTGCCCGCCCGGCTGGTCGAGCTCAACCCGTGGGGCGAGATCCGGGTCACCGGCACCGGCCGGCCGCCCGGATGACAGCATCGGGCGCCACGCGTGCCCCGGTCCCGGCGTGTGGCGGCTTGCCGGAGGTGGCGGGCTCGCGTGGCGCCCGGATTCTCGCTTGTCATTCGGGTGTACCGCAGGTGGCAGTCGATGGCCGGCGGTTACGGGTGGAGCGGGCTTTTCCGGCGGGCGGGTGGTGCCGCGGCCGGGGCCGGTTTCAGCGGCCGGCGAGGAGCCGGCTCACCGCGTTGTCGACGTCGAGGTGGTCAGTCTCGTGGCCGCGTGGCACGACGCTGTAGGTGCGCCGCAGGAACCGCACCAGCACGCTGCGCGGAACCTCGAACAATGCGTTGCCGTCCGGCGAGGACAGGGCCAAGGCGACGAAGTCGCCCCGCGGCCCGTTCCAAGGCCAGACTCGTACGTCGCCGATCCCGGCCGGCTCGTCGAGCCCGGTGAACAGCAACTCGCGGGCGAACGACCAGCTGACCGGCTCGCCGCCCGCCGACTCGGCGTGGAAAAGGACGTGAACCGCGTACGGGTCGTTCGGGTCGTAGCGCAAGCTGGCTCGCACCGGCAGCGCGGTCGCGTCGGGCGCGACGAGTCGTAGGGATGTCTCGACCTCGACGGTCGATGGTCGGATAGCGCTCATGTCGTACTCCCCCCGGCACCGCTTGCGGAGCATGCCGTGCCCCGCCTCTCTATGTTGAGGCGATTCCCAGTGTTACGCGTAGTGATTCTACGATCTCACTTTGTAGTGTTTCTGGGCCCGATTTGCCGTCAACCGAACATGATGCGTGGTATGTTCGGTTTTCTGGGCGTGGTCGGGGTCCTTGACGTGACGTGTGGGCCGTACGTCAATTCATTCCGGTAACGTCCCGTGGTCCACGGGAGTGACGGGTGTTTGCGTGATGGGAACGAGAATTGCGCGCCAGTGAGGTGGACGGGTCGGGCGTTACGCCTGATTCCGGACCGCCCCCGGCCCGCGAGGGTGACTTCCGGCGTGTCGCAGCCCGGGTTGTACCCCATGACTGGATGCGAACTTCGTCGGTTTTCGTGGCGTGTGTCACTACCGTGCGTGATTAGTCCAATTGTTGGTCGGCCGTGGATCATGGAGCGGTGACGTCTTCCTGGCGGGTGCGGGCCGACCGACTCCGTGATGGTTATCTGCGGCTGCGGGCGCGTGCGTACGCCAGCCCGCTCGGCCGCCTCGGCGTGAAGCTCGCCGTCGCCGTGCTGGGCACCCTGGTCATCGGCATCGGCGTGGTACTCCTGCCATTGCCTGGCCCCGGGTGGGTCATCATCCTGGCCGGGCTGGCCCTGCTGGCGATGGAGTTCGCCTGGGCCCGCCGGCTGCTGCACTTCACCCGGGCCCAACTGCTGCGCTGGACCCGCCTGGTGCGCGAGGGTTCGTGGCTTGCGCGGATTGTCTCCGTCGGCGGCCTGTTCCTGGTGGTCGCGGGTGCGATGCTGCTGTCGCTGCGGATGCTCGCCTGACTCCACATCTGCGATCTTCTGGATCGCGTGGGTGAGTTCTCGCCATCCTGCCGGGGTGGCTCTTCCCGCTGATCGGACCCCACTGATCCCGCCCAATTCGGCGCGTGCACTTTACCGATCGTGTGCGTTTCGTGTTGTATGCGTTTCGTGACATGCCGATTTCGGGGCCGGGCGAGCGAAAGGGCTACCGTGGAGGTAATCTCGCCCGAGTCAAGGCGTACCATGTCGCGAAGTAATGTGTTTGTGTCCGAATGATACGCCCGGTGCGCGCGGCGCCGAGTCAGATCGGTTCGGTCCGCATAGGCTGTGCACAACGGTTCTGTACACCTGGGTACCACCGAGGAAAGGCCACTCATGGCGAAACGCGTCATCCACGAGCTGATCGATGACATCGACGGCAAGCCCGCCGCCGAGAGCATCGTGTTCGCACTCGACGGCGTGCAGTACGAGATCGACCTGTCCGCCGGCAACGCCTCGAAGCTGCGCGACGCGGTGGCCCCCTTCGTCGCCGCCGCCACGAAGATCGGCCGCGGCGGTGTCGTCGCGACCACGCGCGGCCGCGAGGCCCGCGGCCGCAGCGTCACCCGCGGCGATCGCGACCAGAACCGCGCGATCCGCGAGTGGGCGCAGGCCAAGGGCATCGACGTGTCCGACCGGGGCCGCATCAAGCAGGACATCGTCGACCGCTACCACGCCGAAGCGGGCCGCTGACCGCACGCGACACGGGCGGGCCGGGAGCACGAATTACGTGCACCCGGCCCGCTGTTGCATTGTTGAGGCCATAAGCCTGATCGTCAGCCGTTTCCGCCCCGATTCGCTTTGCCCTCACCGCTTTGCCGCCCGCACCGCGCATTGCCGATCGCGGTGGCGGCCTATCCCGGTACGCCCGCTTTGCCGTCCTCTTTGCCCGACCCGGCCGCCGCTTTCGCCCCGCCTTTGCCTCGGCGTGTTGCCCTCGCGATAGCCCTCGGCGTTTGCCCCGCGTTTGCACTCACCGCCGGCCTCACCGTTTGCCCACCGTTTGGCCACATGGTTTGGCCGCCGGGTTGACGGTCGCTTTGGCCCCGCGCTTTTGCTCTTGGCCGCCGAGCCGACCTTGTTGCCGCGCGAGGTCCGGCGGGCGGGACGCCCGCTCGCGCCCCGGCTCGGGCATTTCGCCACCGGGCAAATAAGCCGGATGATCACCGCGAGCGCATCGGGAATAACCGGCTGTGGCGATGTCGATCGATTCAGAATGCACCCCGGAAACGCGACGGCCGCGGCCCCTTCCGGGACCGCGGCTCGTTCACCCCCGCGGGGCGCGCTTCCTGAGCGTCGGCCCCTTCCGGGGTCGCGGCTCTCGGACTTTTACTGCGCGGCGGCGAGCTCGCGCTGGGTGGTGCTGATCTCGATCTTGCGCGGCTTGGCCTGCTCGGCCACCGGGATGCTCAGCGTGAGCACGCCGGCGTCGTAGGCGGCCTCGAGGCGCTCGGTGTCGAGGCTGTCCCCGAGCACCAGCCGCCGCGTGACGGTGCCGGTCGGCCGCTCGGCGATGACGCGGCGGACACCCTCGCGCTCGGTGCGGGTCCGCTCGGCGCGGACCGTGAGAACGTTGCGGTCGACGGTGGCGTCGATGGTGGCCGGGTCCACGCCGGGCAGATCGATCTCGACGAAGAACGTGTCCCCGTCGCGGTACGCGTCGAGCGGAGCCGCAACGCCCCCGCGAACCGGCGAGCCGAAGAACTGGTCGAACGAGTCAAAGGACCGGAACGGAGCGGTGCGCAGCAACATGATGAAGTCCCTCCAAGGTTGAGCCCGTGTCGCTCAAGTCTTACAACCTCGGACATGCCCACCGTCTTCCGTGCTCGAACGTGACCTGAGTCACCAGGACTCAACTTTCGATAAGTCGGGCGCTCCGCGCCACGACTTATCGGATTTATCGCCTGTCGGGTGATAAGTCGGATCAGAGGCGCACAACGGCTCGAAGAGCCGGCGAGGTGGAGGTGCGGTGGGCGCGTGGGAGCCCGCCGCCGCGAGATTGGTGGCGCCGAGCGCCTGGGATGCGGCGGGTCAGAGCAGGTGGGGGATCGGGCGACGCGGTGGAGGTCCGAGCCGTGGGCGGATCCGACGGCGCCGTGGCTGAGTCGGGCGGTGCCGTGGTCGGATGGACGGCGCGCCGTGGCTGGGCCGGGCAGCGCCGTGGTTGGTCGGAGTCCGTAGCGGATTGGGCCCACGTCGGCGGGCCGGAGTCCGTCGCGGGTTCGGGTTGCGCTGTGGCGGTCAGAGCCGTGGCGGGCCGGAGTCCGTCGCGGGGTCGGGTTGCGCTGTGGCGGTCTGAGCTGTGGCGGGCCGGAGTCCGTCGCGGGGTCGGGTTGCGCTGTGGCGGTCAGAGCTGTGGCGGGCCGGAGTCCGTCGCGGGGTCGGGTTGCGCTGTGGCGGTCAGAGCTGTGGCGGGCCGGAGCCCGTCGCGGGTCAGGTTGCGCGGTGGCGGTCAGAGCTGTGGCCGGCCGGAGCCCGACGCGAGGGTCCAGGTGGCGCCGACCGCTTCGGTGAGGGCGGGTCAGAGCCAGCCGCGGGACTGCGCCACCCCGACCGCCTCGATGCGGTTGCGCGTGCCGGTCTTCGTGATCGCGGCCGACAGGTAGTTGCGCACCGTGCTCTCCGAGAGATGCAGCCGCTTGGCGATGTCGGCGACCGTGGAGCCGTCGCCCGCCTCGCGCAGTACGTCGCGCTCGCGGTCGGTCAGCGGATCCGGGCCCGCGGCCAATGCGGCCGCGGCCAGGTCCGGGTCGACCACTCGTTCGCCGGCGAGAACGCGGCGTACGGCGGCGGCCAGGGACTCCACCGGGCCGTCCTTCACGAGGAAGCCGCTGGCGCCCGCCTCCATGGCGCGCCGCAGGTACCCGGGGCGCCCGAACGTGGTCAGGATCAGCACCCGGCACCCGGGCAGGCGCCGCCGCAGTTCGGCCGTCGCGCTGATTCCGTCGCCGCCGGGCATCTCGATGTCGAGCAGCGCCACGTCGGGCCGCGCCTCCAGGGCCGCCGCCACCACCGCGTCGCCGCTGGACACCTGGGCCACCACCTCCAGGTCGGGCTCCAGGTCGAGCAGCAGCGCCAGAGCGCCACGCATCATGCCCTGGTCCTCGGCGAGCAACACGCGGATCGTCACGACCCAACCTCCAGATGTCCGTTCACAGGGGAAGCCGTGCCGTCAGGGCGAAGCCGCCATCAGGGCGGCCGCCGGTCTCCAGCGTCCCGCCCGCGTTGCCAAGTCGCTCGCCCAGGCCGCGCAGGCCGTTCCCCGCCGCCGGGGCCGGGGACGACGGGGCGAAGTCGCCGTTGTCGGTCACGGTCAGGACCGCTGCCTCGTCGGTCAGGGTCACGGCGATCTCGCAGCGCGAAGCCCCGCTGTGGCGGATGATGTTGGTCGCGGCCTCGCGCACCACCCAGGCGAGGAGGCGGTCGGCGGCGTCGGGCAGCGGGTCGGCGGTGCGCACCACGTCGGCAGCGATGCCGGCCGCGGTCAGGGCGCCCTTCGCGCGGGCGAGCTCGGCGGTCAGGCCGGTCTCGCGGTAGCCGGTGACGGCCTCGCGGATCTCGACCAGCGCGCGCCGGCCCACCTGCTCGATGTCGGCGGCCTGGGCCGCCGCCGCGGCCGGGTCGCGCTCGGCGATGCGCCGCACGACCTCGGCCTTCACGACGATGACGGACAGCGTGTGGCCGAGCAGGTCGTGCAGGTCACGGGAGAAGCGCAGGCGCTCGTCGGCGACCGCGGCCTCGGCCAGCGCCTCGCGGGTCTCGCGCAGCTCGGCGACCAGGCGCTGCATCTGCCGGACCGAACCGACCAGCAGCGACGACAGGATCGTGCCGATGGCCACGCTGCCGGTCTGCCACCAGCTCGCGCCGACCGCGAACCCGAGGCCGAGCACCGTGGCGAGGCAGCCGGCGAACCAGTAGACGGCCATGACCGGGCGCTCGGTGCCGGCGTACACCGCGACGCCCCCGACCGAGGCGTACAGCATGAGGATCAGCCAGTGCGGGCCGTACGCCAGCGCGAGCCCGATCGCGAGCGCCACCGTGACGCCGATGAGCACGTGGTGCCGGCGGGTGACCGAGGTCGACTCGAAGCCCAGGGCGGCGGTGTACACGTACACCAGCTCGAACGCCACCAGCCCGACCAGCGCCGCGGCCGTCGTGGCCGTGCTCAGCGGGTCGACGAGGGCGAACGTCCACACCGCGACCCAGATCATCCCCCCGATCGTGGGGCGCGGCCCGCGCTTCATGCCGTCCACCCTTTCACAGCACCGAGATGCGGCGAACGGAGCGGCGGAAGCCGTACACGGCCAGCCCGCCGAACGCGACAAGCCACACGGCCAGGATCACCACGTCGCCGACGCTCGGGGCCCCGCCGAACGCGACCCGCCAGGACATGTCCGCGTAGGCGTGGGTGGGCAGGAGCCGGCCGATCGAGGCGACCCAGCCCGGCATGATGTCCAGCGGCAGCCACAGCCCGCCCACGATGGACAGCCCCAGGTACACCAGCAGGTTGAGCGGCTGCGCGGTCTGACTCGTGGCCAGGTAGCCCAGCCCGAGCCCGAGCAGCGCGAACGGCAGCGCCCCGACCCACAGCAGCGGCAGGATCGCGAGCCACTGCCCGGCGTCCAGGCGCACCCCGTTGATGAGCACGGCGGCCAGGCACAGCGCGAGCACGGGCAGCAGCCCGGCGGCCATCGCGGCCAGCCCCTTGCCCAGCACCACCTTGACCGGCGACAGCGGGGTCAGGCGCAGCTGCCGCAGCCAGCCGATGGAGCGGTCGATCACGAGCCCGGAGGCGTAGTTGAGCAGGCCGCCGATCGCGCCGTAGCCGGCCATGGAGACCATCGTGTAGACGGCCGCGACGCTCTTGTCCTGCCCGGTGATGGTGCTGATGTTCGTGAACAGCACGTAGCTCAGCAGCGGCATGAGGACGGTGAAGATGAGCAGCCCGGGGGTGCGGACCAGCCGGCGCAGCTCGAGGCGGATGTAGGGCAGCATGTCAGGCCTCCAGGCGGGTCAGGGCGAGGTACGCCTCTTCGAGCCCGGCGCCGGCGACCTCGAGGTCGTGCAGCAGGCCCGCGGCGGCGAGGGCGAGGACGGTGGCGTCGGAGTCGGTGCTGGTCAGCACGGCCCGTCCGGCCCGTTCGGCGACCGCGACGACTCCGGGGAGTACCGAATAATCCGCTTTTCGGTCCGTGACACCGACCGTGCGCACCGCCACGCGCCGCTTCACGTCGGCGGCGGTGCCGTCGGCGATGACCCGCCCGCGGTCGAGGACCACGATCCGGTCGGCGTTGTCGTCGGCCTCCTCGAGGTAGTGCGTCGAGAAGAGGACCGTGCGGCCCTGTCCGGCGTAGGTGCGCATCGCTGCCCAGAAGGCGCGGCGGGCCTCGACGTCGAGCGCGGCCGTCGGCTCGTCGAGCACGAGCAGGCCGGGGCGGCCGATGAGCGCCATCGCGAACCGCAGCCGCTGGGCCTGGCCGCCGGAGAGCCGCTCGACGGTCCGCCCGGCCAGCCCGGTCAGGTCGGCGAGCTCGAGCGCCTCCGCGACCGGCATCGGCTGCGGGTACACGTCATGGAGGAACCGCAGCAGATCCCCGACGGTGGACCGGGGCAGCAGCCCGCCGGCCTGGGGCATCGCGCCGACGAGACCGGCGGCGGCCGCGGCCGACGGGGCCCGGCCGAAGAGCCGGACGCCGCCGGTGCGGGGCGGGAGCAGCCCGAGCAGCATCAGCAGGGTCGTCGACTTGCCGGCCCCGTTGGGCCCCAGCACCGCGACGACCTCGCCGGCCGTGACCGTGAGCGTGACGTCCTCCACGGCCCGGACACTGCCATAGGCGTATGACACTTTTTGGAGCTCGACGGCGTTCATGCCGCTCACGCTAGGTGCGCCGCGATCCCACCGGCAGATTCGTCGATCTCGGTCCGGCGGTGACAAATGTCCTGGAGGTCAGCGGGGGGCGCGTCCGAGCCGCAGCAGGATCCGGTCCATTGTGGATGCGTCCGCCGGCGCCGGGAGGGCGGCCGCGAACGCCGTCGTGGTGCCGGGCACCGACTCGGCGATGGGCAGGGCCTGCCGGAGTACCTCCTCGGGCAGTTCCCACGCCAGGCCGAGCGTCGTGGCCACGTCCCAGCCGTGCACCACGTAGTCGATGGCGTGCGCGCCGATGCCGCGCCAGGCCGGCAGCGGGGCCGGCGCGAGCTCCGCCAGCGCGATCGGCGTCTCGAGGTCGACGGCGGCGAACGCGGCGATGACCTCGTCGGCCGCGGCCGCGTAGTCGGCGGCCGGGTCGGCGCCGAGCGGCCGCGGCGCCCAGCGCTCCAGCGGCCAGGCCTCGCCCCGCGCGGCGGCGGCGAAGCCGAGGTGCTGCACGGTCATGTGGGCCAGCAGGTCGGCCAGGGTCCAGCCGCTGCAGGGGGTGGGCCGGGTCAGGTCGAGCGGGCCGTCGAGCAGGGCGACACTTGCTCGCACGGCCGTCGCGTCCGTGGTACGGAAGTCCGGAATGGCCATGGACCTCATCCTGGCACGGCGCGCAGCAGCGCGGCCGGCGTGATCGGCAGCGAGCGCACCCGCACCCCGATGGCGTGGTACACCGCGTTGGTGACCGCCGCCGCCGCGCCCACGATCCCGAGCTCGCCGAGCCCCTTGGACCCCATCGGGTTCAGGTGCGGGTCGTCCTCGGGCACGAACGACACGTCGATGCGCGGGATGTCGGCGTTGACGGCGACGTGGTACGACGCCAGGTCCGACGTCACGAAGTCGCCCGTGCGCGCGTCGAGCACCGTCTGCTCCAGCAGCGCCATGGACACGCCCATCGTCATGCCGCCGACGAGCTGGGACCGGGCCGTGGTCGGGTTGACGATGCGGCCGCCCGCGAAGACGCCCAGCATGCGGTCCAGGCGCACCTCGCCGGTGCCGGGGTCGACGCGCACCGCGCAGAACTGGGCGCCGAAGGCGTGGCGGGCGTACTCCCCGCGCTCGGCGATGTCGGCGGTGGTGTCGGCGGAGACGGCGACGCCCTCGGGCGGGACCTGGCCGCCGTGCACGCGGTCGATGCGCTCGCGCAGCAGCCGGCACGCCTTCGTCACCGCCCAGCCCCACGAGGACGTGCCCATCGAGCCACCGGCGACGGTGGCGAAGCCGATCGCGCTGTCCCCCACCCGGATCTCCACACAGGTCTCGGGGCAGCCCAGCGCGTCCGCGGCGATCTGGCGCATGACCGTGCGCGCGCCGGTGCCGATGTCGGCCGCGTTGACCGCGACCTCGAAGTGGTCGTCGGCGGTGGCGCGCGCGGTCGCCGTCGACGGCCACGTGATCGCCGGGAACGACGCCGCGGCCACCCCGGTGCCGAGCAGCCAGCGGCCCTCGCGCCGGCTCGCCGGGCGGGGGTCGCGGCCGGCCCAGCCGAACCGCTCCGCCCCCTCGCGCAGGCACTCGACCAGGTGGCGGCTGGAGAACGGCAGGCCCTCGGCGTCGCGGTCGGTGTCGTTGCCGATGCGCAGCTGCACCGGGTCCCAGTTGCCGGCCGCCGCCAGCTCGTCGATGGCCGACTCGAGCGCGAACGAGCCCGGGCACTCGCCGGGGGCCCGCATCCAGGTCGGCGGCGGCACGTCCAGCGCGACGACGCGGTGGCTGGTGGTCAGGTTCGGCGTGGCGTAGTTGACCCGGCTGACGACGGCGCACTGCTCGGTGTACTCCACCAGCCGTGACGTCTGGCTGATGGACTCATGCCCGACCGCCAGCAGCCGGCCGTTGCGGTCGGCGCCGAGCCGGATGCGCTGGATGGTCGGGGTGCGGTACCCGGCCAGCGCGAACAGCATCGAGCGCCCCAGGGCCAGCTTGACCGGCCGGCCGATGCACCGGGCGGCCATCGCGGCGAGGACCACGTTCGGCCGCGGCTGGCCCTTGGCCCCGAAGCCCCCGCCGACGTGCTCGTTGTGCACGCGCACCAGCTGCGGCGGGAGCTCGAAGAGCGCGGCGAGGGTCTCGCGTACCGCCGACGACGCCTGCGTCGCGTCGAACACGTTGAGCTTCCCGTGCTCCCAGAACGCGGTCGTCGCGTGCGGCTCCATCGCGTTGTGGTGCTCGGTCGGCGTGCGGTAGGTGGCGTCGACGCGCACGTCCGCGGCAGTGAACCCGGTGTCGAAGTCCCCGTGGTCCAGCCTTCCCTGGTAGCCCGCGTTGACGATCTCGGGCTCGTAGAGGCCGGGGTGGTCGGCGCGCAGCACGGTGTCCGCGGCGGCCACGTCGGCCTGGACGTGCACTGCGCCGGCTCCCTCGCGGGCCCGTTCTTGCGTCGTGGCCACCACGAGGGCGACGACCTCGCCGTAGTACCGCACCTCCGGCGACTGCAGCAGCATGAGGTCGGCGTGGTCGCCGGGCTCGAGCCGCGGCGCGTTCCCGTGCCACAGCACCGCGAGCACCCCGTCGAGGGCGAGCGCGTCCGCGATGTCCACGTTGGACACCCGGCCGCGGGCGAACGTGGCCTGCACCGGCCACGCGTAGCACTCGCCGGGCAGGTGGTGGTCGACGGCGTACCGTGCCTGCCCGGTCACCTTGTCGCGGGCTTCGAGGCGGGGCTCGGCGCGTCCGATGTGGACGGGCGCGTACCTCGTGATCACG
>NZ_JBEZDS010000009.1:263233-284119 GCF_040648435.1 Dactylosporangium sp. NPDC049140 | reverse complement strand
GCGTCACCTCCGCTTCGCTGCGGCGACGCCGCGACAGTGGCTGTGTTGCATGGTGAGCGGCCTCTCCGCTTCGCTCCGAACCGCTCACGGCGTCACCTCCGCTTCGCTGCGGCGACGCCGCGACAGTGGCTGTGTTGCATGGTGAGCGGCCTCTCCGCTTCGCTCCGAACCGCTCACGGCGTCATCTCCCGCAGTAGTCCGACGGTCAGGTTGCGCAGGAGCGGCACCTTGTACCCGTTGTCGCGCAGCGGTTTCGCCGCGGTCAGCTCCTCCTCGGCGGCCCGCTGGAAGCTCTCCGGCGTCGCGGGTGCCCCGCGCAGCGCCCGCTCCGCGGCCCAGGCGCGCCACGGCAGGTGGGCGACCGCGCCCCAGGCCAGCCGGACGTCGTGCACGACCCCATCGCGCACGTCCAGGGCGGCCGCGACCGAGCCCGCGGCGAAGGCGAACGAGGCGCGGTCGCGGACCTTGCGGTACCGCGAGCCGGCGGCCATGGCGCAGTCCGGGAGCACGACGGCGGTGATGAGCGATCCGGGCGGCAGGTTCGTGTCCCGGTCCGGCCGGTCACCGGGCCGGCGGAACAGGTCGTGCACGCTGATCGCGGCGGGGCCGTGGGGCCCGATGTACTGCACGGAGGCGTCCACCATGGCCAGCGCCACCGCCAGGTCGGACGGGTTCGTCGCGATGCACTGCGGCGACGCGCCCAGGATCGCCAGGTCGTGGTGCTCGCCGTCGCGGGCGTCGCAGCCGGCGCCCGGGATGCGTTTGTTGCACGCCTTCGTGAGGTCCTGGAAGTACCGGCACCGGGTGCGCTGCAGCAGGTTGCCGCCGACGGTCGCGCGGTTGCGCAGCTGCCCCGACGCGCCCGCGAGCAGCGCCTCGGACACGGCCGGGTATTTGGTCCGGATCACCGGATGCGTGGCCAGCTCGCTGTTTGTCACCAGCGCGCCGATGCGCAGGCCGCCGCCCTCGAAGGTCTCCACCTCGCGGTACGGCAGGTCGCTGACGTCCACGATGAGGTCGGGCGCGGTGACCCCGAGCTTCATGAGGTCGACGAGGTTCGTGCCGCCGGCCAGGTACGCCGCGCCCGGGCGGACCATCGTGGCGACAGCGCCCTCGGCGTTCTCGGCCAGTTCGTACCGGAACGGTTTCACAGCGCCCCCGCCACTTCGTAGACGGCGTCCGTGATGTGCGTGTACGCGCCGCACCGGCAGATGTTGCCGCTCATCGCCTCGCGGATCGCCGCCGGCGACTCGGTCTCCTCCGAGGTGAGCCCGACCGCGGAGCAGATCTGCCCCGGCGTGCAGAACCCGCACTGGAGCGCGTCGTGCGCGATGAACGCCTCCTGGATCGGGTGCAGCCCTTGCCCGGCGCTGAGGCCCTCCACGGTCGTGACCGCCTTGCCGTCGGCCGAGCAGGCGAGGATCAGACAGCTGACCACCCGGCGCCCGTCCAGCAGGACCGTGCAGGCCCCGCACTGCCCTTGGTCGCAGCCCTTCTTCGCCCCCGTGAGTTCGAGGTGCTCGCGCAGCGTGTCCAGCAGCGTCGTCCGGTTGTCCAGCCGCAGCTGGTGCTCGAGCCCATTGACCTGCAGCGTGATGTCGCTCTCGGTATCCGTCCTGCTCACGGCGCTGTCGCTACCCGCCTTGACATGAACCATGCTTCAGGTCCGAGGGTAATTTCATGCGTGTGATCGAGGTGGCCCGCTTCGGCGGTCCCGAAGAGCTCGTCCTGGTCGATGCCCCGGCCCCGGTCCCCGGCCCCGGCCAGGTGCGGATCGCGGTCGCGGCCGCCGACACCCTGTGGCTGGAGACGATGGTCCGCGCCGGCCGCGGCGACCCGTTCTTCCCGGTGGACCTCCCGTACCGCCCGGGGGTGGGCGTGGCCGGCACCGTGACCACCGTCGGCGGCGGCGTCGATCCACAGTGGATCGGCCGCCGGGTGGTCGCCTCCGTCGGCCACGCGGGCGGCGGCTACGCGACCGAGGCCCTGGCCGCCGCGGACGCCCTGGTCCCCGTGCCGGACGCGGTCGCGGACCGCGACGCCGCGGCCGTGCTCCACGACGGGGTGACCGCCCTGGCCGTGCTGGGCATCGCGCCGGTCGGCCCGGGCGACCGCGTCCTGATCACCGCGGCCGCCGGCGGCATGGGCGCCATCCTGGTCCAGCTGATCGCGGCCGCGGGCGCGACGGTGATCGCCGCCGCACGCGGCGAGGCCAAGCTCTCCCGGCTGCGCGCGCTGGGCGCCGAGCAGGTCGTGGACTACTCGGCACCGGACTGGACCCGTTCCGTGGCCCCGGTCGACACGGTCCTGGACGGCGCGGGCGGCTCGTACGGCCGCGCCGCGTTCGGCCTGGTGCGCCCCGGCGGCCGCTTCTCGGGCCACGGCATGCCCGCGGGCGGCTTCGCCACCGGGCCCGCCGGCGCCCACGACGTCACGACGACGGGCATCGAGGCCGTGCAACTGTCCCCGGTCCGCCGCCGGGCGCTGCTGTCGGAGGCGGTGCAGGCGGTGGCCGCGAAGCGCTTCGAGCCTTTGATCGGTCAGGTGTACCCGCTGGCGGACGCCCCGTCCGCCCACCGCGCGATCGAGGAGCGCACGGCGATCGGCAAGACCCTGCTCGTGCCGTAGCTCTCAGCAGTCGCAGGACACGGCCCAGCGCGGGGCGGTGAGCTCGTCGGCGGGCCGCCGCTCCGTGCCCTGCGAGGTCTCGAACTCGAGCCCCTCGCGCACCCAGTACTCGAATCCGCCGATCATCTCGCGGACCCGGTACCCCAGCCGCGCGAACTCCAGCGCCGCCCGGGTGGCCCCGTTGCACCCGGGCCCCCAGCAGTACGTGACGACCTCGGCGTCGCGCGGCACGACCTCGCCCGCGCGGACGGCGATGTCCGCGGTGGGCAGGTGCACGGCCCCGGGGAGGTGCCCCTGCGCCCAGGCCTGGTGCCCGCGGGAGTCGACGACGACAAGGTTCGCGGCCCCGGCCGACAGCGCCGAGTGCACGTCGCTGACATCGGTCTCGAACCGCAACCGGCGGCTGAAGTGCTCGATCGCTTCGCTCATGGGAGAAGCCTGAGGCCTGCGCGCCGCCGCCGACAGTGGCGAAAACGCCCCCCATCGCTAAGATCTCGTCATGCGCCCGAGCGTCGCCGTCCTCGCCTACTCCGGGATGTCCCTGTTCGAGACGGGCATCGTGACGGAGATCTTCGGTCTTCCGCGGCCCGAACTCGACGTCCCGTGGTACCGCCTGACGATCTGCGCCCCGGCCCCGGCCCCCGTGCCGGTCCTGGGCGGCGCCACCCTGCACCCGGCCGCCGGCCTGGACTTCCTCGCTACGGCCGACACGGTGATCGTCCCCGGCGTCGAGAGCGTCCGCGCCGACCCGGCCCCGGACGTCCTGGCGGCCCTGCGCGCGGCCCACGCCCGCGGCGCGCGCATCCTGTCGATCTGCTCGGGCGCGTTCGCCCTGGCCGCCGCGGGCCTGCTCGACGGCCGCCGCGCCACGACCCACTGGCGCTACGCCGACGTGTTCCGCGCCCGGTACCCGCACCTCGACCTGGACCCCGACGTGCTGTACATCGCCGAAGGCGACGTGTGGACCAGCGCCGGCAGCGCGGCCGGGCTCGACCTGTGCCTGCACGTGGTGCGCACCGACCACGGCGCCGCGGTCGCGAACGCGGTGGCCCGGCGGCTTGTCGTCCAGCCCCACCGCGACGGCGGCCAGGCCCAGTTCATCGAGGCCCCGATGCCCGCCGACGCCGAGGACGACCGGATCGCGGCGAGCCTCGCGTGGGCCCTGGCCCGCCTGCGCGAGCCGCTGACCCTGGCGGACCTGGCGCGCCAGGCGCACATGTCACCGCGGACGTACTTGCGGCACTTCACGCGCGCGACCGGCACGAGCCCGATCCGCTGGCTGCTGCGCCAGCGCGTCCAGGCGAGCCTGCCCCTGCTGGAGACGACCGACGCCCCGATCGAGCAGGTGGCGGCGGCCGTCGGCTTCGACGCCACGGTGACGTACCGCCACCACTTCACGAACGCGATGCGGACCTCGCCGTCCGCGTACCGCCAGGCCTTCCGGGCCCGCGACTAGACCCTAGGCGCGCTCGGCCAACGGCCGGCCGTCCCACTGCCACGACGTCCGCGGCTCATGCCCGGGCAGCTCGGCGCGGCCCGTCGCCCACAGCAGCACCAGCCACGGGTCGTCGTGCGCCGGCAAGTCGACGAAGAGCCGGTCGAGCACCTTGCGGCACAGGTCGGCCGGCGGCGCCCACGGGCGCTCCACGGTGTCGGCGATGTCCCACGCGTGCACGAGCACCTCCACCACGCCCATGGCGGCGAAGCCCTCGGGATCGCTGACGCCGTACGGGTGCCAGCCCCGGCGCGAGGCCGGAGCGGCGTCCACCACCCCGGCGAGCATGCCGCCGCACGCCTCCAGGACGCGCATCAGGCCGAGGGTGCCGCCCGTGGCCTCGACGAAGATGGTGCTCGCCGGGCCGCTGTCGCGCAGCGAGCGCCACACGACCGGCAGGTAGGACTCCCGGGGGCTGTCGGCGGCGGCGATCTGCCCGGCGTAGGCGAACAGGTCGTCCGCCGTGTGCTCGACGGTCTCCCAGCACGTCCAGGAAAGTGTGCCGGCGGGGCGCCCCCAGCCGTCGTCGGGCACGTCGGCGAAGGCCGCACGCACCAGGGACACGGAGCGGAGTACGTCGGCGCCGTTCATCGTCACCCTTCCGACGCTAGCAAATACAGGTGCCGCACAACGCCCTCGATGTCGGGCTCCTCGATCGTGAGGTCGTGCAGCTGGGCCGTCCCGGCCACCGAGGCGAGGATCGCGGCCACCGTCGTCGTGCCCGGCGCGAACGACAGCCGCTGCCGCAGCCCGCCCGCCTCCACGCCCACCAGCCGCGTCCCCGGCACCGCGGACAGCGGCGGCGCCGGCTCGGCCAGGTCCAGCACCAGGATGCGCTCGGCGCCGACCTGCCGGGCCAGCGCGTCGAGGGTGCCGTCGAAGGCGAGCCGCCCGCGGTCCACGACGAGCAGGCGGTCGGTCAGCCGGCGCACGTCGCCCATGTCGTGCGTGGCCAGCAGCAGGGTGGTACCGAGGGCGCGCTGCTCGATGAGGAACGTGCGCAGCCGCTCCTTGCTCAGCACGTCGAGGCCGATCGTCGGCTCGTCGAGGACGAGCAGCTCGGGGGAGTGCAGCAGGGCGGCCGCCACCTCGCCGCGGATGCGCTGGCCGAGCGAGAGCTTGCGCACGGGAGTGTCCAGGAAGGACGTGAGGTCGAGCCGCTCGGCGAGCTCGGCCAGGCGCGGGCGGTGGTCGAGGCGGTGGATGGCGCCCAGCGCGCGGTACGAGTCGCGCAGCGGCAGGTCCCACCACAGCTGGCTGCGCTGGCCGAAGACGACGCCGATGCGCCGGGCCAGGCGGCGCCGCTGCCGCATCGGCTCCAGGCCGCAGGTGCGCACCGCGCCGGCCGTGGGCCGCAGGATGCCGGTGAGCATCTTGATGGTGGTGGACTTGCCGGCGCCGTTGGCCCCGATGTAGCCGACCGCGGCGCCTCGTTCGATGCCGAACGTTAGCCCGTCGACGGCGACCACCTTGCCGAAGTGCCGCCGCAGGTCCGTGACCTCGATGATCATGATCCCGCCCCCGTGTAGTGCCGCAGCCCGGATCGCCAGCCCAGCAGCGCCACGCCCCAGAGCGCGGCCGCGGCCACCGGCGCGCACCAGCCGACCCAGGCCGGGAACCCGGGCGGTGGCGACAGGCGCAGCAGGGTCAGC
This sequence comes from Dactylosporangium sp. NPDC049140, assembly GCF_040648435.1. Taxonomy (NCBI): domain Bacteria; kingdom Bacillati; phylum Actinomycetota; class Actinomycetes; order Micromonosporales; family Micromonosporaceae; genus Dactylosporangium; species Dactylosporangium sp. NPDC049140. The sequence continues at coordinate 278,344 of NZ_JBEZDS010000009.1, read as the reverse complement.
GCCGGCAGGTACGCCACGAACGCCGTCGGCACCAAGAACGTGAACAGCACCCGCACCGGGTCCGGGTAGATCGTGGTCGGGAACTGCGACGCGTACTGCCCGCCGTAGACGAACGACGAGGTGACGTCGGAGCCCTCGACGAGCCAGAACTGCACCGCGGCCGCGGCGGTGAACAGGGCGGCGAAGATGGCCGCCCCGCAGAGCACGGTGAGCACGACGAGCAGCACGTTCGCGGCCGTCCACCGGATGTCGAGCCGGGCCAGGACCAGCGCCGCGACGACCGCGCCGGCCGCGGTGCGCCCGAGCCGGCGCAGCGACAGCTCAGCGGTGACGAGCTGCATGAGGACCGGCAGCGGGCGCAGCAGGAACGCGTCGAGCGTGCCGGTGCGCAGAAACCCGGGCAGCGCGTCGAGGTGGCCGAAGAACAGGTCGGCGAGGCTCATCGCGATGTGCCCGAGCGCGAAGACGAGCAGGGCCGCGCGGAACGTCAGGCCGCCGAGCGCGGGCACGTTGGCGAAGACGACGTACATCTCGCACAGCCCGCTGACGGTCGCGCCGACGCTCGCGAACAGTTCGATCGCGAACGATCCGCGGTACACCGTCTGCGCCCGCACGTGCATCCGCGCCAGGGTCACGTAGGGCCCGCTAACCACCCTGCACCACCAGCTTCCGCGTGCCGAGGGCGAAGACGGCGCGCCCGAGCCCGAGCAACCCCAAAAGCCAAAGAGCCTGCGTCAGTACCGTCGAGAGCCCGGCCTTTCCCGTGAGCACGTCGATCGGCGCCTGCAGCAGCGAGGGGAACGGTGTCGCCGCGGCCACCACGGCCAGCCAGTGCGGGAACCAGCGCACCGGCACCACGAGCCCGCAGAGCACGCCGGACAGCACGAGGTACAGCGTCATCGGCCCGCGCAGGTCCAGCAGCCAGAACGCGCTGAGGTTCACCAGCCACCGGCACGCGAACGACAGCGCGCAGGCGATCGCGACGCTCACCGCGCCGAGCGCGTAGGGCGCCGCCGTGTGCGGCAGCGTGAGCCCGGTGATCAGGAGGCCGGCCAGCAGCGGCGGGATCCCCCGCGGCAGCACCGAGAACGCGGCCCGGCCGAGGTCGGCGGCGAGGTAGGACAGCATCGGGTCGACCGGGCGGGCGAGGTCCACCGCGATGTCCCCGGAGCGGATGCGCTGCGCCAGCTCGGTCCAGGTGAACAGCATGACCGGGCCGATGAGGGCCTGGCCCAGCCACACGTACGTGGCGGTGGTGGCCCGGTCGTAGCCGGCGAGCGTGCCGCCCGCGGTGCCGACCACGGCGATCATCACGGCCGAGCGGATCAGGCCGAACACGCAGTTGGTGAACGCGGCCCCGAAGGTGGCCAGGCCGTACGCGGACCATCGGCGGAAGCCCAGCACGAAGAGGGTCGCGTACACCGGCAGGATTGTGTCAGCTCGCCATCGGCATATCGACCGGATTCGGGCCGGTGTCCTGCCACTGGCGCAGCATCGGGGTCACCGCCCAGCCGAGCTCCCGTTCGCGGGAGGCGGCGTCGGCGCACCGGGCGGCCCAGCTGCGCGCGGCCCGGGGCAGGGGCAGGCCCGCGCCGAGCAGTTCGTCGCGCAGCTCGTAGAGCACGGCCGCGGCGTGCTCGAACGCGGGGACCTCGCGGGCGCGCTCGTCGAGGGCGGCCATCCAGTCGAGCTCCCGGCCGCCGCAGGCCGGGCAGTCGCAGGACCACAGCCGCGGGTCCGGACGGGTGCGTTTGGCGCGCTGGATCGCGCTGATCCGGCGGTACGACATCGTGGGCTTGAAGATCGTCGCCGGCGGATGGTTCTTGTCGGTTTCCCGGGGCGCGAGGTGGCGCAGCGCGGCGACGGTGCCGACGGCCGCCGCGACCGCGCCGTGGCACAGCGCGCCCAGCGACGACAGGTCGCAGCGCAGCAGCATGACCGGGGTCGCGCCGCCGAGCAGCGCCAGCAGCCCGGGCACGCACCCCGGCAGTGCGAACGGGTCGGCCCGCGCCTCCAGCACCAGCGCGACCGGCACGGCGGCGTCGCGGAGGTGGCCGGTGAGCCTGGTCAGGTGCAGGCGGTCGCGCAGCCACGCCGGGTGCAGGGGCAGCACCGCGATCGCGTCGGGGATCGCCATCGCCCGGTGCAGGATGCTGGCCAGGCCGGCCTCGTCGCCGGCGTCGACGTACCCGGAGTCGGTGAGCACGGGCAGGCCCAGCTCACGCTGGCGGCGCAGCCAGCGCGGGTTGAACGGGGCGCGGGCCGGCATGCGGTCGGGCCCGGCGTACCGGGCCGCGTCCAGCAGCAGCGGCGCGCCGAAACGGGCCCGGCCGAGCAGGTAGGCGGCGGTTTCGAGCAGGCCGTGCTCATCGCCCTGGTGCGGCGCGACGACCAGCCCGCCGTGCGGCCGGTCGGCGATCGGGGCGCAGCGCAGGGCCTGGTTCGCCGTGCAGTACACGAGCAGGCTCCGCGCATCGAACATGACCCACCTCACGTTGGGTACATCGATCGTAACCAATCGTAGAGTGTGTCACTTACCGCAGTCGACCTCGATCGTCGTCGTGGCACTCGCGGTACTCGGCTCCGTCACGGCGATGCGCACCTGGTGCACGCCGTCCGTGCGCCCGACGGTGGCCTGCGTCGTCTCGCTGAACGAGGTCCCCGAGGCCGTGCGGCGCACGGTCGTCGACTCGTTGATGGTGTACCGCACGGGCAGCCCCGGCTGGCTCAGCGTCATGCGCACGGTGATCTTCGTGACGAGCGTGCCCCGGCAGGCGGTGAACGAGCCCGGGTCGGCGCTCACCGACACCGTCACCACCCGCGGCCCGCTCGGCGTGGTCGGCGCCGCCGAGGTCGGCCGGGCGGAGGAGCGGGTCGCCGACGGCCGCTCCGAGACCGTGGTCCGCTGCGCGGTCGCGGGCGGACCGAGCGTCACCGAGTCCTCGGGTACCACCGGCTGGGGCGTGTCGTGCACCGCCGCGGGCGGCCGGGGCCGGGGCCCGTCACCGGTGGCCAGCGCCACCAGCGCGATGCCGACGGCGAGCACGACCGCGATCCCGCCGCCGGCCAGCAGCACGACGCCGCGCCGCGAGAGGCCCTCCGCCGGTGGCGCCGGAAAGCCGTCAGGTACCCCCGATAACCCGTCCTCCGCTGAGCCGGGCGGTTCGGTCATTGGTGTCCCGTGAGCGTGGGCCGCGGCGGCTTGCGCGTCGTCGGCTTGGTGTCGGGCTTCGTGGTCTGCGTCGTCGGCGGCTTGGCGGTCGTCTTCGTCGCCCCCGGCTTGCCCGAGGTCGGCGCGTTGCCGCCCGGGATGTCGGTGGACGTCAGCTGCGGCCACGACTGGGTCGCCTGGGGAGCGTCGGCCGGCGACGGTACCCCGGAAGGCGCCACGCTCGCCGTCGACGACTCGGGGTTCGCGGCCGCGGGCGTGGGCTCGGCCCCACCGGTGCTCAGCGCCGCGGCGACCAGCCCGACGATCAGCACCAGCGCCAGGGCCCCGCAGGCGACCAGGATCTTGGTCTTGCGATCCATGGGCCCGGCGGCGTCGTCCTCCTCGGGCGGCGGTGGCAGCTTGAACTCGCCGGTGTACTCACCGTAAATAAACCGTGGCAGCCCGTCGCGCGTCGCGTCGTCGTCGGTCATTCGACCACCTTCCGGCAGGTGACGGTCACGGTGCTGCGGTCGTTACCCTAGACGCACCTCGTACGTTGTTGCGTTGTCGTCCGGCGCAACATCTTAATGGAACGTGAGAGGTTATCTAGGTCCGGTGCAGGCGTTGGTGAACGTCAGTGAGTCCGTCACGGTGCCGGGGCTGGTCACGGTCAAGGTCATCGGAAACGAGTACTTTCGGCTGCTGTCGACCCGTACGCGATAGGTCTCGGTGTACGTGCCGTCGGTCGCGGTGACGGTCTTGGCGGGCTTGCCCGTGGTCGCGTACGTCACCTTCGTCCCGGCCGGGTTCGTGGCGATCGTCACGGTCACCTGAACGTCGAGCCCGTTGCTGGAGCACGGCCCGTTGTACGTCAACGGGTTGAGCCCGATCTTCGCCGACGTCACCACCGGCGGCTTCGGCGACTGGGTGGTCGGCTTACTGGTCTTCGGCGCCCGAGTGGTCGGCGCCGGCGACGACCACGAGGGCGCGGCGCTGGGTGACGGCACCTCGTCGGACGGTGACGGCTCCGTGTTCACCAGGGCCGCGTCGGTGGCGGAGCTGGCGGGGGCCCCTTGCGCGGCCTGGTGCGTGCCGGCGGGCCCGCCACCGTCGACAAAGAACCCGACGGCAACGAGGAACACGAGAACACCGGCGCCGATGAGGGCGGCAACCTTGAGCTCGGAGCGAATGCCGGGCGGAGCGGGACGATCGAACTGCGGCTCGGGTTCCGGCTCCGCCGCGAGGCCGGCCACGAGCGGCTGTTCCTGCGTGACGTCGGCCTCTTGGGCGACGGCATGCTCCTGAGTGACGTCCACGCCACCATCGCGCTGCGAGGAGGCCGCGCCGGCTCCGACAGCCGCGCCGGACCCGAAGGCTGCGCCAGGTCCGACGGCCGCGCCAGCTTCCACGGCCGCGCCACCTTCCACGGCCACGCCAGCCTCCACGGCCGCGCCAGCTTCCACGGCCGTGTCAGGTCCGACGGCCGTGCCACCTTCCACGGCCGCGCCAGCTTCCACGGCCGTGTCAGGTCCGACGGCCGTGCCACCTTCCACGGCCGCGCCAGCTTCCACGGCCACGCCAGCCTCCACGGCCGCGCCAGCTTCCACGGCCGTGTCAGGTCCGACGGCCGCGCCAGGTCCTGTGGCCTCGCCGCGTCCTGCAGCGTCGCTAGGTCCTGTGGCCTCACCGGCTCCCACGGCCTCGGCGGCACCATCAGCCTTCCCCGGTCCCTCAGCCTTGCCAGGCCCTTCGGACGCGCCGGTCAGAGCCATCGCGATCGTTGTCGCGCCCCCTGGACTTGCGGCCTTCTGGTCCGCCCCGGCGACGGTCGTCGACCCTTGTGCAGCCGCGGCCGCCGGCCCTTGCGCGACCGCCTCGGCCGCCGTCGTCGGCCCTTGCGCAACCGCCCCGGCCGCCGTCGTCGGCCCTTGCGCAACCGCCCCGCCCGCGGCCGCCGGCCCTTGTGCAGCCGCAGCCGCTCCCGCTCCCGCTTCGGGATCGGCCGCGCCCGATTGTCCGGAAATTTCAGGACTCGTCCCCGGCTCCGCCGCCGGATGCCCAGCCACGGCGGCCAGCGCCGCCCGCACGGCCGCCAGCGACGGCCGATCCCGCGGATCCTCGCTCATGAGAGCGGCCACCGTCTCCGGCGCGGCATCGGGGGAGGCGAGCGCGAGCGTCGCCCCGAGCGAGTAGAGATCGGCCTCGGGCCCACCCTCGCCGGCGCGGCGCCGCTCGGGCGCCACGAAGGCGGGGTCGCTCAGCGGCAGGTGCGGGTCGAGCATGGCGGCGACGGCGAAGTCGGTGAGCTGGGCGGTGCCGTCGGACAGGAGCAGTACGTTGGCCGGCTTCACGTCACCGTGCGTGATACCCGCGGCGTGGGCGACGGCCAGGGCGTCGAGCAGGACCAGGCCGAGCTCCGCGCCCTCGGCGGCCGGGAGCGGGCCCTCGGTGCTGACGCGCTCGCCCAGGGAGCGGCCCTCGACGAGATCCATGACGATCCACGGCCCGTCGTCGGTCACCACGACCTCGTGGACCCGAACGATCGCCGGGTGCTCGACCCGCCCGGCGGCGCGCGCCTCGCGGTTGACGCGGTCGCGCTCGGCGGTCGTCATGAGCTCCGGCAGCCGCACCTCCTTGATCGCCACCATCTGCCGCCGCCGCAGGTCACGGGCGCGCCACACGATGCCCATGCCGCCCGCGCCGATCGCGTAGTCCAGCCGGTACCGGTCCGCCAGCGTCTTCAAGATCTGATCCCGCCCAAGCTCGCTAAAGGGACATCTCAGCATGCCCGTGCCCGGTGTGGAGGTCGGACAATCGGTTGGTTCACTCTGTCGTATAGGTGCCTGTGAGTCGAACCTCTTCGATGTCAAGTCTGCCCTGCAACTGCCTGAGCACCACGTCGTCGATCCGGCGTTCATCCCGGAGCCGCACGATCGTCGCCCGTTTGTGCGCCAGCAGTTCCAGCTTCATCGTTGTGTACTGTTCGTGCTCGATCCGCTCCACGCGGTCGCTCTCCTCGTCGCCCTCGTCCAAGCCGGCGAGATGCTGCTCGTACTCCTTCCGCAGCCGCGACACCACCAGCTCCTCGGCCCCGAGCCGCGTGCCGATCTCCGGCAGCGCGTCCAGCGCCTCCCTGGTCGCCGTCGTCTGGGCCAGCAGCAGTTCCTGCCGCGGACCGTCGTCCTCGGGCAGCCGCGCCCAGCGTACGACGGCCGGCATACACAGCCCGAGCAGCAGGGTCAGCACGATGACGCCCGAGGTGACGAAGACGATCAGGTCCCGCTCGGCCACCGCGGAAGGCACCGCCAGGGCCGCGGCCAGTGACACCGCGCCGCGGAAGCCGGCGAACGCGTTGACGAGCCGCGCCCGCGCGCCGACCCGCCGCAACCGCTGCTGGGGGCGGCGGTCGAGGGCGCGAATGAGGTACGGCGTCGTGAACCCCCACACGAACCGCAGCCCGACCACGGTGCCGCCGACGGCCGCCAGCACGACCGCCGCGTGCGCGAGGGTGCCGTCGGTGAGCCCGCGCACCGAGTCCGGCAGCTGCATGCCGATGAGCACGAACAGCGCCCCGTTGAGCACGAACGTGGTGAGCGTCCAGAACGCCACCGCCTGGGTCCGCGTGCGGGCGGTCACGGTACGCGGCCCGGTCTGGCTGAGCACCAGGCCGCAGGCGACCACGGCGAGTACCCCCGACGCATGCACCACCTCGGCCAGCAGGAACGCCACGAACGGCGTCACGACGGAGACGGTGTTGGCCAGCAGCGGATCATCGCCGATCACGCGCCGCGCGAGGATCGCCAGCCAGGCGGTGACGAACCCGGCGAGCACACCACCGGCGTACGCGAGCAGGAACAGCAGCCCCACCTGCCCCGCGGCCAGCTCACCCCCGTCGACCGTCACGGTCAACGCGAGCCCGAAGATCACCAGTGCGGTGCCGTCGTTGACGAGGCTCTCGGCCCGCAGCACCGTGGTCGTGCGCCGGGGCAGCCCGCGCGCGAGCACCGACACGGCGGTCGCGTCGGTGGGCGCGATGGCCCCGCCCAGCACCCAGGCCGGCCCCCAGGCCACCCCGAGCAGATGCGCGACGTACGCGACCCCGCCCGCCGTCGCGATCACCAGCACCGTGGAGAGCAGCACGATCACGCGAAGGTTGCTGTAGATCTCGCGGAGCGAGGTGGTGAGGCTCTCCCAGTACAGCAGCGCCGGCAGGAACAGCAGCAGCACCGCCTCCGGCGGCAGCCGGACCATGGACAGCACCGGCACCAGCCCGAGTAAGGCCCCCATGACGAGCAACAACACCGGCGGCGCCACGCGCACACGCTGGGCGATCATGCCGGCCAGCAGCAGCGCGACACCGAGTGCCACGACGACTTCGAGCGCGCCCAGGGCGGGCCTCCTCCATGCGGGGGTTATCGCCGTCCCATTCTTCAACGCCCCGCCCGAACCCGCCTACCGCACCCCGGACTCGCGCCGGCGGTGCGGCTCTCATTCGGGGCGCTGCGGTTCGCCGCCCGCAGCGCCCTCCCCCCATGGGCCCCCAGTTCAGCGCAGCGCCGGGAACCCGCCCAGCTGCTGCTGCCCGGCCTCGGCCTTGACCTGCGCCGCGGCCGCCGTCACCGACCCGGCCGCCGCCGCCCGCTCGACCACCGCCGCCACCACCTTCGGCGCCGCGAACGAGGTGCCGCTCCACGCCGCCCAGCCCGAGGCGAAGCCCGGGTGGTGGATGAAGGTGCTGACGATCTCCGCGCCCGGCGCCACGAGGCTGACCCACGACCCGCGGTTGCTCCAATCGCACACGCTGTTGCCGTCGTGCGCCGCCACCGCCAGCACCTGCGAGGCCCACGGCGAGTCGCTCGCCGCGAACGCCGCCGGCCAGAACGGCCGGTCCTGGATGCCGTCGTTGCCCGCCGCCGCGACGACGACGCGCCCGGTGCCCGACAGGAACGTGGAGAGCGCCGCGGAGAGGATCGCCGGCGGCTGGTCGCCGAACGAGAACCCGCCCAGCGACAGGTTGAGCACGTCGACGTCGGTGAGCCCGCCGATCGCGGTGGCCAGGTCGGCCTCGGTGCACACACCGAAGCTGTCGAGGACCTTCACGATGCGGATCTGGGCCGCGTCGGTCGCCTGCACCACGACCCCGGCGATGAAGTTCGCGTGCCCCACGTCGGAGTCGAGCTCGCCGTTGTCGTCGCTGTCGAGGACGGTCTCGATGTTCTCCGGTGTGGCCGAGTAGCAGCCGGCCAGGAGCGGGCTGTCGACGTACACCCCGGTGTCCATGACAACGACCCGTACGGAGGATGCACCTCCGGCCGAAGGGGCGAGCTTGGACGGGGGAGCGTCGGCCGCCATGGGCGGGCCGAACGGGCCGCCGTGCTCGTACGGCGTCGACATGAACACGTGGTTCGGGCCGACGACGGCGTCCGGGAGCTGGCCGCGCAGCTGCCGGACCGCGGCGGTGACGTCGAGGCCGCGGGCCGTGAACCGCCGCAGGCCGGCGTGCGGCTCGTCCTCGGTGATGTCACCGGACCGGTGGCCCAGGCCGTTGAGCGTGCGGTGCGCGATCCCGGCGCCGCGCTCGGAGACCAGGATCTCGTCGGCGACGAAGCGCACCGGCCGGCCGGACTGTACTTCGGTACGCAACCACGGCAAGGTGGACAGGCGTGCGGTGCGGACCTGCTCCCACCGCCGAAGACGATCGTTTGGTACGGACATGAATGCTCCCCAAAACAGATCAACAATGAGGCCGGTGACATGAGTCGCGCTCCGGGCTCCGTGATACACATCGGAGCCTTTGGCAGGATGCAACCATGACGGCAGCGTCCGTGCTCCCCTCCGCCGACGAAGCTCTGGCGCAGCGGCTGCTCCCGATTGTCATGGCCGATCCCGGCAAGGCCAAGCACCTCGCCGAGGCGGCGCTCGACGACGCCAAGCGCGACGCCGACCCGGGCCGCCAGGCGGTGGCCCTGCGCGCCCTCGGCCTGGTCGCGCAGGCCCAGCACGACGCCGCCGCCGCGGCGACCCACCTCAAGGCCTCGATGAGCGTGGCCCGCCGTCACGGCCTGCGGGTGCACGAGGCCGAGGCGAGGATGAGCCACGCGCTGATCCTCGACGACCTCGGCCGGCCGAGCGCGGCGCTCAAGGAGATCGACCGCGCCGTGGCCGAGCTCAACGGCCACCGGCGGGCCCGGGCGATCATGCAGCGCGCGCTGATCCTGCGCCGCCTCGGCTTCGACCGGCAGGCCATGGAGCTGTACCGCAGCGCCCTGCGTGCCTTCCGTGAGTCGGGCGACCAGGTGTGGGAGGCGCGCACCCTGACCAACCGGGGCGTGCTGCACGGGTACCGCGGCAACCTCAAACAGGCCGAGAACGACCTGCGGGCCGCCCAGGCGCTCTACAACCGGCTCGGCATGGCCACCGCCGCCGCCCAGGTCGAGCACAACCTGGGCTTCGTCGCGGCCCAGGCCGGCGACGTGCCCACCGCCCTGGCCCGCTATGACCGTGCCCACGACCGGCTGTGGAGCACCGGCGTCGCCGCCGTCGGCCTGCTCGACCGGGCCGACCTGCTGCTGTCGGTCCGGCTCCTGCCCGAGGCCGAGACCTCCATCCGCGCCGCCATCGACGCCTGCACCGACGGCCACCTCGACTCGGTGCTCGGCCTGGCCCACCTCACGCTCGCCCGGCACGGCCTCGCCGCCGGCACCCCGGCCGAGTCGAAGGAGGCCGCCGCGGCCGCGCGCCGGGTGTTCCAGCGCCAGGGGCGCACGGTGTGGAGCGCCCGGGCCCGGGTCGCCGAACTCGCCGCCGTCGTCGCCCTCGGCAAGGCCAACCGCGGCACCCTGCGTGACCTGCGCTCGGTCGCGGGGCACCTGCTCGAGGCCGGCTGGGTGCAGCCCGGCTGGGACGCGCTGCTCGACGCCGCCCAGCTCGCGGTCGACCTCGGCGAGCTCTACACCGCCCGCGAGCTGCTCACCGAGGCGGGCGGCGCGGCCAAGCTCGGCCCGGCCCCGCTGCGCGTGCGCTGGTGGCACATCCGCGCCCGGGTCGAGCTCGCCTCCGGGGCCGTCGCGGAGTCGGTGCGGGCGGCCACCTCGGGGCTGCGGCAGGCCGACGCGTACCGGGCCAGTCTCGGCGCCACCGAGCTGCGCGTGCGCGGCAGCGCGGAGACCGTGGCCCTGGCCGGCCTGCGGCTGCGGCTCGCCCTGGTCCACGGCGGACCGGCCGCCGCCCTGGCCTGGGCCCAGCGGTGCCGCGCCGCCGCCCTCTCCCTGCCCCCGACGCACCCGTCCACCGACCCGGTCGTCGCCCGGCACCTGATCGAGCTGCGGCGGATCAACGGCGAGCTGGCCGCGGCGCCGACGGGACCGCAGCGCACCAGCCGCCTGCTGCGCCGGCAGCGCGTGCTGGAGGCCGAGATCCGCCGCCGCTCGTGGCGGGCGCCCGGTTCTTCACCAAACGCTGTGGAGTTGTCGATCCCCGCACTCGCGGCGGCGCTGGGGGAGCGGGTGCTCGTCGAGCTGCTGGACATCGACGGGCGCCTGCATGCCCTCGTCGTGCGCGGGCGCAGGGTCACGCATCGCATTGTTGGCGAGATCGATGCGGTGCGAGCCGAGCTGGAGTCGCTGAGGTTCGCCCTGCGCAACCAGGTGCTGGGACACGCCGCGGGCGGCGAGCGACTCGAGCGGCGCGCCGAGGTTCTCGACCGGCTCCTGCTGGGCCCGCTCGCCGATCTGCTCGGCGACGGGCCGCTGGTCCTGGTGCCGACCGGTGCCCTCCACGCGCTGCCGTGGGGAATGCTACCCCGCCTCCGCGGCCGCTCGCTGACCGTCGCACCCTCCGCGACGATTTGGCTGCGGCGCGTAACTATGTCCACTGTGGACGGCAAGCTCGTGCTGGTCGGGGCCCATTCGGCGGAGCAGGCGGCCGACGAGGTGCGCGAGATCGCCGCCGACCGGCCGGGCGCGACGGTGCTCGCCGGCGACCGGGCGCGGGTCGAGCCCGCCCTCGCCGCGCTGGACGGGGCCGCGGTCGGGCACATCGCCGCACACGGCGAGTTCCGCGTGGACAACCCGCTCTTCTCGTTCCTCATGCTCGCCGACGGGCCCCTCACGGTGTACGACCTCACCGCCCTGCGCCGCCCGCCCGCGCTGCTGGTGCTGTCCGGATGCGACACCGGCCTGGCCGACGTCCACCCCGGCGACGAGCTCATGGGACTCGTCGCGGCGCTGCTCAACATGGGTACCGCCACCGTGATCGCCTCCACCGGACCGGTCGACGACGGCGCCACCCGCCAGCTCATGTGCGCCTTCTACGGCCACCTCGCCAAGGGCCTCGGCCCGGCCGCCGCACTCGCCGCCGCCCAGGCGTCCGCGGGGCCGCGCGACCGGGCCAGCGCCGAAAGCTTCGTCTGCTTCGGGGCGGGCTGACGAGGGCTGCGCAGCCGAGCTGGCACATATAGCCACGGCCCGATGATCAGCCTCGGAAAATGTCGGACCCCGGGCCTACGATGTCGCCCGTGACCCGACGACGTGCTCGCATCCCGCTCGCCACCCTGGTGGCGCTGCTGGTGCTGGGCGCGCTCGTCGCCTGGGGGGTCGGCGGCGCCCTCGGCCTGCGCTTCGACCGGGCCGCGATCCCCGTCGAGCGCCCCGCCGTCGCCGATGTGGCCGCGCCGGCACCCGTGGCGATCGCGTCGATCTCGCTGCCCGCCTCGCCGCGGCTCACCCTGGCCGCCGCCGCGGTCGCCGACGCCCTGGCGACCCGCGGTGCCGTCCGGCCGGTGATCGTCGACGACGGTCCGGCCGATTTGGCGGTACACGTTGATCAGTCAATCCCCGCAGGCTCCTACCGCATCGACGACCCGTTGGCGATCACGGGCGGCGACGACACGGGCGCCGCCTCGGGCCTCTACGCGCTCGCCGACCGCATCCGCTCGGGCGAGCCGCCGCTGCCGGACGGGCAGAAGGCCCAGATCGTCACGCCCCGCCTCGGGCTGCGGCTCACCGACGCCGGATCGGTCGGCCGCGAGCCCGACGTCGCCGCCTTCGCCGCCGGCACCGACTACTCGCTCAACACCGACGTCGTCGGCGGTGCGCTGCTGCCGGGCGCGCCGTGGGTCGACCAGGTCGCCGTCGAGCGGATCTCCCGGCAGTTCCACCAGTTCGTCGAGCACTCGCTCGCGCAGGGGTACAACGCCGTGGTGCTGCCCGGCTTCCTGGAGTACATCGCGTTCAGCCGGGTCGGCGACGGGCACGCGGTCTACCCGGGCGCCGACTCCCACATCGCCCGCGCCGACGCGCTCACCGCCGCCTTCGCGCCCGTGTTCCGCTACGCCGCCGACATGGGCATGAAGGTGTACCTGCTGACCGACATGCTCGCCGTGTCGCCCCCGCTGCAGCAGTACCTCGAAAAGACCTACGGCGGCCTCAAGGTCGAGGATCCGCATTTCTGGCGGGTGTACGCGCTGGGCCTGGCCGAGCTCTTCGAGCGCATGCCGTTCGTCAGCGGCCTCATGATCCGCGTCGGCGAGGGCGGCGACGTCTACAAGCAGCCCGGCTGGGACTACAGCTCCAAGATCGCGGTCACCACCCCGCAGGCCGTGCGCACCATGCTCGACACGCTGCTCGGCGCCGCGGGCGAGGCCGGGCGCGACATCATCTTCCGCACCTGGACCGTCGGCGTCGGCGCGGTCGGCGACCTGCACACCGACCCGGCCGCCTACGAGCAGGTCCTCGGCGACTTCGACAACTCGCACCTGGTCGTGTCGACCAAGTACTCCCTCGGCGACTTCTACAGCCACCTGCCGTTCAACTCGACGCTGGAGACCGGCGCGCAGCGGCGGATCGTGGAGTTCCAGTCCCGGCGCGAGTTCGAGGCGTTCGGCTCGCTGCCCAACGACCTCACCGGGCTGCACCAGCAGGCCCTGCAGCGCTTCCTCGCCGCCAACCCGCACGTCGAGGGGGTGTGGACCTGGACCCAGGACGGCGGGCCACTGCGCGCCGGGCCGATGACGCTGCTGCTCCGCTCGGGGTTCTGGCAGCTGTACGACCTGAACTCCTACGCCCTCGGCCGGCTCGCCTGGGACCCGGCCACCCCGGCGGCCCAGATCACCGCCGACTGGGCCCGGCAGACCTTCTCCGACGACCCGGCGACCGTCACCGCGATCAGCCGCATGATGTCCATGTCCCGCGAGGCGGTCACCAAGGGCCTCTACCTGGGCCCCTACGCCGACGACAAGGTCGAGGCGCTCGGCCTCGAGCCGCCGCCGATGATGTGGATCTTCGAGTGGGACATCGTCACCGGCGACTCGGCCGCGCTCGACAGCATCTACGCCGTGAGCCGCGACCGCCTCGAACAGACCATCGCCGAGGGCGACCGCGCCGTGGCCCTGGCCGCCTCGATGCAGGAGACGATCGCCGCCACCGACCCGGCGACCTGGCGCGACGCCACGCTGCGGGCGAAGCTCATCGACACCCTCGCGTACGAGACCGACCTGTTCCGCACGCTCGGCGCCTACCGCACGATGTTCCTGCGGCACGCGCAGTGGCTCGACACCGGCTCGCCGTCGGCGCGCTCGGCGTGGCAGGTGGCGGAGCGGCAGTACCGCACGGCCCGCGACGCGCACGTGGCGCGCTACGGCGGGGACGTGGACCTGCCGGCGTACAACTTCACCGCCGCCGACATCGGTGCGACCCGGGCCGACCGCGACCCGCTCATGGCCGTGCTGGCCCGCATCCTCCTCGGCCTCGTCGTGCTGCTCCTGCTCGTCGGCGCCGTCGGCCGCTCCACCGGGATGCGCGCGCTCTGGCTCGGTGCGACCCGCCCGTGGCGCCTGGCCGACCTCTCGCCGCTGCCGAACCGGCTCGACCGGCTGCTCGTGATCGCCGTTCCGGTCGCGGCGCTCGTGCTGTCGCGGCTGGTGTTCACCTGGTTCGCCGCGCCCGCGCACCTCGTGGTCTCCCTCGGCGGCTGGCTGCTGTTCGCCCTGACCGCCCGGGTGGTGGCCGGGCGCCGCGACCCGTTCCACCTGTGGGCCGCGATCGGCGGCGTGGCGATGCTGCGCTCGGTGATCCTGCTGGCCGCCATGATCCTGCGCGGCCCCGGCGGGTACTGGTTCGCGTTCTGGACCGACCCCGTGCGCCGCTCGATCTACGTGTGCGTCGCCTTCGCCGCGTTCGCCTGGCTCTTCGTCGCCGTCGCGCTCGTGCTGCGCGACCGGTACTCGCTGCCCCGCCGCCGGGCGACGGCGGTCGTGCTGGCGGGCCTGGGCGTGCCACTGGTGGTGCTGGGCGGGCTGGTGGCGGTGCTGGGCCTGGAGCGCGCGCTGACGATCTGGAACGACCAGATGGCGCTGCTGCCGTGGGGCCTGTCGCGGATTCTGGGCATCACGGTGTACCTGGGAATCCCGACGTACCTGCCCTCGGCCGCCGTGGTGCTGGGCGCCGCCCTGCTCGGCGCCGCGTCCCTGCTGTCCCTGGTCCGCCGCGCCCGCCACACCGCCGACGGCCCGCGCCCGGCCCTGCTGGCGGGCACATCCGGCAAGCACTCGCGCCTAAACCCCGACCGGCCCGACGACGCACCGCCGCGGGGGGCGCTCCCGGCCCTGCCGTCCCGCCGCCCCGCGATCCCGTTACCGTCCCGATTACCGCGAGCCAACGAGGACGACCCGCGCGAGGACCACAACCCCCGCCACGCCCTCTGACCCCGCCCGGCGCTGTCATCGGGTGCCGGTGCCCGGGGCTGGGCGGCGGCCGAGGGGTCGTGTCCGCGTTTCGCGAGGCCGGCAGCGGTTCGCGAACGCGCGCGTGGCTTGGCCGGTCCGCGGGCGTTCGGGTTGCGCGCGGCTCGGTCAACGGCGGCCGTTCGGTTCGCGTGGGGCGGAGTCGGCGGCGGCCGTTCGGTTCGCGTGGGGCTGAAACAGCGGCGGGCGGGGACGGTTCGCGTGGGATTGAAACAGCACG
>NZ_JBEZDS010000009.1:96729-263138 GCF_040648435.1 Dactylosporangium sp. NPDC049140 | reverse complement strand
GCGGCGGGTGGACGGTTCGCGTGGGGCTGGGTCGGCGGCGGGCGGGGACGGTTCGCGTGCGGCTGAAACAGCGGCGGGTGGACGGTTCGCGTGGGGCTGGGTCGGCGGCGGGCGGGGACGGTTCGCGTGCGGCTGAAACAGCGGCGGGTGGACGGTTCGCGTGGGGCCGAGTCAGCGGCGGGCGGGGACGGTTCGCGTGTGGGGCCGGGTCAGCGGCGGGCGGCGGTCGTGGCCAGGGTCCACGTCACGGCGTCCTCGGCCAGGGCGGCGGGAAGAGCGGCCCAGTGGCGGTCCTGCGCGTACGCACGCCAGCGAGCGCCCGCGACGCTCCCACCCGCGGCGGCGGCCGCGGCGACCAGGGCCGGAGCCACCGGATCGCGCCCCTCGCGCCGGGCCAGGAACCCGGCGGCCAGGCCCGCGAAGACGAGCCGCCCGGCCAGCGGCGCAGCGGCCAGGCGGCTCGGCGCGCCCGGGAGCTTGTCGACCACGAACTCCCCGGCGGCCGCGGCGGCGGTGGCCAAGCGCAGGCCCCGTGAGCCGCCCCCGAACGCCACGGCCGCGGGCGCCGCGAGACTGCGCCCACCGGAGGCGATACCGAGCAGGGCGGAGCGTGCAATCAGCCACATGATCGCGACGCTACCCGCCCCGCCGGTGCGGCAAACGCGGTCCCGTGAGCCGATCGGATGAGGAGCGGAGGCGGGCCGGTTCAGCGCAGGGCGGGAACTCCCTCCGTGGTCAACGCCCGCACGACCGCCTCCGGCGACGACATCGCCGCGATCTCCACCTGCGCCCACGCGGCCGCGGCGGCGAAGATCGGGTCCTTCAGGAGGCGCGGGACGTGGGTGCGCACCGCGCGTTCCACCGCCGCGGGGTCCGGCGCGTTGACCGTGAGCGCCGCGCCCGCGTGCGTCATGTCCCCGTCCGGTGCGGTGTTCTCCAGCGAGAGGATCAGCTGCGGCAGGCCGTGGGCCAGCGCCGGCAGGGCGACGCCGGGGCCGCCCCGGGAGACCAGCACGTGGCAGCGGGACAGCACCGCGGGGTCGGGCCAGCCGGGCGTGACGAGCACGTTCGGCGGCTGCGGGCCGAGGTCCGCCGGGTCCGCGCACATCACCAGGTTGATCGGGTGGCCGTCGAGGGCGCTGAGGATCGCGGCGGCCTCGGCGGGCGAGCCCGGGCGGGCCAGGACCGTGTCGCGGTGCGGCAGGGCGTCGATGCGGGCCGTCAGCTGGCGGCGGGAACCGCTGTCGAGATCCGCCGTCAGTTGCCGGGGCGAAGCAGCCGGGTGGGGCGCGCCCCACCCGGCCGTCGTCGGTCGCAGGTCCAGGGTCCGGGTCCAGATCGGCTCGCCCGGGCGGCGCAGGGCGGGTGGGCAGACGTCCAGGTACGTGGCCTCGCGCACCGCGTCCGCCGTCGCCGGGATGCCCCAGCGGGTGAGGAGGCCGTCCAGGTGCACCGCGTACGCGTTCCACAGGACCATCGGGGGCATGATGCCCAGGCCGTGCACGACGTGCCGGGCGCCCGTCACGGCCGCGGCGACCACGCCCGCGACCTCGGCGGTGTCGGAGATGACGAGGTCGGGGGGCCAGTCCCGGGCGCGGGGGATCAGGTCCTCGGCCCGGCCCGCGGCCGAGTTCGCGAAGAAGGCGGAGCGCTGGGCCGTCGTACCGCCGCCGGGCAGCCCGGCCTCCGGCGTGCCGACGGGCCAGGTCTCCAGGCGGTGCCGGAGGAGGGGCGCGAGGACGCCCGCGCCCGTGGCGACGACCACCTCATGCCCGGCCGCCCGCGCGGCCAGCGCGAGCGGCAGGATTGTCGCGACATGTCCGGACAGGGGGCACGCACTGAACAGAATGCGCATACCGAGCTCACGCCGCCCGCCGCGGGACGGTTCAACACTGTCGGAAAAGCGTCAGCGGCGGCGGGCCGCGGCGGCGCCCGCTAGGAGGATCAGGCCGGCGCCCGCGGCCGCCAGCAGGCCGTGGTGCTGCGACGCCCACAGCTGGGGGGCGCGCCCCTTCGAGCGGCCGTCGAAGTCGCCGTGCGCGCCGAAGTCCTCGGTGCGGTCGGCCGGCCGCCAGAGGTTGCGGGGCTCGTGCGCGCCGCGCGGCTGGGGCGTCTGCTGGGAGTCGAAGCCCGTGCGGGCCAGGTACCGGTCCAGCAGGCCGGGAATGAACTTGTCCGCGATCAGCGTGCCCACCGTCGAGGCGCCCACCCAGTACTCGCGGCGCCGCGGGTGGTCGGCCGCGTACACGACGGCGCGCGCGGCCACCTCGGGCTGGTAGATCGGCGGCACCGGCTGGGCGTGGCGGCCCAGGCGCGACAGGACCCAGTCGAACTGGGGCGTGTTCACGGCCGGCATCTGAACCATCGTCACGTGGACGTTGCTCTTGTCGTGCAGGAGCTCGGTGCGCAGCGACTCGTGGAAGCCCTGGATGGCGTGCTTGGCCCCGCAGTACGCGCTCTGCAAGGGAATGCCGCGGTAGGCCAGGGCCGAGCCGACCTGCACGATCGCGCCGCGGTCGCGGGGGAGCATGCGGTCCAGGGCGGCGCGCGTGCCGTACACGTAGCCGAGGTACGACACCTCGGTCACGCGCTTGAACTCCTCCGGCTCGATCTGCGTGAACGGCGCGAACACCGACGTGAACGCGTCGTTGACCCACACATCGATCTCGCCGAGCTCCTTCTCGACCCGGCTCGCCGCGGCGTCCACGGCGTGCTGGTCGGCCACGTCGACGGCGATCGGCAGGGCGGTGCCCCCGCGGGCCTCGACGTCCTCGGCGGCCGCCTGCAGGCCGGCCTCGCCGCGCGCGAGCAGCGCCACGGCGGCCCCGCGCGAGGCGAACAGCCGCGCGGTGGCGCGCCCGATCCCGCCGCTGGCCCCGGTGATGACAACGACCTGCCCAACGCCCTGATGCCTCATACGAACACGCATACCCGCGACCAAAATCGGGAAAACCATCGGAGAGCGCTCTCCCCGAGGAATCGATGTGGGCCCTTGACAGCCGGGCCCACAAGGGGAACTCTTCAGAGAGCGCTCTCTCACCCGAAGGGCGTGTAAAGCCTCTCCGCCAAGAGGTCGCCGAATGAAACGCGTCATCCCCCTGGTCGTGGCCGTGCTCGCGGCCGGATACCTCGTCGTCACCACCCTCACCGCGTCGGCCGCGACCCAGCTGCTGTCGCAGGGCAAGCCCGCCACCGCCTCCTCCACCGAGAACGCCGGCACCCCCGCCGCGAGCGCCTTCGACGGCGACGCCGGGACCCGCTGGTCCAGCGCCTTCGGCGACCCGCAATGGATCCAGGTCGACCTGGGCGCGACCGCGACCATCAGTCAGGTCAAGCTCCAGTGGGAGGCCGCCTACGCGACCGCCTTCCAGATCCAGGTCTCGGGCGACGGCGCCGCCTGGACCGGCGTGTACAGCACCACCACGGGAACCGGCGGCGCCCAGACGCTCACCGTGAGCGGCACCGGCCGATACGTCCGGCTGTACGGCACGGCCCGCGCGACGCAGTACGGCTACTCGCTGTGGGAGTTCCAGGTGTACGGCGAGACCGGCACCCCCGGCACGTGCGGCACCACGAACGCGGCGCTCAACCGCCC
Organism: Dactylosporangium sp. NPDC049140; assembly: GCF_040648435.1. Taxonomy (NCBI): domain Bacteria; kingdom Bacillati; phylum Actinomycetota; class Actinomycetes; order Micromonosporales; family Micromonosporaceae; genus Dactylosporangium; species Dactylosporangium sp. NPDC049140. Next base: position 259,543 of record NZ_JBEZDS010000009.1, on the reverse strand, counting down.
GGCCACGGCGTCGTCCAGCGAGAACGCGGCCAGCCCGGCCGCGAGCGCGGTCGACGGCAACGCCGGCACCCGCTGGTCGAGCGCGTTCGCCGACCCGCAGTGGATCCAGGTCGACCTGGGCGCGAGCGCGCAGGTGTGCCAGGTGGTCCTCAACTGGGAGGCCGCCTACGCGACCGCGTTCCAGATCCAGCTGTCGGACAACGGCAGCACGTGGACGACGGTCTACTCCACCACCACCGGGGCCGGCGGAACCCAGACGCTGGCCGTGAGCGGCAGCGGGCGATACGTCCGGATGTACGGGACGGCCCGCGCGACGCAGTACGGCTATTCCCTGTGGGAGTTCGAGGTCCGCCAGATCGGCACGACGACGACAACGACAACGAGTCCGCCGGCCGGCTGTCCGTGGGTCGGTTCCACCGCGCCCGTGGCCACCCGCGTGAGCGAGCTGCTCGGCCGCATGACGACCGACCAGAAGATCGCCCTGCTGCACGGCAACGGCGCCTCGTCGCCGTACATCGGCAACCTCGACGGCATCCCGAGCCTGTGCATCCCGGGCCTGGGCCTGCAGGACGGGCCCGGCGGGGTCGGCGACGGCATGGGCGGCGTGACGCAGATGCCGTCCGCGGTGACCTCGGCGGCGACGTTCGACCCGGCGCTGGAGCAGGAGTACGGCGCGGCGATCGGGGCCGAGTTCGCCGGCAAGGGCGCGAACGTGGCGCTGGGGCCGACCCTGAACATCGTGCGCGACCCGCGCTGGGGGCGGGCGTTCGAGACGTTCAGCGAGGACCCGTACCTCACCGGGAGGATGACCGCGTCCGACATCCGCGGCATCCAGAGCCAGGGCGTGATGGCCCAGGCCAAGCACGCCGCCGTGTACAACCAGGAGACCAACCGCAACGGGCCGGCCGACAACGCCATCGTCGACACGCGCACGCTGCAGGAGATCTACCTGCCCGGCTTCCAGGCGGCGGTGACCCAGGGCGCGACCGCGTCGATCATGTGCGGGTACTCGACCGTCAACGGCACGTACGACTGCGACCACCCGTACCTGCTCAACACCGCCCTGTACCAGCAGGCCGGCTTCGGCGGGTTCGTCACCTCGGACTGGGGCGCGGCGCACTCGACCGTCCCGGCCGCGAACAACGGCATGACGATGGAGATGCCCGGCGGGTACTTCTTCGCCGACTTCCTCAGGCAGGCCGTCGCCAACGGCCAGGTGAGCACGGCCCAGCTCGACCTGATGGTGACCCGGGTGCTGACCCCGATGTTCGCGTTCGGGCTCTTCGACCGGCCGAAGACCGGCTCGCCGACGGCAAACGTGAGCACCGCGGCGCACCAGGACGTGGCCCGCCGCGGCGCCGAGGAGGGCACGGTCCTGCTCAAGAACAACGGCATCCTGCCGCTGTCGACCGGCACCACGCACTCGATCGCCGTGCTCGGCGTCGACGGCGGGGCGGGCGTGCAGAGCGTCGGCGGGGGCAGCGCCACCGCCACGAGCTCCGGAACGGTCTGGCCGCTGACCGGCATCCAGAACCGCGTCGCCGGGACGAGCACGACCGTGACGTACAACGACGGCAGCAACCTGACCAACGCCGTCAACCTGGCCAAAAGCTCCGACGTGGCGATCGTGTTCGCGAGCAACAACTACGGCAACGAGGGCTCCGACCAGACCACGATCGACCTGCCGGGCACCCAGAACCAGCTCATCAGCCAGGTCGCCGCGGCGAACCCGCGCACCATCGTGGTGCTGCACACCAACTCGGCCACCACGATGCCGTGGCTCGACCAGGTGGCCGGGGTCTTCGAGGGCTTCTACGCCGGCCAGCAGGTCGGCACGGCGACCGCGGCGCTGCTCTTCGGCGACGCCAACCCGTCCGGCAAGCTGCCCGTGAGCTTCCCGAAGAGCCTCGCCGACGTGCCCGCGCACACCGCGGCGCAGTGGCCGGGGGCGAACAACCAGGTGCAGTACTCCGAGGGCCTCAAGGTCGGCTACCGCTGGTACGACAGCCAGAACATCGCGCCGCTCTTCCCGTTCGGCTACGGCCTGTCGTACACCTCCTTCGGCTTCTCGAACCTCCAGGTCGGCGCGCTGGCCAACGGCAAGGCGACGGTCACCGCGACCGTCACGAACACCGGCGGCCGGGCCGGCACCGAGGTCGTGCAGCTGTACGTCACCGCGCCGGCGTCCGCCGGGGAGCCCCCGCGTGCGCTCAAGGGCTTCCAGCGCGTGAGCCTGGCCGCGGGCGCTTCGAGCACCGTGACGTTCACGGTGACGCAGCAGGATCTGGCGTACTGGAACACGACGGGCAACGCGTGGACGACCGCGGCCGGGACGTACCAGATCTCGGTCGGCAACTCCTCGCGCAACCTGCCGCTGACCGGGAGCCTCGCGGTCACCGCCGCGACCGTCCCGGCGAACCTGCTGCCCAACCCCTACGGCATGAGCAGCCCGGTCGGCAAGGCGGTGAGCTGGGCCTTCGGCGCCACAGCGGGTGGGTCTCAGGCCACGTACACGGCGAGCGGCCTGCCCGCCGGGCTGTCGATCAACTCGGCCGGCGTCATCTCGGGCTCGGCCACCGCGGCCGGCACGAGCACCGTGACCGTCACCGCGAGCACCGGGGCGAGCGCCACCTTCGTGTGGACGACCACCCCGTGAGATAGACCCCCTGAGGGCGGGGGAGGCGGGCCGCGCACACCAGTTGGCGGAGTGCGCGGCCCGTTTTTATCAGACCCGGCCGTACTGCAGGGCGTGCGTGAACCGCGGGTCGACCTTGGTCAGCTCCACGCGCTGCCCGTCCTGCGACACGTAGGCGCCGCTGATCACCTGGTAGTTGCTGCGCGAGGCCACGACGATGCCGACGATGAGCACGACGAGCCCCAGCAGGAACAGCATCGGCCCGGCGTCCCCGTCGATCGTGGCGATGCCGCCGACGATCAGGAGCAGGCCGAGCGCGAGCACCCCGAACCCGATGCCGAGGTTGCGCGAGCGGGCCGCCTTGCACTGGGCGCACCACGGAAACGCCGCCGCCTGGACGGTCTTGCGCAGGACCATCACCACGATGGCGTAGACGATGCCACCGAGGATGATCAGGACGGCGGCCCACGGCGGGGGCTTCGAGACCAGGCGCATCCGCTTCATCTCGATCGCGGGTTCGCCGTGGCGGGGGCAGACGTGCGGCAGGTGACCGGCCGCGACCTGCCCGGCTGGAAGCTGAATCATGCGCGGGAGGATCGCACACGAACGGGCCGTCCGGCGTCGGGCGAACGCTCAGTTCAAGATCGCCTGGTCGGCCGCGTCCCGGCCCGACTCCCAGCCCTCCCGGCTGTCGACCCGGCTGCCGCGCCCGCGCACGGTGCGCGGGAAGACCTTGGCCATCGTCTCGCGCACCTGCTCGTCGCGGGAGCGCAGCACCGGCAGCAGGTCGCTCGCCGCGGCCGCCTCCTCCAGGGCCAGCTCCGTCGCGCGGGCCAGGCGCTCGCCGATGCGCACCGCGTAGGCGACGAGGAACGACTGGCGGAACGCCTTGAGCCGGGCCCGCCCCGCCTTGCCGCCCGGCGGCTCGGTCCTTGCCATCGCGCGCCCGGCCTGCACGAGCAGCGAGGTGTACAGCAGGTCGACGACGTCGATGTCGGAGTCGAACCCGAACACAGTGGTGAAGCCGAGGTCGGGCGACCACACGGTGTGGCAGCGGTTCGCCCGGGCCACCGCGCTGAGCAGCGACGCCTTCTCGCCCTCGTACGGGTGGTCGACCCCGATCCGCCGCGCGAACGGCACCACCGCGGCGGCGCCCTCCCGCCCGGCCAGCAGCGCCTCGTCGATCGCATGGCGGGCGATGAGCTCCTGCGCCTTCGCCGTGTACGTCTCGGCCTCGGCCGGGTAGCCGGTCGACTCGGCCTTGGCCAGCAGCGCGCGCACCCGGCCGAGCAGGCGCTCGTCGACCCGGGTGCTCTTCGGCAGCTTTTTGGCCGACCCCGGCGGCGGTACCAGCACCTCGATCGCCGGCAGCTCGGCGAGCACGACGAGCAGGCCCACCAGGTCGTCGACGACCGAGACCCGGTCCAGCCGGCGCCGGGCGGTGAGCTCCGACACATAGTGCGCGTCGGCGCTCCACCACACCTTCGCCCCGAGCTCGTCGGCCTGGGAGAGCCAGCGCTCGTCGACCGTCCGGCGGTCGTACCGCCGCAGCAGCCCGGCGACCGCGTCCACGACGGCCTGGCCGAGCAGCGGGCGGTCGGTCCCGCCGCGGCGCACCACGGCCCGATGCAGCTCGGCCGGCTGCCACCCGCCGCGCGCGAGCCGTGCGACGGCGTCGGCGATGGCGGCGGACAGGGCCGGGTCGACCTCGGCGGCGGGGGCGACGGCGAGGAGGTCGAGCCCGTCCTCGTACGCCACCGCCCCGCGGACGAGGTCGTCGATCTGCTTCACCGCGCCAAATCTACTGGGCGAGCCGGGCGGGCTCGTACGCGTACAACCACGCCGTCGCCTTCTCGTAGAACATCGGCACGAAGATCCGCATCATGGCCGCCTGCATGCGGCGTTTGACCGGGCCGGCCTTCTTGGCGCGGCGGTTGTCCTCGGCGGTGCCCAGCACCTTGGCGATCCGGGGCCGCCGCTCGGCGTCGTAGCGGCGCAGCGCCCCGGCGATCGAGGCCTCGGCCTGCAGCGACGCGGCCAGCGCCAGCCCGTCCTCGATCGCCATCGAGGCGCCCTGCCCGGCCCCGACCGGGTGCGCGGCGTCACCGATGATCACGATCCGGTCGCTGTGCCACGTCTTGACCCGGTCGACGACGTGCATGGGGGTCGCCGGCTGCAGCGACACGGTGGCGGCGATGATCGCGGCCGGCCCCGCCTCCTCGCGGTAGAGGGCGGCGAGCTCGTCCAGCCGGCCGGCGCCGTCGCGGGCCGGGGGCACCGGCGAGTTGACCTGGGCCGACCACCACACCTCGGCGCCGGCGCGCAGGTGCAGGAAGGCGCCGTTGCGGGCGAAGGTCATGTTGAACACCCCGGGGTCGACCCCGTCGAGCTTCGCGACGCCGGAGACGGAGTACAGCCCGGCGTACTGCGGCACCGGCGCGGCCGGGTCGAGCACGCCCCGCACGGTCGACCAGATGCCGTCGGCGGCGACGAGCACGTCGGCGGTGTCGGTGGCGCCGCCCTCGAACGTTGCCCGCACGCCCCGCTCGGTCTCGGTGACGCCGTTGAGCCGGGCGCCGGTGACGATCCGGGCGCCCGCCCCGGCCGCGGCCTCGCGCAGCGCGGCGACGAGTCGGCCCCGCATCAGCGACACGCTGCGCAGCGTGTCGCTCTTCCGGCGGCCGCGGGCCACGTCGGCGATGAGCATGCCGCCGGCCGACCACATCCGCTGCCGCTCGATCTCGAACCCGGCCTGCCGCACCGCGTCCAGGACGCCCAGCGCGTCCACGGCCCGCAGTCCGTTGGCGGCCAGGCTGACCCACGCCCCGACGTCGCCGGCCGGGTCCTCGTACGCCTCGTAGACCGTCACGTCGGCCCCGATGCGCCGCAGCGCCAGCGCCGCCGTGGCCCCGCCGACCCCGCCCCCGATCACGATCGCTCGCATGTCGTGCCCTCCCCTTTGGCCGAACCAAGCTTCACTGAAGTCAATTTCAGTGAAAGTATGTTCAGTAGAGTGGTGCTCGTCAACCCGGGAAATCTGGAAGGATCACTCGCCATGAGCCAGGGGGTACGCAAGGCGCGGGCCGCGCAGACCCGGGCCGCGCTGCTCGACGCGGCCCGCACGCTGTTCGGCGAGCGCGGCTACCTCAACACGAAGATCACCGACATCACCGCCGCCGCCGGCCGCTCCACGGGCTCGTTCTACGAGCACTTCGCGGACAAGGACGAGCTGCTGCGGGCGCTGCTGGAGGACATCGAGGACGCCGCCGACGAGCGGATGGCGGCCACCGGGCACCCCCGCGACCACGACCTGACCGACCGCGACCAGCTGCGTGCCCACATCGGCATCGCCTGGGGGGTGATGCGCCAGCACCGGGCGATCCAGGTGGCGCTGTTCCAGTCGATGGTGGCCGCCGACCCCGCCTCGGGCCGCTCCTGGCGCGACCTGACCGGGCAGACGGCGGTGCTGCGGGAGCACCTGGAGTGGCTGCGCGAGCGCGGCCACACCCTGCCGGGTGAGCCCGAGCTGCTCGCCGCGGCCATGGGCGCGATGCTGGCCCTGGTGAGCTACGCGCTGCCGCCCGGCCACGCCTACGGCGACGAGCAGGTCGTGGACGCGTTCACGGACCTGTTGCTCAAGGGCCTTTCTTAGCGCCGTCACCCGTTCGGGATGGGGCCGCCTGATGGCTTCCTGAAATCCCGCTTAGCGCGCAGTCAGCTCACCCTTACGCATGGTCCGATCCACGCATGCACTTGACTCGCCGGCTCGCCGGGTGGATCGCCGCCACCGGGGCGCTCATCGCGGTTCCGCTCGTCGTCTGGGCCAACGTGGGGGCCGAGGCGGCCACCGACCCGCTGCTGTCCCGCGACCGGCCCGCCGAGGCGTCGTCGGCCGAGTCGGCGCAGTACGCGGCGGGCAACGCCGTCGACGGCGACGGCCGGACCCGGTGGGGCAGCGAGGAGGGCGTCGACCCGCAGTGGATCGCCGTCGATCTCGGCGCGCGGGCCTCGGTGAGCCGGGTCCGGCTGCGCTGGGAGACCGCGTACGGGCGGGCGTACGACATCCAGACCTCGGACGACGGCACCGCCTGGACCACGATCGCCGGCACCCGCGCCGGCGACGGCGGCACCGACGACCTGACCGGCCTGGCGGGGCAGGGCCGCTACGTGCGCCTGTACGGCACGGCCCGCGGAACGAAGTGGGGCTACTCGCTGTACGACTTCGAGGTCTACGGCACCGCCCCGGCCTCCGGCGACGCCCCGGCCCCGCGCCGCCCCGGCCGCGCCTCGCAGGCGGCCCCGGTGGTCACCTCCGGCGCCCCGCGCCCGTCGAAGCCCACGCCCACCGCGACGACCCCGGCCACGACGGCCGCGGGCACGGGCCTGGCCGACCCGCGCAAGAAGGACATCGCCATGCAGCTGGTCTCCTCGGCGGAGAACTCCAGCCTCGACTGGAAGGCCCAGTACCAGTACCTCGAGGACATCGGCGACGGCCGTGGCTACACCGGCGGCATCATCGGCTTCTGCTCCGGCACCGGCGACATGCTGGAGCTCGTCGAGGCGTACACGCAGGCCGTCCCCGGCAACCCGCTCGCCCGGTTCCTCCCGGCCCTGCGCAAGGTCAACGGCACCGCCTCGCACGCCGGCCTCGACGGCTTCCCCGAGGCCTGGCGCAGCGTCGTCGCCGACCCCGCGTTCACGCGGGCCCAGGACGACGAGCGCGACCGCGTCTACTTCAACCCGGCCGTCAACCAGGCCAAGGCCGACGGGCTGGGCGCGCTCGGCCAGTTCGCGTACTACGACGCCATGGTCATGCACGGCCCCGGCCCGGACGCGGACAGCTTCGGCGGCATCCGCAAGGCCGCCCTGGCCAAGGCGAAGCCCCCGGCCCAGGGCGGCACCGAGGCCGCGTACCTGACCGCCTTCCTGGACGCGCGCACCGCGGCCATGCGCACCGAGGCCGCGCACAGCGACACCAGCCGTGTCGACACCGCCCAGCGCCAGTTCCTGAAGGACGGCAACCTGGACCTGCACACGCCCCTGACGTGGAAGGTCTACGGCGAGACCTTCAAAATCTCCTGAGCGCAACCGAACGCCGGGCGACCCTTTGCACGGGTGCGTACGATCGCTGGCGTGGTGCTGGCGATCTTCGATCAGGATGAATCCCCGCGCGCGGCCGTAGCGACCGCGCCCGGGGACGGGGACGCCCGATGACCGGCCCGCTGGAGCTGTGTGCGGAGGCGCTCGCCACCGCCCGTGTCCAGGGCCTCAGCGCCGACGCCCCCATCCACGCGCTGGCCTCGACGCTGGGCGCCGATTTCACCGAGCACGCCGGCCCCGACGGCATGTACCGCGACTTCGGCGAGGTCGAGTGCCACTACGAACGCCTGGGCCCGGACGAGCCGTGGCAGGGCCGCTTCCTGGTGGTGCGCGCGGACCGCCTCCCGGCCCCGGTCCGCCTCGACGACCTGCAGGAGGAGCTGCGCCGGGTGGGCCAGGCCCTGGTCCCGCTCCCGCCGAGCCGGGCCGGCGCCACCGAGGTCACCTTCCGCGCCCCGCTGAGCGGCTCGACCGTTACCGCCGCCGACGACGACACCGTGATCGCGATCGCCGCCCCGGTCTGGCCCGTCCCGGAGTCCCCGGCGCTGCCCGAGGCCCGCTGGCGGGCGGTCTGCGAGAGCCTGCGCCTGCTGCTCCCGCTGACGCGCACCGAGCGCGCCGAGTGGCTCGCCGACCGCGTGCCCGACACCTCCGAGGCCGCCGACTGGTGGACCTCCCTGCTGCACCCGCTGGCCACCCTCCGCTTCGGCGACCCCCGGCACGCAGCCGACTGGGCCGGCCTCGAGCTGTGGTTGCTGGACCGGGCCGGGGACGCGGGCGTCTGGGCCCGCGAGGAGTGGGTCTGGCGCTGGATGTGGTTTGTCCGCAGCCTGACCGCCCGGGCCGCCGCCCCGCTCGCCGCCGACCTGACCCGGCTCAGCCTGGCCGCGCTGCCGATGACGGTCGCCCAGCTCCACACCCTGCCCCCGGACTGGCGCGCGCTGAGCGTCGCCGACCTGAGGAGAGCCCGGACCGCGCGGGCCCTCCTGTCGGTCGCGACCGCGCACGGCGCGCGGGTCATGGGCTGACGTCTCAGCGCGGCGACGCCTTGCGGTACCGCCACACGGAAAGCGGCACGAAGACCGCCACGAGCGCGACCGACCAGGCCAGCGACATGCCGATCGGGTGCTGCAGGGGCCAGGCGGCGTGGGTGGCCGCGGGCGAAGGGTTGCCGAACAGGGCGCGCACCCCGGCGACCGTCGCGCTCATCGGGTTCCAGTCGGCCACCGGGCGCAGCCAGAACGGCAGGCCCTGGGTCGGGACGAACGTGTTGGCGAGGAAGGTCATCGGGAACAGCCACGAGAACGTGGCCTGGTCGGCGATCGCCGGGCTGGCCACGGCCAGGCCGATGAAGGTACCCACCCAGATCATGGCCAGTCCGAACAGGGCCAGCAGGCCGAAGCCCGCCGCGGTGGCGGCCACGCCGCGGTGCGGCGACCAGTTCGTCAGCAGCAGCGCGCACCCCGCCATGCCGGCCAGGCCGAGCAGGCGCAGCAGCAGCTCGGCCAGGTTCCCGCCGGTCAGCACGGCCGCGCGGGCGATCGGCATCGAGCGGAACCGGTCGATGATGCCCCGGGTCATGTCGGTGCTGGTACGGATCGCGGCCTGCACCGCGGTCAGCGCCATCGTCTGCATGAAGATGCCCGGCATGAGGAACGAGCTGTAGTCACCGCCGCCGGGCAGGGCGATCGCGCTGCCGAAGACGTACGCGAACAGCACGATCATGATGACCGGGAACAGCAGGAAGCCGATCAGCTCGCCCGGCTCGCGGCGCAGGCGGGAGAAGCTGCGGCCGGCGATGACGTAGGTGTCCGAGATCATGCCGCACCGCCGGTCAGGTGCAGGAAGACCTCGTCCAGCGTCGGGCGGCGCAGCGCGATGTCGTCGACCTCGATCGCCGCGGCGGCCAGCTCGGTGGCGATGCGGACCAGCTCGTCCGACGTGACCGACAGCCGCGCGCCGGAGACGGTCACGTCGCCGCCCATGATCGCGGCGGCCGCGCCCGCGCGGGCGGGATCGCGCACCACCACGTCGACGCGCGCCCCGCCCAGGGAGCGCTTGAGCGCCAGCGGCGTTCCCGCGGCCGCGACCCGGCCCCGGTCCAGCACCACGATCTGGTCGGCGAGGCGGTCGGCCTCGTCGAGGTACTGCGTCGTGAGCAGCACGGTGGTCCCCTCCCGGGCGAGCTTCGCGACCATGTCCCAGATCTCCAGCCGCGTCCCCGGGTCGATGCCCGTCGTGGGTTCGTCGAGGAACAGGGCGGCCGGCGCCACGATCAGGCTCGCGGCCAGGTCGAGCCGGCGCCGCATGCCGCCGGAGTAGGTGCGCACGGGCCGGTTCGCGGCCGCGGTGAGCCGGAACCGCTCGAGCAGCTCGTCGGCCCGCCGCCGGGCTTCGCGCGGTTGGAGGTGGTACAGCCGCCCGAACAGCACCAGGTTGGTGCGCCCGGTCAGCACCTCGTCCACCGCCGCGTACTGCCCGGCCAGGCCCAGCTCCAGCCGCGCCCGGGCCGCGTCGCGCACCACGTCGTGCCCGGCGACCCGCGCCCACCCGCCGTCCGGGCGCAGCAGCGTGGCCAGGATGCGCACCACCGTCGTCTTGCCGGCCCCGTTCGGCCCGAGCAGCCCGCAGACCGTCCCGGCCGGCACGTGCAGATCGACCCCGTCCAGCGCGGGGCGACCGCCGAAATGCTTGGTCAATCCACTCGCTTCAATCATGACGTGTCCCCTTAACACCGTTAAGGACTTAACGGTGTTAAGGATGCCTGAACGCTGTTAAGGTGTCAACGTGCCGCTGGATCGGGAGCAGGTCATCAAGGCCGCGATCGACCTCCTGGAGGAGGTCGGGCTCGACGGGCTGTCGCTGCGCCGCCTCGCCCGCGAGCTCGGCGTCCAGGCCCCGGCCCTCTACTGGCACTTCAAGAACAAGCAGGAGCTGCTCGACCAGCTCGTCGAGACGATCGCGGCGGAGGCCCGGGCCGCCGAGCCGCCCGCGCCCGGCCAGGCGTGGGACGAGTGGCTGGCCGAGCGGGCCCGCGGGATCCGCGCGGCGCTCACCCGCCATCGCGACGGCGTCCGGCTGGCCACGGCGACGCGGCCGCAGGCCGTCCAGCTCAACGCGATCGAGCTGCAGCTGCAGGTGCTGTGCGGGGTCGGCCTGAGCCCGCGCGACGCGATGGCGGCGATGATGGCGGTCGCCAACTACGTGTCGGGCTTCACCCTCGACGAGCAGGCCGACCGGCTGCGCGCGGCCGAACCGGTCGACGAGGAGCTGGGCGTCGACGAGGTGTTCCGGTTCCTGGAGGCGTACCCCTTGATGAACGCCAGCCTCCGCGAGATCCGCGATCCGCAGAGCGACGCCAGCTTCGAGCGCGGCCTGCAGATCGTGCTCGACGGCATCCGCGCCGCCGTGGCCCGCTCCGCCCGCTGAGCGAGCAGGTAGAGCGCGCAGGCCACGAGCACGACCGCGATCGTCGCGAGCAGGGCCTGGTAGCCGGCCGCGGCGATCAGCGCGGCCCCGAGCGCGATCGACCCGGTCTGCGGCACGGTCACCGCCATCATCGCGGCCGCGAAGACCCGGCCCTGCATCCCGTCGGGCGTCGCGCGCTGGAGGCGTGTGGTGAACCCGACCGCCAGCCAGGGCAGACTGATGCCGAAGAGTGCGGCTCCCGGGAGTACCACCGCATGGGCCGGCACCGCCTGCAGCAGTGCCCCCGCGGCCCCGGCCAGCATGCCCGCGGCCATCAGGCGCGCCTCGCCCAGGCGGCGGGCCAGCGGCGCCGCGCTCGGCCCGCCGAGCAGCGCCCCCGCCCCCTGCACGGCGGCGAGCACCCCGACGAACGCGGGGGAGCGGTGCAGCCCCTGCCCGGCGACCGCGAACACGGTCGTCTCGCTGAACCCGAACACGCACAGCGCGCACGCCGCCGCCAGCACCACCGGCCGCAGCCGGGGCGAGCGGGCGATGAACCGCAGCCCGCCGCCCCCGCCCGCGATCCGCACCGGCCGCCGCTCGTCGACCTTCAGGTGCAGCAGGCAGGCGATCGGCACGGCGAAGCTGACCGCGTCGAGCAGTACCGCCGCCTTCGGGCCGGCCAGCACGAACAGCCCGGCCCCGAGCAGCGGCCCGACCAGGCGCAGCGTCTCCTGGGCGGTGCGCAGCAGGCCGTTGGCGTCGGCGAGCAGCTCGCCGGGGACGATCGAGACCAGCAGCGCCGACTGGGCCGGGGTGAGCAGGGTGTACGCCGCGCCGCACAGCGCCATCGACAGGTACACCAGCCCGACCCGCCCCGGCCCGTCCACGGCCAGCAGCGGCAGGACGGCGACGGCGGCCCCGGTGTTGGCCCACACGAGCAGCGGGCGCCGCCGGAACCGGTCGACAAGCGCCCCCGCGACCGGGCCCAGCAGCGCCGGGGCGGTGAAGCAGAAGAACACCAGCCCGGCCGCGGAGTTGCTGCCGGTCAGCGTCTTGACCCACACGCTGGTCGCCAGCCACAGGGTCGAGTCGCCGAGCAGTGACACCGTCTGCCCGAGCAGGTACGTCCGGGCCGCCGGCACGGCGAGCACGCGCTTCACGCGCGTGCGATCACGATCGGCATTACTCGATGGACGCGCACGCAGCGCGATCTGTCAACCGCTAGGAGTTACGTACGTCCCACATCCACAGGCCGCCGGTGTGCGTACCGGGACCGTAGAGCTCGGTGAGCGTGGTGCGCACGGCGGACCACTGCGCGCCCTCGGGGGCCAGGATCAGCGAGGTGTGCCAGTACGCCAGGTCCGTTCGCGCCTGCGCCCGGTCGGCGTCGGTGACCGCGGGCACCCGGTTGTAGTACATGGCCTCGGCGAAGAGCCGGTCGGTCGGGCGCGGGGCCGGCCCGGCGACGGCGTGGTGGCCGTCGATGCCGTCGGCGGGGCCGAGGAAGTACCCGTGCGAGACCTTCATGTCCGCGCCGGTCGATCCGGTCCAGTAGATCGCGGTGGGGAAGTCCCACTGCGGCAGCGGCACGATGAGCACCGTCCGGTCCGCCCCGACGTACTGCTTCCAGGTCCCCGCCGACACGAAGGCCGGAATCGGGGTCCGGTTCACGACCTTGATCGGCATCGGCGCGGCCGGCAGCAGCGCCGCCACGAGCACCGTGCCCAGGAACAGCCGCCGCGTGCGCACGGGCAGCCCGCCCAGCTCCAGCAGCCGCTGCACGCCGAGGGCCAGAATGGGTACCACCGCCCAGTTCGTCACCTCGCCGAGGCGGGTCGGCAGCAGCGTGTCGAACAGGGGCAGGTGCTGCAGCAGCCAGAACGGCCCGGGCACGTGGGTGTTGCGGCCCTGGAACTGCAGCGGCGAGCCCCAGGCGAGCACCTGGAAGCCGAGGCCGGTGATCGCCAGGGAGCGGATGAGCACGTCGTGCCACTGCCAGACGACCAGCGCGACAAGCAGCAGCACGAGCGTCCAGCCGAGGAAGCCGTGCTCCTCCGCACCCAGCGGCGCCGGAGGCTCTCCGAAGCGGCGCAGTCGCTCGGCCACGCTGTTGCTGCCGTACGAGGTCAGGCCGAGCACGTCCATGCGGAACGTGGTCATGTACTTGTCGCCGCCGTGGTACGTGCCCGGGCCGAAGAACTGGAAGTACAGCGGGTAGGCGAGCACCACCAGTGACGCGCCCGCGGTCACCCCGAGCCCGGCGGCGAGCGGCCGGATCGCGGCCCGCACCCGGTCGCGGCGCTGCACCGCGTAGAGCGCCAGCACCACCGCGATCGCGAGCGCAGCCAGGAACAGCGTCTCCTCGTTGATGAAGACCTGATAGACGACCAGCGCGGCGAGGATGAGCCCGTTGCGCACCGGGCGGCCCTCGAGCAGCTTGAAAGTGCGCCAAGCCAGCAGCGGTACCAGGAACTGCGCGACGAGGTTCGGGTGGTAGGACGCGTGCGAGGCGACCGTCGGCGCGAACCCGCCGACCAGGGCGCCCACCCACGCGGCGGTGCGGCTGGTGACGAGGTGGCGGGAGAGCAGCCAGTACCAGGCGGCCGCGGTGCCGGCGATGCCCAGCACGATCAGCAGGTCGAACGTGACCTGGGGGCCGAACAGCAGGGTGATCGGGGCGAGGGGGATCCCGAAGCCCAGCACCGTCGTGTTGGCCATGCCGTTGACGCCGAGCGGGAAGTTGTACTGCACGATGTGCAGCGGGTTCTCACCGTGCGTGATGGCGTGGGCGGACCAGGCGAGGAAGTACTCGGCCTGGGCCCGGTCGCCCGGGCTGATCGGCATCCGCCGGCCGTAGTGGGCCAGGATCGGCGCGACGATGAACAGCGCGCCCAGCAGGAAGCTGCCGAGCGCCAGCAGGTCCGCCCGGCGGCTGGTCCGCCTGGTGGTGTTATCGGCGATGCTGTCCGATTCCTCGCTCGTCGGCTGCGCCGGCGCGCCGTCGCGTTGTCGCACGATCCTGCCGGTGGTGGCCGGTGCGGTCGTGTCATCCTGGCCGGCCGTACCCGTCAGCATCGCGTGACAATATCAGCGAGCCGACTTCACCTTCATATGCGACCGCGGGGCGGACCCGTTGACCGGACCCGCCCCGCGATTTTGCGCCGTGTGGTTACCGCCCGCGCCCGGTGAACATCGGGAGGGGCGCCGGGACCGCGCCGAACGTGTCGGTCGGCCCCGGCACGGGGTTGCCGTTGATGTCGGTCGGCATCGGTACCGGGCTCATGGTGTCCGTCGGCATCGGCATCGGGTTGCCGAACGTGTCCGTCGGCTGCGGTGCGGGCGCCGCGCTGGTGCAGCTCGGCGTCGGGACCGGCGTGGGCGCCTCGGTTGGCGTCGCCGACGGGTTCGAGCTCGGGTCCTGCGTGGGCAGCGGAGCCCTTCCGGCTGTTATCGGACACCGGTTGTAGCGAGCGCCGACTATGCTGCGCGGGGTCTTCCGTGTGCCGAGGAGCTCTCATGTCTGACCCGTACGCGCCACAGCCGAACTACGACCCCTATGGCCAGCAGCCGTCCTACGGTCAGCAGCAGCCCTCGTACGGTCAGCAGCCTCCCTACAACCAGCCGCCGGCCTACGGCCAGCCGGCGTACGGCCGGCCGGCGTACGAGCAGCCGTCGTACGACCAGGGGTACGGCCAGCAGCCGCCGTCCTACCAGCAGCCGCCGCCGGCGTACCAGCAGCCGCCCCAGCCGGCCTACGACCAGGGTTACGGCTACAACCAGCAGCCCGGCTACGCGCCGCCCCCGCCGCCGAAGAAGGGCAACGGCCTCCTGATCGGCATCGTCGTCGCGATCGGGATCGTGCTGATCGGCGGCATCGGCGCCGTGGCGTACGTCATGAACTCCGACGAAATAGACACCCCCACGGCGAGCTCGACCACCACGGCGCCGCAGCCCGGGGCGTCGACCGGCGCGGCGAAGACCTCCGCGGCCGCCCCGAAGAGCCCGAAGGTCATCTTCACCGCCCCGGCCACCATCAGCAGCTGGAAGAAGCAGTCCAACCAGGACAAGGCCAAGCAGATGAGCCAGCAGATGTCCGACGCCGGCGTGCAGAACCCGTTCGCCGCGCAGTACCAGGACTCCAAGCAGACCGCGCACGTCGTCGTGGTCTGGGGCGGCACCGGCTCGGCGTTCGGCGTCGGCGGCCCGGACAAGCAGCTGAAGGACTTCTTCGACGGCGCCTTCAAGTCCCTGGGCGGCACCGGCAGCGACTCGACCCCGTTCGAGGCGGGCAAGCTCGGCGGCAAGGCCGAGTGCCAGAAGACGACCGCGACGGGCGTGACGATCTCGATCTGCGCCTGGGTCGGCAACGACGCGCTGCTCGCGTTCATGTTCAACGGGATGGAGCCGTCGGCGGCCGCCATCCAGGCGAAGCTGATGCTCCCCTCGATGGCGATCGCCGCCTAGCTCTTTCTCGTGAGCGCCGCCTCCGCGATCCGGAGCCCTTCCTGGGCCTCGATCCCGGAGGCGGCCACGACGGCCGCGTACTCCTCGGCCGCGCGCCGCACCCGTTCCAGCGCCGCCTGCCCGGCCGCGGTCACGTAGGACCCGGCCCGGCCGCGCGTCTCGATCAGCCCGGCATCTTCCAGCTCACGGTAGGTGCGGGCCACGGTGTTCACGGCCAGCCCGAGCTCGGCGGCGAGGGCGCGGATCGTCGGCAGCCGGGTGCCCACCGCGAGCGACCGGTCCCGGATCCGCGCCGCGACCTGGAGACGCAGCTGCTCGTACGGCGGCACCGCCGACTCGCCCTCGATGACGAACATCCCGCCAGTATCCCGGCGTGGTGGGCGCGCAGCGGCACCGGCTCGCTCCCCGCGCGACCCTTCCTTGACATGGAACGCTGTTCCAGACACGGTGTGGGTGTGCGCCTGACCGAGGTCCGAACGGTCCTGCTGACCGGCCCGTGCACCGGCGACCCCTGGCTGTCGGTCTTCAAGCAGAGCCGCTCGGCGGCCCTGATCGAGGTGCGCACCGGCACCGGCGAGACCGGCCTGGGCGAGACCTACGCGGGCTACTTCTTCCCCGAGAGCGTCCCGCTGATCGTCGAGTACCTGCGCCCGATCCTGCTGGCCGCCGAGGACTTCGAGCCCGGCGGCCTGGACGTGCGCGGCCTGGTCGCCCGCATGCGCACCTGCTTCCAGTTCTGGGGCCGGGTCGGCCTGGGCGCCGCGGTCCTGGCCGGCATCGAGGCCGCCCTGTGGGACCTGGCCGGCAAGCTCGCCGGCCTGCCGGTCCACCGCCTGCTGGCGGAGTCGGCCCCGGCGGAGCTGCCCGCGTACGCGACCGGCGGCCCGTCGCCGTGGCCCGTGGACGACCTCCTGCGCAAGGTCGAGTTCTACCGCGGCCTGGGCTTCGAGGCGGTGAAGCTGTCCTCGGGCTACCTGGACTCCGCGACCCGCTCCGAGCGGGACTGCACAGTGGCGACGGAGGTCGACAAGCTCGAGCGCCTGCGCGCCGAGTTCGGCACCGACCTGGGCATCCTGCTCGACGGGCACATGGGCCACCGCGAGGGCGAGTCACGCTGGGACGTGGCCGCCGCGCTGCCGGTGCTGCGCGCTCTGGCCGGGTACAACCTCATCTTTTTCGAAGAGCCGCTGCCGTATGACGACCCTTCGGGCTACGCGGTCCTGCACGCCGCCGGTCCGATCCCGATCGCCGGTGGGGAACAGCTGACGAGCGACGCGGAGTTCGCGGTCTTCGCCTTCGGGGTGGCCCAGCCGGACGCGGCCTGGCTGGGCATCGACGCCTTCACCCGGGTGGCCGCCCGCTTCCCGCGGGTGGCCCCGCACGCCTGGTCGGCGGGCGTGGGCGTGATGCAGAACGTGCACGCCGCCTTCGGCGTCCCGAACACGCTGATCGTGGAGCTGCCGCCGGCCGCGGGCCCGTTGCACACCGAGCTCTGGACGTTGGAGACCCGCGGCGGCCGAGTGGTCCGCCCGGACGAGCCCGGCCTGGGCGTACACCTGCCGCCGGGTGTCGAGGAGCGGTACCCCTTCCGCCCCGGGGCCGAGGAGTTCTCGAGCGTCCCCGGCAAACTGATGCGGAGCTAGTGCTGATGCACATCGTTCTGGCCCAGCCGATGGCGGACCGCTACCTGGCCGCGGTACGGGACCTGGCCCCCGACGCCGAGATCTCCCTGGGCCCGCCCGTCCCGGCGACGGCCACCATCCTCTTCGCCGACCACTGCCCACCGGACCTGCCGGCGCTGCGCTGGCTCCAGCTCGGCTCCCACGGCTACGCCCAGGCGGCGGGCGTGACGGCCCTCGTGACCAACGCGAGCGGCGTCAACGACAAACCGATCGCCGAGTGGTGCGTACTGATGCTGCTCGCCCTGTCGCGCAACTTCCCCGGCATGCTTTCGGCCCAGCATTCCCGCCGATGGGACCGCAGCCCGGCGTTCCAGACCGAGATCCGGGGCCGCCGCGTCGGGATCCTGGGGTACGGCAACATCGGCCAGGAGGTGGCCCGCCACTGCACGGCCCTGGGCCTGGAGATCTGGGTCATGACCCGCGGCGGCGTCCACGATCGCGGCCCGCGCTACGACCCGCTCGGCGCCGCGCCGGTCGCGCCGTCCAGATCCTTCGACCTCGCCGGCCGCGCCGCGTTCTACGCGGGCCTGGACGCCTTGATCGTGACCACCCCGCTGACGTCCGCGACCGCGGGCCTGGTCGACGCGGAGGCCCTGGCGACCCTTCCCCGGGGCGCCCTGCTCCTGAACCCGGCCCGCGCGGGGGTGGTCGACGAGCAGTCGCTGATCAACGCCCTCCGGGACGGCCACCTGGGAGGCGCCGCGCTGGACGACCACTACCGCCAGCCCATGCCGGCGGACGACCCGTTCTGGACCTTGCCGAACACCATCACGACGGCGCACATATCGGGCTCGACGGAAAGCCCGCACTACCTGGAGCGAATCTGGGACCTGTTCCTGACGAACCTGAGCCGCTACAAAACCGGCCGGCCACTCCTGAACGCAATAGCCGCGACGGACCTCCTGTAGGTTTCGACGACTGCGGCGCAGTCCGCGACCATCCGCATAGCCAGCGTTCACCCTCCGGCGAGCCCGGGCATCGTAGTGTGCAGGCGCGAGATGCCAGTTGGGTCACCCTGAACACCGTCGATGGGGGATGCGGGGTGGCAAAGCCCCCCGCTGGGGAGCGAGCGCGAGCGGCGGGGGGGGGTGCGGGGTGGCAAAGCCCCCCGCTGGGGAGCGAGCGCGAGCGGCGGGGGGGGTGCGGGGTGGCAAAGCCCCCCGCTGGGGAGCGAGCGAAGCGAGCGCGAGGAATCCACCGCCGACACGCGAAAGAGGGCGCAGCCCTATGAGCAGGCTGCACCCTCGGCGGTGGGCGATACTGGGATCGAACCAGTGACCTCTTCGGTGTGAACGAAGCGCGCTCCCGCTGCGCCAATCGCCCCTTCGTGTCGAACTGTACAGCACGGGGGGCGGGCGATGCATCCCGGTACCCCGCGTGTCGGTAGGGTGGAGGGTCTATGGCCCTGTATGCGCTGCTCATCCTGCCCTCCGCCAACCGCGTCTACGCCGACGCGTCCGTCGAGCTCACTCAGGCCGAGCTCACAGCGTTCGACCGTGGCGTGCTCGGGAACCGGCTCGCCGAGGTAAGGACGCGCACCGTCGGCGGCGTGCCCTACGTGACGTTCGAGGCGGACGCGATCACCGAACAGGACGCGGCCGTGCTCGGGAACCTCTCGTCGGTCTATGCGCTGTTCGAGGTCGTCGGTGACCTGTTCCGGCCCGTCGACGTCACGCGGCTCGATCGGTTCGACGACGATCTCATCACCATCCAGAAGTACCAGGGCAAGACGAACGAGCAGTTCACGAAGCTGCTGCTCAACGTCACGCTGCTGGCATCCGAGCACGCCAAGGACTTCCTCACCCGGCGGTTCCGCGTGCTCGACCCGCTCTGCGGGCGCGGGACGACGCTCAACCAGGCGCTGATGTACGGCTTCGACGCCGCCGGCATCGATCGGGACCAGAAGGACTTCGAGGCGTACGCGGCGTTCATCCAGACGTGGCTGAAGCGGAAGCGGATCAAGCACAAGGCCGAGTTCGGGCCGGTGCGGCGCGAGCGGCAGGTGGTCGCGAAGCGGCTGCGCATCGACCTCGCCGCCGATCGGGACGACTACAAGGCGGGCGCCACGCAGTCGTTCGACGTCGTGAACGCCGACACGATGCGGTCGCGGGAGTTCTTCAAGGACGGCACGTTCGACCTCGTCGTCACCGATCTGCCTTACGGGGTACAACACGGAAGTCGAACGGCCGGCAAAGGGCTCGTGCGCAGCCCGGAGGACCTGCTCGCGGAGGGTGCGCCGGTGTGGGCGCGACTGCTGCGGCCGGGCGGGGCGATGGGCATCGCGTGGAACACGTTCGTGGCCAAACGGGAGGTCGCGGCCGGCCTGCTGGCGGAGGCCGGGCTCGAGGTCGTGGACGACGAGCCGTACCAGTCCTTCCGCCACCGCGTCGACCAGGCCATCCTGCGCGACGTCCTGGTCGCGCGGAAGCCCGCCTAGAAGACCTCGGGGTCGGGGTGGAAGCCGACGCCGCGCAGTGTCCACCGTGGACCGTGCGCGGCCAGCCGCACCCGGAACGCGGCCCAGTCCCGCGCGGCCTGCGGTGACCACGCCACCTCGGCGATCGCCGGCAGGCGCGGGAACGTGAGCAGGTCGATGCCGTCGACGGTCGCGACCGTCTCGGTCCACAGTGGAGCCTCGACGCCGGCGACGTCGGCGTCGCCCGGCAGCAGCGCCGCGGGGTCCCAGTCGTAGGCGGTCCGCGTGGTGATGTGCCCCGCCCAGTCCAGCCCGATCGGGCTGTCCACTGTGTACTTCATGTCGAGGTACACGCGATCCGCCGGCGACAACAGGATCCGGTCGCCCTGCGCGATGGCGGCCAGCAGGTCCTCGTCGGGCTCGGGCTTGTGGCCCCAGTACTGCGCGATCCGCCCCGGCTCCCGCCGTGCCGGCCCGATCTGGTGCCACCCGACGACCGTCTTGCCGAGCGCGGTCACCATCGGCTGCACGCGGTCCATGAACGCCAGATAGTCCTCTGTGGACGTGCTCTGCGCCTCGTCGCCGCCGATGTGCAGGTACGGCCCGGGCGTCAGCGCTGCAACCTCGCGCAGTACATCCTGCACGAACGTGTACGTCGCCTCCCGGCCGACCGCGAGCGTGCTGAACCCGACATCGACGCCGGTGTACGCCGGCGGTGCGGTCCCGTCGGCATTGAGCTGCGGATACGCGTGCAGTGCGGCGTTCGTGTGCCCCGGCAGGTCGATCTCGGGCACGATCGTGACGTGCCGCTCGGCCGCATGGGCGACGATCCGCGCATACTCGGCCTGGCTGAAACACCCACCGGCCCCGCCCCCGACCTGCGTCGCACCGCCCGAACGCGCAAGTTCCGGCCACGACTCGATCGCAATGCGCCAGCCCTGGTCGTCGCTGAGGTGCAAATGCAGGAAATTTATCTTGTACCGCGAGAGCTCATCGACGAACCGCAGAACCACGTCGGGCCCGAAGAAATGCCGCGACACGTCGAGCATCGCCCCCCGGTAGGCGAACCGCGGCTCATCACGGATCCGTCCACCCGGGACGGTCCAGGGTCCGTCCTGGACGGTCGTAGCGTCCACTGAGGACGGCAGCAGTTGCAGGAGCGTCTGCACCCCGTAGAACAACCCCGCCGCCGTACGGGCCCGAACGACGACCGAGCCCGCGTCGACGTCGAGCTCGTAGCCCTCGTCCGCCCCCGTCGCGACCAGCCGCAGCTCGATCGCCGGGGCCGGATGATCCGCGACGACGGGCAGCGCGAACCCGGTCGCCGGCCGCAGCGCGCCGGCGAGGAACGCCCCGGCGGACGCCGAGTCCGAGCGGATCACCCCGTCGGCCGGCAGCACAAAGGTGACCCCGGAGGCGGGCTCGACGCGGGCCGGGACGGGTACGACCGTGATGTCGTTCATGTCCAAATCATCGCAGGAAAGCGGCGAGCAGGTCGGCCCCGAGCGCGGCGGTCGCCTGGACGTCGAGGGCGTGGCTGACGTACCGCCCGCGCCGGGTCGTGGTGAGCAGGCCCGCCTTCTTGAGGACCGCCAGGTGGCGCGACACCTCGGGCGCGCTGAGCTCCCACGCCTCGGCCAGCTCCCCGGTCGTGTGCGGCCCGCGCGCGAGCGTCCGGCACAGCCGCAGCCGGACGGGGTGCGCGAGCGCGTCGAGCCGCCGCCGCACGACATCGAGCGCGAGCGGCGCCGCGTCGTGCCGGTCCGCGGCCGGGTACTGCACGACCGGCCGCCAGCCCGGGGCGTGCACGGTGAGCAGGTGCGGCCGGTTGTACACCGAGGGAATGAACGTCACCCCGCCGACCCCGCTCGCCCAGTTGTCCTGGAGCTTGTCGAGCTGTACCTCCCGAGCCCCGCCGCCCCGCTCGACCAGCCCGACCGCGGGCGAGACGGCCTCGAGTGCCGCCCCGAGCCCGAGCCGCGCATGGATTTCCGACTTGTGCCGCGCATCGGCCGCGAGCCGATGCTCGACGCGCCGCCAGGCATCGGCAAAGAACGCGTCCGCACAGTCCTCGAGCAGCCGCCGTACAACGGCCCGCACGGAGCCGGGATCGGAGAGCAACCGCTCGGCGAACGCGGCCTGCCGAGGCCCCCGAGCGAGCGCAAGCTCCAGGGCCCGCTCGGCCGACACGGTACGGCGGAAGGACAGCCGGGAGGAGCCACAGGTGGTAACGAGCGCAGCGGCGACGTACACGTCGTCGGGAAGCCGGTCCACGTCGTCCAGCTCATCTTCCAGCGTCGCACCGGGCCGGGCCGGGACGAGGAAGTCCGCGCGGGAGGAGCGCCACAGGAACTCGGCCTCCAAGAGCCGATCGGCGAGCGCCGGCTTGAGCCCGGCGAGCGTCGCGGCCGCCCACGCCTGCGTCGCCGGATGGTGCGCCGGCTCCGCGAGGACGTGCAGCATCGACGTGAGCTCGGCCAGCGGCGAGGCGGCGAACGTCACGCACTCGGCCGGCATCCCGGTCACGTCGATGGTGAGCACCCACCCATCGTGCCAGCGTCCACCCGGTTACGGCCCGCCACTTGACGCGGATCGTCAATCGTCCGCCGCCGCGGCTACGCCTCCTCGGTGTTCCCGGCCCGATGAGCCTCCTGGCCGGCGGACCAGCCGCTCGCCGGCGTCACCACCCGGAGCCCGTCGGCCGGCCCGGGTTCGCCCGACAGCTCCCAGCCGCGGGGGAGGACCACGTTGGCGGTGCCGACCGCACCCGTCATCTCGAGCCGCTGTACGAACTGTGCGTTGGACAGGTCGGCGTTGCGGTGGAACTCGACGTCGCGCAGGTCCGCGGATCCCTGGAACCGGGCCCCGACCAGAACGGCCTCGCCGTAGAACTGTGCCGCGCGCAGGTCGGCATCGCCTTCGAACCGCGCACCACGAAGGTAGGCGAACCGTTCAAACCGCGATTTACGCATCCGGACGTTCCCGCGAAAGTGCACCTCGCTCAGATCGGCATCGCCGCCGAACTTCACGCCGTCCAGTGCGGCGACCGCGTGAAACTGGGTGCCGCACAGGCCGGCATCGCCGCGGAACTGCACGCCGACCAGTGCGGCGCTGCCGAAGAAGCTCGCCTTCCCGAGGTCGGCGACGCCGCGGAACTGCGCCTCACTCAGATCGGCGACTCCGTCGAAATGGACCTCGCGCAGATCGGCACGACGATGGAACTGCACCTCACGCAGGTTGACGTCGCCCCCGAACCATGACCCGCCCATGGTGGTGACACCGTGGAACTGCGCTTCGTGCAGGTCGGCCAGACCATGGAACTGCGCCTCCCGCAGGTCGGCGCGACCGCGAAACTGCGCCCCACGCAGAGTGGCGAGGCCGTGGAATCGCGCCCCGTGCAGGTCGGCGTGGCCGCGGAACCAGGCCGCGGCGAGGTCGGCGACGCCGTGGAACTGCGCCCCGCGAAGATCAGCGAGACCATGAAACTGCACGTCACCCAGGTCGGCGCGGCCGTGAAACTGCACCCCACGGAGGTTCGCGGCTTCGTGGAACCGCGTTTCGGTCAGGTCGGTGCGGCCGTGGAACTGCGCCGTGCTCAGACTCAGGCGACCGATCGTGCACCCACCGAAGCTGAAGTCGACGAGCACCGCACCGACGAGGTCGATCACCATTCGGCCCGCCCGAGCGTCAAGCCAGTACGCGTCGCCGAGCGCCTCGTCGAGATGGGTCTTCAGCAGGCGTTGCGCGGTCAGCCGGACCTGCAGCTCCTCGCGTCGCTCCGCCTCTGCGGCCGCATCCGGCACCACGCTGCCGGCGCCCGGGTGCTCCGGCGATTCGTGGGCGTTGCCGCGCAGGACCTCACTCGGAGGCTTGTAGGGCATCCGAAGGTACGCACACCAAACGTCCACCACCGTCTGGCGCAGCTTCACGTTGTCCTGGCCCAGCCGCTCCAGCGTGTACAAACCGGCCAGCCGGACCGCCGCCCGGTCGCTCGCCAACTGGTCGGCGGCCGCCACGTACAACGCCGTCGAACGCTGCTCCAATGCCTCGCTCTCCGCGAACCGCTGCGCCCTCTCGTTGTACAACTGCGCCCGCTCGCTGAGCATCTGCCGCCGCAACGTCATCAACAACGTCGCGCCGGCCGCCAGCGCCGCCGCCACGGTCAACGCGGTCTTGATCCGATCCAGCCGCAACTGATCGGCGTTCACGGAACCCGAGGAAAAAACGGAACCCGAGGAAGGAACAGCACCCGAGGCAGGATTCGCGGGCCCGGACGGGATCGGTACCGCAACGCTCAGCCACCACATCGCCAGCGCGCCGCCCGCGAAGACGGCCGCCACGATGACGACCGCCCACCACCAGGGCAGCACCTGTAGCGGCACATCGGCGGACGGCACCGGTTCGTGGCTCGTCCGGCTTGCTCGCCCGACCTTCGGCAGACCCATGCCCGGCATTGTGACCATCCGTGACCACGGAAACGCAGCGCGGAAGGTTCCGACTCCGGCGGCCGATCAGCTCAGGCCCCTCGACGAACCGGTGAGCCGGAAGGGTTGACGGGGATCGTCAATCGGCGTGACCGCCATGGGTGGTGGGGCGCAGGTTTGGCCGCATGCGATGGGGTGGGTTTGGCGCGCGGTACGCCGCGGCTCTCGCGGTCGACGCGATCGGAGCCGGGCTCCTCCGCCCGTTTCTCGTGGTCTACGGCGTCGGCGTCCTGGCGCTTCCCGCCGCGGCCACCGGGATCGCGCTCACCGCCGGGCTGCTCGCCGGGTTGGTCGTGGTGCCTCCCGTCGGGCGGTGGATCGATCGCGGCGCGCGGGTCGGGCCGGTCGTGGCGGCGCTCGTCGTGCGCGTGGCCGGGGTCGCGGTGCTGCTCGGGGCCCGCGGGCTCGGGGCGTTCGCCGTGGCCGCGGTGCTGCTCGGGGTCGGCAACCAGGCGTGGCCGCCCGCGCATGCGGCGCTCGTCAGTGCCATGGCCGGCGGGCGGGCCGACGGGGCGCTCGCGTTCGGGCGGGCGTTGCGCAACGGGGGGCTCGGGGTCGGGGCGCTCGTCGCGACCGTGGCGGTCGGGGCGGGGACCGGGGTGCTGCGGCTGCTCGCCGTCGGGACCATGGTCGGCTATGCGGTGGCGGCCGGGCTTGTCGGCACCATGCGCGTCACGGCCGCGACGAGCGTGCGCCGGAAGGGGAAGGGCCGGAGCCATCGGGTGCTCGTCTGGGGGAATCTTCCGCTCGCGCTGTGTTACTCCGTGCTCGAGGTCGTCCTGCCCGTCGTGCTCACCCAGCGGCTCCACGCGCCGGCGGTCTGGGCCGGGCTCATCTTTGCCGGGAACACGGTGCTCGTCGTGGTCCTGCAGGTTCCGCTCGTGGTCCGGCTCGCCGGGCGGTCGCGGCGGGGGCTGCTGGCCGTGGCCGGGGGAGTGCTGGCCGTGTCCTATGCCGGGTTCTGGGTCAGCGGCAGCGCCGGTGCGGTCGCCGGGGTCGCTGTGGTGTACACCGTCGGGGAGCTGCTCTACGCCGGATTCGGCACGGCCCTCGTAGCCGCCGCGGCGCCGTCCGGTGAGGTCGGGCGGGCGCTCGCCGGGTTCCAGCTCTCCACCGGTGTCGCCAACGCGCTCGCGCCCGCGTTGCTGCTCGGGCTGCTGCAGGCCGGTGAGGCTCCACTGTGGAGCGGGCTGGTCGTCGCCACCGCCCTCGGGGGGTGGGTGATCGGGCGGTGGGGGCCGGTGCCGCCGGAGCGGGCCGAGCTCAGCGGCGCTGAACCTGTGGTGGCGGCACGGGCTGGCGGTTCTGGTTCTGGCGCGCCTTGACGGCCAGGCGGCTCAGGTAGATCAGCGCGCCGCCCAGCACGCCGACGTCGTCGAGGTAGATCGGGTCGGGGAGCAGGTCGATGGGGAAGATCGTGTAGAGGATCGCGCCCCAGATGACCCATTTGCCGCCCAGGCCCATCGCCTGGAGGTACTTGCCGGTCTTCCACACCCGCACGGCCAGAACGATGGCCACCACCAGGACTGCGATAAGCACCAGGGTGCCGATCACGAAGAGGGCGTAGAACCAACCGTCCGACATGGTTCGAGTTTACGGGTGATACTGCCCCCATGCCCGTCGAGCCGCCCGTCATCGTGAGCACCGACCCGCGCTCGTTCCCCCACTCCGTGCTGCGCGACCGGCACCCCGCGATCGTCAAGCGGGTGCTCGAGGCATATCCGTACGCGCCCGAGGTACAAGAGCGGCTTGGAATGCTCTTGCAAGAGGACCTGGTCCGGCCGCTGGGTGAAGAGGCGCACGATTTCGAGGCCTGGGGCGTCTGGGGGGCGGGGATGTTCGGGCGGTCGTGGTACGACGTGCCGTTCCTCTTCGCCGAGAACTTCTTCTATCGCCGGCTGCTGGAGGCGGTGGGCTACTACGCGCCGGGGGCCTGGCGCGGGATCGACCCGTTCGGGCCGCAGAAGGCCGTCGACCTGCCGGGGGAGCGGGAGCTGGCCGAGCTCGACGCGCTGCAGCGGCTGCCGGAGGAGGAGCAGGCCGCGGGGGTGGTGCGGGCGGCGCTCTGGGGCAACCGGGCGGACCTCGGGTTCGGGCTCGTCAAGGAGAAGAAGGAGCGGGTCGAGACGCCGCTCGTCGACGACAGCGCGCGGCTGTGGGCGCTGACACGCGGCGGGCCGGTGATCGTGGTCGCCGACAACGCCGGGCGGGAGCTGCTGCCCGACCTGGTGCTCATCGACTTCCTGCTGCGCACCGGGCGGGCGTCACGGGTCGAGCTGCACGTCAAGCCGGCGCCGTACTTCGTCTCCGACGCCCTGACCGCCGACGTGCTGGCCGAGCTGGGGCGCTTCCCCGTGGGCAGTGCGATCGGCGGACGGCTGGACGGTGCGCTGCGGAGCGGGGCCTTGCAGCTGTACACCGAGGACTTCTACTGCGCGCCGCTGACCTTCCACGACGCGCCGGACGGGCTCGCGGCGCGGTTCGCGGCGGCGGAGCTGACGATCCTCAAGGGGGATCTCAACTACCGCCGCCTGGCCGGGGACCGGATGTGGCCCGCGACCACGTCGTTCGGGGAGGTCAGCGGGTACTTTCCGGGGCCGGTCGCCGCGCTGCGGACGGTGAAGTCCGACGTGGTCGCCGGGCTGGACGCGGGCGCGGAGCGGGGACTGCCCGCCTCATGGCGCACCAGCGGCGCTTTTGCCCTTGTCCAAGTGCGAGGCTGAGGTCGGGGAGGAGAAGGTCGGGCCGGCCCAGGACTTGCAGGAGTTCGTCATGCTCCGCACTCTGCCGTGACGGACTTGGCGGGCGCTTGCGGCCGGCTTGCGAAGGGCCGCAAGCGTGCTCTGGGTCACCCCCGGGAGTGGCTTTTGTATGGGTGTACCGGGGTATCGCGCCACCTCCCGATGGAGAGGAACGCGCGCATGCAACCTGAAGGCGACGAGCTGGCGCCCCAACCTGATGTGGACGCCCCGCCCGCGCCGGAGAGCGTTTCGGCGGCGCCCGCGCCCGCGGTCGGGTCCGCGCCGGTCGGTGGCACCGCGCCGGTCAGCGGTCCGGCGCCGGTCAACGGATCGGCGTACCGGCCGGTCGGGGGCTCGCCGGGGAGCCTGGCGGCGCTGTGGAACGACGCCGACCGGCAGCGGATCAAGACCAAGTGGCAGGAGCTCCAGCTGCGGTTCATCGACGACCCGCACCTGGTGGCGGGGGAGGCGGAGCGGCTCGTGCAGGAGGCGGTGGCCTCGCTGACCGCGTCGCTGGACACGCGCCGGGGCCAGCTGCACCAGCAGCGGGCCGCCCGCGGGCTGGACACCGAGAATCTGCGCGCCTCGCTGCGCGACTATCGCGAGTTCCTCGACCGCATCCTCGGATTGTGAGGGGTACCCATGAACTCCACGACGATCACGATCGGCCTGGTGGTGCTGGCCCTGGCGGTCGGCGGCTGGATCCTGCTGCGCGGGGGCAAGGAGGAAGAGGAGGAGCTGGAGGAGGCGGTGGCCGCGCCGGCCGCGCCCGTGGCCCAGCCCCGGCCGCCGTCACCCGGGACGGCCGCGGCGGCCGGCACCATGGCGACCGGGATGCCGGCGGCCGCGGGGATGCCGCCGGCGGCGGGGATGGCGCCGGCGGCGGGGATGCCGGCCGGCGGGATGGCCCCGGCGGCCGCGATGCCCCAGGCGGCCGCGCCGATGTCGTCGGTGCCGTACGGCGGCGGCTTCACGGTCAACTCGTCGCTGACGAGCGAGGCGCACGCGTACGAGGTGCGCAACCGCTGGCAGGAGCTGCAGCTGCGCTTCGTCGACGACCCGCAGACCGCGGCCGGGGAGGCCGAGCGGCTCGTGGACGACGCCCTCGCCGGGGTGACCGCCTCACTCAACGCGCGCAAGGACCAGCTCAGCAACTGGCGGGTGTCCGGCCGCGACGACACCGAACAGCTCAGGGCCGCGGTCCACGGCTACCGCGACTTCCTCAACCACCTCGTGGGAGCGTGAACGATCGGCTTCGTTTGAGCGGGGGTGCGAGGCGGGAATACCTCCATTGAAGGAGGACCGCCATGACAGCCACCCAAGTATTGGTCACGATCATTGTCCTGGTCGTGATCGCCGCGCTCGGCTACGGCATCTGGTTCGTCACCCGGCGGCGGGCCCTGCAGAACCGGTTCGGCCCCGAGTACGACCGGGCCGTAGCCGAGGGGGACAGCCGCCTCGCCGCCGAGCGTGAGCTGCGTGAGCGCGAACGGCGCCACGCCGAGCTCGAGCTCAAGGAGCTTTCCCCGGAGTCCCGGGCCCGATACACCAGCAAGTGGGAGGAGATCCAGGCCCGCTTCCTGGACGACCCGGCCGGCGCCGTGCGTGACGCCGACGCGCTCGTGACCGAGCTGGTCGCGGAGCGCGGGTACCCCACCGGCGACTACGAGCAGCACCTCGCCCACCTGTCGGTCGAGCACGCCCGCACCATCGGGCACTACCGCGACGCCCACGAGATCTCGCAGCTCTCGGACCGTGGTGAGGCCACCACGGAGCAGCTGCGCCAGGCCGTCGTGCACTACCGCACGCTCTTCTCGGAGCTGCTCGGCACCGACGTGACCCCCACCGCGAGCGACCGGGCCGAGGACGCGGAGCCCGCCGCCCGTGCGGCCGAGCACGACGCCGAGCACGTCACCGGCTTCGACGACCCGGAGGCCCGCCACGACGCCGCGCTGCACCGCGCGGACGACGAGGTCGACGACGAGCCCGCCGCCGACGTGGCGAACGACGTGCCCGCCCAGCGCAACGGCGGCGACGTGCCGCATGACACCCGCAGCCGGTCGTGAAGGGGAAGGCGATGACGCAGCAGGAGCAGCACCACACCTACGTGCCGGGGCAGCGCGACGGCGAGCAGGAAGAGCACGCCGTCGGTACCGCGCACGCGCCCTACGAGGAGAACGACGAGCGCGGCGGCGAGGAGGCCTACCCGGCCTCGACGTACGCCTCCGGCTCGGCCGACACCGACGTCGCCGACCGTGACGACGTGGAGGTCGTCGACCGCGACGAGGCCCTGGCCGAGGACGAGCGCGGGGACGACGACAACGGGGATCGCGACGACGACACGCGCGCCGTCGACCAGGCCGAGGTCGACGCGGCCTACGACGACGCGGTGCGGGAGAACGAGGTCCGCGAGACCGACGACGAGGACGTCGACGACGTCGACGCCGCCTACGACAACGCGGTGCGGGAGAACGAGGTCCGCGACACGGAGGCGGACGCCGAGGCCGGCGAGGCCCCCGCGGCCGTCGAGGACGAGCGCGACGAGGCCGAGATCGCCAGCGCCGAGGCACAGGAGGACCGGCAGTGGGCGGCGGAGCACGCCACCGAGCTGGGCGCCGGCTCGACGAACCTCGACGACGACGAGACCGGCGACGAGAACGACCTCGACGAGACCAACCTCGACGACGAGCCGGCCGCGGTCGCCGCGCCCGTGGCGGTCGAGGAGATGACCGGCGAGGCGGACGCCGACGAGGACCGGGACCGGGACCGGGACGAGACCCCGGCCGGCTCGACGCCGGGCTCCGTGGACGTGACCGCCGTCGGGGCGATCTGGGCCGACGGCGCCGCCGACGGCCTGCGCGAGCGGTGGCGCGAGCTGCAGCTGCGCTTCATCGACGAGCCCCGCTCGGTCGCCGACGAGGCCGACGCGCTGGTCGGGGAGGCCCTCGACACCATCACCAACTCCCTGCAGGCCCAGCGGCGCGAACTGGCCAACTGGCAGAACGAGCCGGGCGACGACACCGAGCGCCTGCGCGCGGCCGTCCGCGGCTACCGCGACTACCTGGACCGCCTGCTCGGCATGTGACGACCCGAACGCGAAAGGCCCGCCGGTGCGGCGGGCCTTTTGTCGTGCGTTACCCGATGGTAACGTGCCTTGGTACCGGCTAGTACCGAGGGAGCGGCCAGTGCACACGCGGATCGCGATCATCGGCGCCGGCTTCGGCGGGCTCGGCGCCGCCATCCGGCTCAGGCAGCGCGGCCAGACCGACTTCGTCGTGTTCGAGCGTGCCGGCGAGCTCGGCGGCACCTGGCGCGACAACAGCTACCCGGGCTGCGCCTGCGACGTGCCCAGCCAGGTGTACTCCTTCTCATTCGCCCTGAACCCGCGCTGGACGAGCACGTACTCCCCACAGGCCGAGATCTGGGACTACCTGCGCGCGTGCGCCGACCGCTTCGGCGTCCGCCCCGCGATCCGCTTCGGCACCGAGGTGCACTGCGCGTACTGGGACGCCGCCGCGGCCCGCTGGCGTATCGAGACCACGCAGGGAGGCTGGACCGCCGACGTGCTCATCGCCGCCGGCGGCCCGCTGAACGAGCCGGTCATCCCGAAGCTGCCAGGCCTCGAGACGTTCCGCGGCGAGGCCTTCCACTCCGCCCGCTGGAACCACGACGCCGTCCTCGCCGGGCGCCGGGTCGCGGTGATCGGCACCGGCGCGTCGGCGATCCAGATCGTGCCGGCGATCCAGCCCGAGGCCGGGAAGCTCACCGTGTTCCAGCGGACCCCGGCGTGGGTGATGCCCCGCCGGGAGCGTCCCCTGCGGGCTTGGGAGCACCGGGTGTACCGCCGGATCCCGGGCGCCCAGCGACTGATGCGCGCACTCGTGTACTGGCAGACCGAGGCGACGGTGCTGGCCTTCCTGCGCCCGGCGCTCATGCGCGTCGCGGAGCGGGCGGCGCGGGCGAACCTGCGCCGCGGGGTGCCCGACCCGGGGCTTCGGGAAAAGCTCACGCCGCGGTACCGCATGGGCTGCAAACGGGTGCTCAAGTCCGACGACTACTACCCGGCCCTGGCGCGGGACAACGTCGAGGTCGTCACCGACCCGATCGCCGAGGTGCGCCCGCACGCCGTCGTCACCCGCGACGGCACCGAGCACCCGGCCGACGTCATCGTCTTCGGCACCGGGTTCCGGGTCACCGACCTGCCGATCGCCGAGCGCATCCGGGGGCGCGACGGGCGCAGCCTGGCCGAGCACTGGCAGGGCAGCCCGCAGGCGTTCCGCGGCACCACCGTGGCCGGCTTCCCGAACCTCTTCCTGCTGCTGGGGCCCAACACCGGTCTCGGCCACAACTCGGTCGTGCTGATGATCGAGGCCCAGATCGCGTACGTCCTCGACGCCCTCAAGACCCTGGACCGCAAGGGCATCCGGGCGCTGGAGCCCCGGCCCGAGGTTCAGGCGCGTTTCGTGGCCGGGCTCGATCGCCGGATGGCGGGCACGGTGTGGTCGACCGGCTGCCGCAGCTGGTACATCGACGCCACCGGCCGCAACTCGACGCTCTGGCCCGGGTCGACGTGGGCGTACCGCCGCCGCATGCGCCGCTTCGACCCCGCCGCGTACCGGGAGATCACGACATGACCATCCACTACGTGCGCGAGGGCGCCGGCGAGCCGCTCGTGCTCATCCACGGCATCGGGCACCACTGGCGGGCCTGGGAGCCGGTCATCGCCCCGCTTGCCGAGCACCACGACGTGATCGCGCTCGACCTGCCCGGCTTCGGCCGCTCGCCCGCGCCCGCGGTCAACCTCGGCATGCCGACCGCCGTCGCGGCGCTGGCGGAGTTCTTCGCCGACCTCGGCCTCGACCGCCCGCACGTGGCCGGCAACAGCCTCGGCGGCGCGATCGCGCTGGAGCTGGCCGCGGCCGGCCTGGCCCGCTCGGCGACGGCGCTGTCCCCGGCCGGCTTCGCCACTCCGGAACAGGTGCGGCGGGCCCTGCGCGTGCTGCGCAGCCTCCGCTTCGGCGCGTTCACCCCGGCGCCGGTGCTGCGCGTGTTCTACCGCACCGCGTTCGGGCGCCGGTTCTCCTTCGGCGCGCTCGTCGTCGACCCGACGGTGCTCACGCCCGAGCGCGCGCTCGCCGACACCCTGGCGCTGCGCGGCGGGCGGGGGTTCGCGGCGGTGGCCCGGCACGGGTCGCGCTACGCGTTCGCGGGCGACCTGGGCGCGGTCCCGGTCACCGTGGCCTGGGGCGAGCGGGACCGCATCCTGCTGCCCGTCCAGGCCCGGCGGGCCCAGGAGGTACTGCCGAATGCGCTCTTTCAGGAACTGAAAGGCTGCGGCCACGTGCCGATGAGCGACGACCCGGACGCGGTGGCCCGGGTCGTGCTCGCAACCGCCGCTAGAACCGGACCAGCGTCCGTGCTCCCTGACCGGCCCGCATCCGGCTGAACGCCTCGCCGACGTCCGCCAGCTCCACCTCGTCGGAGACGAGCGCGGCCAGGTCGAGCCGCCCCGCCCGGTAGTGCTCGAGCAGGATCGGCACGTCGACCGCCGGGTCGGTGCTGCCGTACATGCAGCCGACGATGGTCCGGGCGAAGAACGCGACCTCGAGGGCGTTGAACGTCACCGGGTCCTGGGCCGAGCCGAGCCCGACCACGGTCGCGGTCCCGCCGCGGCGGGTGGCCGACCAGGCGGCCCGGATGGTCTCGCCGCGCCCGACGCACTCGATCGCGTGGTCGGCCCCGAGGCCGCCGGTCAGCGCCCGGATCTCCTTGGCCAGCCCGGCGTGCGGGGCGAGGTAGTGGGTGGCGCCCAGCGACAGGGCCAGCGCCTCCTTGGCCGGGGCGGGGTCCACCGCAATGATCGCCGAGGCACCGGCGAGCCGCGCGCCCTGGATCGCGGCCAGGCCGACGCCGCCGAGCCCGACGACGACCACGGTCTGGCCCGGCCGGACCCGCGCCGCGTTCGTGACCGCGCCGACGCCGGTGAGCACCGCGCAGCCGAGCAGCGCGGCCTCCGCGAGCGGGATGTCGTCGGGCACCGGGATGCACGCGTGCGCGCCGACGACCGTCTCGGCCGCGAACGCGCCCGTGCCCAGGCCCGCGTAGACCGGCTCGCCGGCCGCGGTCGCGAACGGCACGCCGCGGGCGTCGTCGGCGTGCACGCACAGGTAGGGCTCGCCGTGCTCGCAGAACCAGCAGGCCCGGCACGGCGGCGACCAGTTCAGCACCACGTGGTCGCCGGGTGCCAGGCCGGTGACGCCGGCGCCGGTCTCGACCACGACCCCGGCGCCCTCGTGGCCGAGGACGGCCGGGAAGGGCTGGCGCAGGGTGCCGTCGGCCAGCGACAGGTCGGAGTGGCAGACCCCGGCCGCGGCCAGCCGTACCCGCACCTGGCCGGGCCCGGTCGGGTTGAGCTCGATGTCCTCGACGGCGAGCGGCCCGTCGAGCGCGCGCATGACCGCGGCCCTGGTCACAGCTGCACCGACTTCACGGCCGTGAACTCCTCGTACCCGTGCACGCCCAGCTCGCGGCCGTAGCCGGAGTGGCCGATGCCGCCGAAGGGCGCGAGGGGGTTGAACGATCCGCCGTTGATGTCGACCTGGCCGGTGCGCATGCGCCGGGCGAAGGCCACGGCCCGGTCGCGGTCGGCCGACCAGACGGCGCCGGCCAGCCCGTACCTGGTGGCGTTGGCGATGCGCACGGCGTCGTCCTCGTCGCGGTACCGAATGATCGACAGCACCGGCCCGAAGATCTCCTCCTGGGCGATCGCGGCATCCGGGTCGACGCCCGCGAAGACCACCGGGGCCACGTAGTAGCCGACGGACGGCACCTCGCCGCCGCCGAACGCCACCGTCGCGCCGTCGCGCCGGCCGCGCTCGATGTAGCCGAGCACCCGGTCGCGCTGCGCCGCCGAGGCGAGCGGGCCCAGGCGGGTCGCCGGGTCGGCGGGGTCGCCCACGGTGTACTTCGCCGCGGCCGCCACCGCCAGCTCCACGGCCTCGTCGTGGCGGGACTCGGGCACGAGCATCCGCGTCCACGCCGTGCACGTCTGGCCGGAGTTGAGGAAGCAGTTGCCGATGCCGACCTTCACCGCGGCGGCGAGGTCGGCGTCGGGCAGGATCACGTTTGCCGACTTCCCGCCCAGCTCCAGCGCCACCCGGGTCACGTTCGCGGCGGCGAGCGCGGCGACCCGGCGGCCCGCGGCCGTGGAGCCGGTGAACGAGACCAGGTCGATGCCCGGGTGCCCGGCGAGCGCCGCGCCCGTCGGGTCGCCGTAGCCGTGGACGACGTTGTACACCCCGTCGGGGATGCCCGCGGCCCGCACGAGCTCGGCGAGGCGGTTGGCCGAGAGCGGGGCGACCTCGCTGGGCTTGTGCACAACGGTGTTGCCGGCCGCGAGCGCGGGCGCGACCTTGGCGACCGTCTGGTGCAGCGGGTAGTTCCACGGCGTGATCGCGCCGACGACGCCGACCGGCTCGCGGTACACCTCGGAGTTGCCGATCCGCTGGGGCTCCTCCGGCGCCCTGAGCAGCTCGATCATCGAGCCGAGGGTGGCCAGCGGCAGCCCGACCTGCACCTTGCGGGCGATCGGCAGCGGCGCGCCCATCTCGGTGCTGATCAGCTCGGCGAGCTCCGGCGCGGCCGCGCTCATCGCGTCGAGCAGCGCCTGCAGGCGCGCGGCCCGCTCGGCGCGGGGGAGGGCGGCCCAGGCGGGCTGGGCGGCGCGGGCGGCCGCGACGGCGCCCGACACGGTGTCCGGCGAGCCGGTCGGGACGGAGCCGATGACCTGTTCGGTGGCGGGATTGACGACGTCGATCACGTTGCTTCGCCCCTTACGAAAACGCGCTCACGCCGGTGAGAGCGCGGCCGATGATGAGCTTCTGGATCTGGCTGGTGCCTTCGTACACGGTAGTGACCCGGGCGTCGCGCAGGTACTTGCCCACGGGGTACTCGTCGATGTAGCCGTAGCCGCCGAAGACCTGCAGCGCCGCGTTGGCCGCGCGGACCGCGGCCTCGCTGGCGTAGAGCTTGGCGGTCGAGGATTCGGTGGCGAACGGCCGGCCGCGGTCGATGAGGTCGGCGACCCGCCAGGTGAGCAGCCGCGCCGCGTCGGCCTCGACGGAGATGTCGGCGAGCAGCTGCTGTACCAGCTGGAACGCCGCGATCTTCTTGCCGAACTGCTCGCGCTGGGTCGCGTAGCCGGTCGCCGCGTCCAGGCAGCCCTGGATGATGCCGACGCAGCCGGCGGCGAGCGACATGCGCCCCTTGGCCAGCGCGGCCATGGCGATCTTGAAGCCCTCGCCCTCGGCCCCGAGCAGGTTCGCGGCGGACACGAAGACCTCGTCGAAGCTGAGCATCGCGGTGGCCTGGCCGCGCAGGCCGAGCTTGCCGTGGACCTCGGTGACCTGCAGGCCGTCGGACGGCATCGGCACCAGGAACGCCGAGACGCCCTTCGGCCCGGGCCCGCCGGTGCGCGCGAAGACGAGCGCGACCGAGGCCCAGGTGCCGTTGGTGATGAACATCTTGGCCCCGTCGAGGCGCCAGCCGCCCTCGACCGCCGTGGCGCGGGTGGCGAGGGAGCCCGCGTCGGAGCCGGTGTCGGGCTCGGTCAGCGCGAAGCAGGCCAGGTCCTCGCCGCCGCACAGGCGGGGCAGCCACTGCGTCTTCTGTGCCTCGGTGCCGTACGTGTGGATGGACTTCGCGACCAGGCCCAGCGAGACGGAGACGATGCCGCGCACCGACGAGTCGCCCCGCCCGAGCTCCTCCAGGACCAGGCAGTACGTCAGGTGGTCGCCGCCGCTGCCGCCGTACTGCTCGGGGATCGTGATGCCGAAGATCCCGAGGCCGGCCAGCTTCTTGACGATCTGGAGGTCGACCTGCTCGGCCCGGTCCCAGGCCGCCGCGTGGGGCGCGATCTCGCGGTCGGTGAACTCGGCGGCCATCCGCCGGACGGCCTGTTGTTCGTCGCTGAGGGTCAGATCCATAACCTGATTCCTTAACTAACGATGTTAGTTTCTAGGATCGTACTCATGGTCCGTCCCCGAACGCCACTGCTGAGCCGCGACCGCATCGTCGAGGTCGCCACCGCGATCGTGGACGCGGACGGCCTCGACGCCCTCTCGACCCGCCGCCTGGCCCGCGAGCTCGGCGTGCAGGCGCCATCGCTGTACAACCACTTCGCGACGAAGGAGGAGATCGTCGACGCGATCGGCGACGCCATCGTGGCCGGCGTCGACCTGTCGATGCTCGGCCGCGACCCGTGGCCGGCCGCGCTGCGCTCGTGGGCCCGCGCCTACCGCGCCGCCTTCCGCGCGCACCCGAACGTGGTCCCGTTCCTGGCCCGCGGCCCGGCCCGCCGTCCGGCCTCGCTCCGCCTCGCCGACGCCGTCTACGGCGCCCTCGTCGACGCCGGCTGGACGCCGGCCCAGGCGACCCGGATCGGCGCGGCCATGCGGTACTTCGTGGCCGGCTCGGCGCTGGGCTCCTTCGCGCTCGGCTTCGTCGACGACCCGTCGCTGTACGCCGCCGACTACCCGCACCTGCGCGACGCCCACCGCCTCGCGGGCCGCCACACCCAGGTCGACGACTCCGCCTTCGAGCTCGGCCTGGACGCGCTCGTCGACGGCCTGGAGCGCAAGTTCTCCGAAAAATGAGCGTTCGCTCTATATTTAGCTATGCCCCGCGTCTCGGAAGCCCACCTCGCCGCCCGCCGTGAGCAGATCCTCGACGCCGCCACGCGCTGCTTCCTGCGCAACGGCTTCCACCAGACGTCGATGCAGGACGTCATCAAGGAGGCGGGGCTGTCGGTCGGGGCCTTCTACCGGTACTTCGACAGTAAGGCCGAACTCATCCGGGCCATCGCCGAGGAGAAGGTCGGCAGCATCCTCACGACCCTGGAGCAGCTGCTCGCCGAGGAACCGCCGCCGCCCCTGCCCGTCGCCTTCGCCGAGCTGCTCGCCCAGGTCGACCACAACCTCGGCGCCGAGGGGCCGGTGCGCATCGCGGTGCAGGTCTGGGGCGAGGCCGCCTACGACCCCGCGTTCGCCGAGCTCGTCGGGAACATCTACGTCCGCATCCGCACCCGCGCCACGGCGCTGGCCGTGCGGATGCGCGACGCGGGGGAGCTGCGCCCCGACGCCGACCCGGAGGCCGTGGCCACGGTGATCATGGGGCTCGTGCAGGGATACATCATCCAGCAGGTCCTGGCCGGGCGGGTCGGGCGGGAGACGTACCTGGCCGGGATCTCGGCATTGATCGGCCGCTATGGTGCGGGGGACGCCCACGAGGCGGACTGACCACCCCTACATGGAGGGCCTGACATGACAAACCTCTCCCGGCGCGGCGTCCTCGCCGCCGCCGCGGCCGCCGCGGCCGCGCCGTTCGTCGCGGGCTCCGCGGCCGAGGCGCACCCGAGCGAGCCGAAGACCTGGGATCTCACCCTGCTGGGCACCTCCGACACCCACGGCAACGTCTACAACTGGGACTACTACCGCGACGCGGAGTACGACGACGGCGCCCACAACGACGTCGGCCTGGCCAAGGTCGCGACGGTCGTGAACACGATCCGGGCCCAGCGCCGCGGCCAGGCGACCCTCGTGCTCGACGCCGGCGACACCATCCAGGGCACGCCGCTGGCGACGTACTACGCCAAGCAGGAGCCGATCACCACCACCCACGAGCGGCACCCGATGGCCCGGGCGATGAACGTCATCCGCTACGACGCGGTGACGCTGGGCAACCACGAGTTCAACTACGGGCTGCCGCTGCTGGACCTGTGGATCCGCCAGCTCGGCTTCCCGGCGCTGGCCGCCAACGCGGTGAACGTGAAGACCGGCCGGCCGGCGTACCTGCCCTACGTCATCAAGAAGGTCGACCTCGGCCACGGCGCGCCCAACCTGCGCGTCGGCATCCTCGGCCTGACCAACCCCGGCGTCGCCATCTGGGACCGCGCCAACGTCGAGGGCCGGCTGCGCTTCGACGACATGATCGCGACCGCCGCCCGGTACGTGCCGGAGATGCGCCGCCGCGGCGCCGACATCGTGCTCATCAGCGCGCACGGCGGCGACAGCGGCACCTCCAGCTACGGCCCGGAACTGCCCAACGAGAACCCCGCGGCGCTGCTCGCCGCGCAGGTGGCCGGCGTCGACGCGATCCTGTTCGGCCACGCGCACAACGACATCCCGCAGCGCTTCGTCACCAACACCGCCACCGGCGCCCAGGTGCTGCTGTCGGAGCCGTCGAAGTGGGGCCAGCGGGTGACCCGGATGGACTTCACGCTCAGCCGCGACCGGGGCCGCTGGCAGATCACCACCAAGGCCGCCACGACCATCAACACCAACGCCTACGAGGCCGACCCGGTGGTGCTCGCCGCGGTGCGGGCCCAGCACAACAAGACCGTCGCCTACGTCAACCAGGCCGTGGCCAACTCGACGCAGGAGCTCTCGGCGGCCGAGTCGCGGTACAAGGACACGGCGATCCTCGACTACATCAACAAGGTGCAGACCGACACGGTGGCCACAGCGCTGACCGGCGGGCAGTACGCGGCGCTGCCGGTGCTGTCGATCGCCGCGCCGTTCTCCCGCACCGCGCTGTTCCCGGCCGGGCAGGTGAAGATCAAGGACGTCGCCGGCCTGTACATCTACGACAACACCCTGGAGGCCGTCGTGCTCACCGGGGCCGAGGTCCGGGCCTACCTCGAGTACTCGGCGAAGTACTTCGTGACGCTGGCCCCGGGCGCTCCGGTCGACCCGGCGACGATCAGCGACCCCACGGTGCCGGACTACAACTACGACACGCTGTCGGGTGTGGAGTACGACATCGACATCTCCAAGCCGGTGGGGCAGCGCATCACGCGGCTCGTCCATCCCGGCACCGACACGCCGGTCGGGGCCGCCGAGCAGTTCGTCGTCGCGGTGAACAATTACCGGCGCTCCGGTGGCGGAAACTTCCCGGGGATCGTCAAGACGCAGGTGTACAACGCCCAGCAGGAGATCCGCCAGCTGCTCATCGACTGGGCGCAGGCCAAGGGCGTCATCGACCCCGCGGACTTCTTCACCCCGAACTGGCGGCTCGTCCGCGAGGGCGAGCCGGTGTTCTAAAGCGGGCGCGGAGATCCGGTGCGCCTTAGGGTGTTCTCCATGCAGGAGAGGATTCTGGGGCGCACCGGCGTTCCCGTCAGCGTCATCGGGCTCGGCGCGTGGCAGCTTGGCGCCGACTGGGGCCGTGTCGACGAGGAGGCGGCGCTCGCGACCCTGTCCGCCGCGCACGAGGCGGGCGTGACGTTCATCGACACCGCCGACGTGTACGGCGACGGGCGCAGTGAGCGGATCGTCGGCCAGTTCGTGCGATCGTTGCCGGACGGCCGGCGGATCACCGTGGCGACGAAGATGGGCCGGCGGGTGCCGCAGGAGCCCCGGCACTACAACCTCGCCAACTTCCGGGCCTGGAACGACCGTTCCCGGGAGAACCTCGGCGTCGACACCCTCGACCTGGTGCAGCTGCACTGCCCGCCGACCGAGGTCTACCACACCGACGAGGTGTTCGACGAGCTCGACGGGATGGTCGCCGAGGGGCGGATGAAGGCGTACGGCGTGAGCGTCGAGACCACCGCCGAGGCCCTCGCCGCGATCGCCCGGCCCAACGTGGCCAGCGTGCAGATCATCTTCAACATGCTGCGGCTCAAGCCGCTCGACGAGGTGCTGCCGGCGGCCGAGAAGGCCGGCGTCGGCATCATCGCCCGGGTGCCGCTGGCCAGCGGGCTGCTCTCCGGCCGGTACGACGAGCACACCACCTTCGGGGCCGACGACCACCGCACGTACAACCGCCACGGCGAGGCCTTCGACCAGGGCGAGACCTTCTCCGGCGTCGACTACGCCACGGGGCTCGCGGCCGTGCGCCGCCTCGCCGCGCTGCGGCCCGAGGACGCCACCATGGCCCAGGTCGCGCTGCGCTGGATCATCGACCACCCCGCCGTCTCCGTCGTCATCCCCGGCGCGCGCAACGCCCAGCAGGCCCGCGGCAACGCCGAGGCCGCGTCCCGGCCGCCGCTGCCGCCGGAGACGCACGAGGCGGTCACCGTGGTCTACGACGAGCTCGTGCGGGGGTCGGTGCACGACCGGTGGTAGCCGTCGGCGACACGATCGGCGTCGAGGAGGAGTTCCACGTCGTCAACGGCGAGACCGGCATGCTAGAGCCGGCCGCGCGCCGGGTGCTGCGCGGCGTCGACGCCGAGCCGGAGCTGCACCGCTCGATGGTCGAGACCGCCAGCGCCGTGCACACCGACCTGACCGCGCTGCGGGCCGACCTGGTGGAGAAGCGCCGGTCGCTCGTGGAGGCGTCCGGCCGCCACGGCCTGGCGATCGTCGCCGCCGGCTCCGTGCCGGGCTCCGGGAGCACGCCCAGCCGGGTGTACCCCAACGAGCGGTACGAGCGCATGGCCCAGGAGTACCGCCAGCTCGTCGACGAGCAGCAGGTCGCCGCGTGTCAGGTGCAGGTCGGGGTGCCGGACCGGGACCAGGCGGTGCGGCTCACCCGGCGGATCCGGGAGTGGCTGCCGACGCTGCTCGCCCTGAGCGTGTCCTCGCCGTACTTCGCCGGCCAGGACACCGGGTACGCCTCCTACCGCACGATCGTCACCTCCCGCTGGCCGACCGTCGGGCCGCCGCCGGACCTGGACTCGGCCGCGCAGTACGACAAGGTCGTCGCCACGCTGGTGGAGAGCGGGGTGATAAGCGACGCCGGGATGGTGTACTTCGACGCCCGGCCGTCCGCGCGGTACCCCACGGTCGAGGTGCGCGTCGCCGACTCCTGCCCCGACATCGACGACGTGGTGCTGCTGGCCGCGCTCGCCCGGGGCCTGCTCACCGTCGCCGCCGAGGAGGACGACTCCGGCCGGGCCCTGCCCGAGACGCCGCAGGTGCTCCTGCGCGCGGCCACCTGGCGGGCCGCCCGCTCCGGCCTCAGCGGCCACCTCGTCGACCCGTCGACCCGCAGCGCGGTGCCGGCCGGGGTACGCATCGACGCCCTGCTCCAGCGCGTGCGCCCCGCGCTGGAGGCCCGCGACGAGTGGGACACCGCCCTGGAGCTCCTGGCCGCCCTGCGCTCGCGCGGCACCTCGGCCTACCGGCAGCGCCGGGCGGAGTCGCACCGCGAGGTGGTGCTCGCCCTCGCCGCCGAAACCGCGAAGGGGTGACTACCCTCGGGGCATGACGCACAGGGGTCTGCTGGTCGACTGGGGCGGCGTGCTCACCACCGACGTGTTCGCGTCGTTCGACGCGTTCTGCGCGCGGGAGGGGCTCGCGCCCGGAACCGTTCGCGAGCTCTTCCGCGCCGATCCCCGGGCGCGCGAGCTGCTCGCCGGCCTGGAGGACGGCACCCTGCCCGACGCCGAGTTCGAGGCCGGCTTCGCCGCGCTGCTCGGCCCGGGCATCGCCGCCGAGGGGCTCGTCACGCGGCTCATGGGCGACGCCGGCGACGACCGGGCGATGCTCGACTTCGTCCGGGCCGCCCGCGCGGGCGGCATCCGCACCGGGCTCATCTCGAACTCGTGGGGGATCGACCGGTACGACCGCAATCTGCTCGCCGAGCTCTTCGACGGCGTGGTGATCTCCGGCGAGGTCGGGCTGCGCAAGCCGGCGCCGGAGATCTACGCCCTGGGCGCGGAGGCGGTCGGGCTGCGGCCGGACGAGTGCGTGTACGTCGACGACCTGCCGGGCAACCTGAAGCCCGCCCGGGCGCTGGGCATGACCACGCTGCACCACCGGGGCGCGACGCAGACCATCGACGCTCTGCGCCCCCTGCTGGGCCTGACCCGGTGAGACGCCGCACGCTGCTCGCGTTCGCCGCGGCCTTGCCTTTGAGCGCGTGCGAGTCGGACGGCGCGGAGGCCACCGGCAACCTGCGCATCGCCACGGGCAGCCCCGGCGCCGTGTACTACCGCTACGGCTCCGCGATCGCCGAGCTGTGCAAGCGCTACCTGCCCAACGTCCACGCCAGCGTCCTGACCACGGCCGCGTCCCAGTTCAACGTGCAGAGCATCCTCGACGGCACCGCCGACGTGGCGTTCACCCAGGCCGACATCGCCGCCGAGAACGACCAGAGCCACCCGGACCAGTTGGCCGCCCTGGGCCGCCTGTACGACGACCACATCCACGTGGTCGTCGCGGCCAGCGGCCCGGTGAAGGGCCTGCACGACCTGCGCCAGCGCCGCGTGTCGATCGGCGGCGAGGGCTCCGGCACCGCCATCACCGCCCTCCGGGTGCTGTCGATCTCCGACATCGCCATCGAGGGGAAGCGTCTCGGCCTGGACGA
Organism: Dactylosporangium sp. NPDC049140; assembly: GCF_040648435.1. Classification (NCBI taxonomy): domain Bacteria; kingdom Bacillati; phylum Actinomycetota; class Actinomycetes; order Micromonosporales; family Micromonosporaceae; genus Dactylosporangium; species Dactylosporangium sp. NPDC049140. The sequence continues at coordinate 217,301 of NZ_JBEZDS010000009.1, read as the reverse complement.
CTCGGTGGCGGCGCTGCGCGCGGGCGGCATCGACGCGTTCTTCTTCTCCGGGGGCCTGCCGGTGGCCGCGATCGCCGACCTGGCCCGCGACTTCCCGATCCGCCTGCTGGACCTGTCGGAGCCGGTGAAGGCGCTGCGGGCGCAGTACGGCGACTACTACGCGGAGCGGGTCGTACCGGCCTCGACGTACACGGGCATCACGGCGACGGTGGCCATAGGCATCGCCAACTACCTCGTGGTGCGCATGTCGATGAACGAGCCTCTGGCGTACGGCGTGACGCGCCTGCTGTTCGAGGGGCGCGACGAGCTCGCGAAGGCCCACCAGGCGGCCGCACGCCTGAACATCCGCTCGGCTATTTCCACTCCGCCACTGCCCCTGCACCCCGGCGCGATCCGTTACTACCGCGCCCAGAAGGCCTAGCAGTACCTTCAGCTCGCTGCGCTCGCGTTGGGGGAGCTTCGCTCCACCCAAACCCCCTCAAGATCCGCGCCGGCGCCGGCATCCGCTTGACCCGTTGATCCGTCCGGGTGGGCCGCGCCGTCACGGCGCGGCCCATCGTTCTCGGCGGGGTGGGCCGTGAAGAAGCGGATGAGGTCTTCCGCGGCGGTCGGGGACAGCATCATCGCCTGGACCCGGGCGGACATTTCGGCGATCGGGCCGATCCTGGTGAACATCTCCTCCTCGTACGCGCGGATCGCGGCGTGCGGGTCGGTGGGGTGGGCGGCCAGTTCGCGGGCGAGTACCGCGGCGTCCAGCATCGCCTGGTTGGCGCCCTCACCCACCGGCGGCATGAGGTGCGCGGCGTCGCCGATCAGGGTGACGCCCGGGCGGCCGGTCCAGCGTGTGCCGATCGGCAGGGTCTCGATCCGGCGCGGGGTCGCCTCGCCGTCGCCGGCCTCGATGAGTGCGGTGAGCCTCGGATTCCAGTCGTCGAACAGGTCCAGCAGGGCACGCTTGCTGCCGACGTGGTGGTCGTCCGCGCGCAGGGACGCGACGACGCGCAGGCTGCCGTCGCCGCTGCGCTGTGCGGCCAGGAGCTGGTTCACGCCGAGGCACCACAGGTTTCCGGGGCCGACCAGCTCGGCCAGGTGCGGGTGGCGCCGGTCGACGTCGGCGATGCCCAGCTCGGCCAAGGTGGCCACGTAGGTCGGTTTCGCGTCGGTCAGCAGCGACCGGACCATCGACCGTGCGCCGTCCGCGCCGACGAGGATCTCGCAGTCCGATCGGTCACCGCCGTCGAACTCCAGCCGGAAGCCGCCGCCGGCTGCCGGTGTCGCCGTGGTGAGGCGGTGCCCCCACGCGACCGTGTCGCCGGGGAGCGAATCGAGCAGAAGGTCGCGCAGGGCGTTCCGGTCGATCTCGGGTCGTCCGGAGAACGAGCCGGGCTCCGGCTCGTGGTGCAGGAGGGTCCGGCCGGCCGGGTCGAGGATGCGCAACTCCTCGCCCTCGGGCCGCGCGGCGGATCGGAACCGGGCGGTGAGGCCCGCCTCCGCCAGGGCGTGCTGCCCGGACTCCGGGTGCAGGTCGAGCGATCCGCCCTGTGATCGGGCGGATCGGTCGGGCTCGCGCTCGTACACCACCGCATCGATGTTTTGCCGGTGCAGGATTCGAGCCAGGGTCAGCCCGCCGAGGCCGCCACCGGCGATCGCTACGCGCATCGTCAACCTCCTTAGCGTACACTGTATCGTGTGACTACACCGTACCTTAGCGCGGCGGAGCCCGTCTGGGAGCGGCCCGAGCCCCGGACTCGGTCGGCGCCGGTTCCGTTGAGCCGCGCGAAGATCGCCGCCACGGCGATCCGGGTGGCCGATGAGCACGGCCTCGACGGGCTGTCGGTTCGCAAGATCGCCAAGGAGCTCGGCGTCGGTCCGATGCGGCTCTACGACTACGTGGTGAACCGGTCCGAACTGCTTGATTTGATGGTCGACGCGGTCTACGCCCGGATCGCCGAGGCCGACCGGCCGGCCGACTGGCGGGCCGCGGTCGTGGCCATCGCCCGCCTGACCCGGGTCGCCGCCCTGGAGCACGAGTGGTTCGCCGACCTGCTCGGCGGAAGGCCGCACCTGGGCCCGAACGCGCTCGCCGTGGGCGAGTCGACGGCGGCGGCGCTCAGCCAGGCCCCGGGCGTGCGGGACATCGCCGACCTGCAGCGGGCCGCGGGAACCCTGAGCGCCTTCCTCATCGGCGCGCTCCGCCGGGAGATCACCGAGCGGCGCACCGCGCGCTCCACCGGCACCGACGAGCGCGCCTGGCAGGCCAGCCTCGGCCCCTACCTGACGCGGCAACTGGAGACCGGCCGGTACCCGACCATCGCCCGGCTCGTCATCGACGGCGCCCACCTCGAGGCCGAGGAGGACTTCGATCGCAACCTGACCACCGTCCTGGACGGCATCACCGGCCGTCCCGCGCCGCGATGACCACGCCCCGGCAGCAGGTGCTGGACGAGCTGGCCCGCCGGGTCCTCGTGCCGCGGCCGGATCACCCGACACGCGTGGGCATCGACGGCCACTCCGCCGCGGGCAAGACGACCCTGGCCGACGAGCTGGCCGCCGTCCTGCGCGGGAGGACGGCCCGGCCCGTGCTCCGGGTCGCGGTCGACCACTTCAAACGGCACGTGGACCGGCGTACGCAATATCCACCCGGCTCGCCGGAGAGCTACTACTTCGAAATGTTCGACGTCGACGCCATCCGCGATGAGCTGCTGGTCCCGCTGGGCCCCCTCGGCAGCCGCCGGTACCGCACCCAGATCATGGATTTCAGCGGCCGCACGCCCGTCGACTCGGGCGTGCACGTGGCTCCGGACGACGCGATCCTCGTGGCGGACGGCGGCTTCCTGCAGAAGCCGGCCCTGTTCCGGCACTGGGACCTGCGCGTGTACGTCCACATCGAGGTGGCGGACGTACTGCACCGCGGCACGGCGCGCGACCAGGCGTGGATGGTCTCGGCGGAGGCGGCCGCCGAGCGGTACCGCACCTACTACATCCCGGGCGAGGAGCTGTACCTGGCCGAGGTCCGCCCCGCCGAACGAGCGGACATCGTCATCGACAACCGCGACTTCGACGCCCCGCGCATCGTCCGCTGAACCGGACGGCGGGCCTCCGCGGCAGGAGGCCCCCGGCCTCCTCGTGTCGATCGCGATGATTGACCGGCTACAACGCGCGCGGCTTCCCCCAGCACGGAACCGAGACGTTGCGGGTCCTCACCGCGTAGACCGGCTTCACGGGGCCACCCAGTCGTTGCCGGACGCGGCCGGCGGCGGCGGGCCCGCGGCGGCCGACGGGGCCCACGAGGACCAGGAGACGGGAGCCGGCGGCCGGACGTGCCGCGATGTGGCCGGGTGCCCCAGCCCCGCCCGCCCGGCCAGCGTCAGCACGATGCCGGCCGTGACGGCGGCGACGAACGTGACGCCGAGCGGCAGCGCCAGGTGCGGGCCCTCCGCGGCGAGCGGGGTGGCGGCCGCGGAGACGACCTGCATCAGCAGCAGCGTCTGCAGCAGCAGCATGAGTCCCGCGGCCAGGCGGCCCCCGATCACCGCGCCCCGGCGGCCGCTACGGGCCCGGACCGCGGCGCTGCACGCGATGGCGGTACAGATGGCGAACGGCCCGCCGAGCACCAGCAGCACGATCGAGGCGTCGCCGAGGTCGGCGGTCAGCAGCATCGCGGCGGCGTACCCGGCCAGCGTCACCGCGCCGGCGACCGCGAAGCGTGGCGGCGCGGCCCGCAGCGGCCCGGGCGGAGGCGCCGCGACGGGCACGGGCACCGCGAAGCCGGTGTCCACCATCGGCAGCTCGGGCGCGGCCGCCGGCGGGTCGCCGTCCGGGCCGGCCAGGGCGCGGCCCGTCGCCGGCAGCACGAGCAGGACGATGGTCACCAGCATCCCGGCCTCGGCGACGACGGTCGCGGTCACGGCGATCGCCAGCGGCACTCGAGCGGCACGAAGCATGCGCGCACGCTACCTGCAGTGCAGTACGCCCATGTCCGACAGCCCGAACTGTGTCTAGGGGCACCGCCCGAGCCGGCGCAGCAGCCGGTCCTGTTCGTCCCCGGCCGACGGCCGCTCCGACGGCTGCTCCGGCGCGAAGAAGCGCTCCAGGCCGGCCAGGCCCGCGTACGTCTGCTCCAGGCTCGCCGCCGCCCACGCGGCCAGCCCGGGATCGAGCGCCTCGGGGGCGCCGACCGCGCGGGCCAGGTCCCAGGTGTGGATAAGACTGTCTGTCGTCCGTACCGCAAGCAGCCGGCCCCCGCGCGCCCGGCCCAGCGGGTAGTCGAGCAGCCGGTCCAGGGCGCCCGGCGCGCGGAAGGCGTGCGCGCAGTCGCGGACCGAGGCGTCGTACGCGGCGACCGGGTCGGCTCCGAGCGCGTCGGCGTCGCGGAGCCGGATGAAGTCGGCGGCCGTCGCGCCCGCGAGGAGGGCGACGTAGTTCAGGTTGCCGCGGGTCATGTGGTTGACCAGGGCGCGCACGTCCCACTCGGCGCAGGGGGTCGGAGCCGTCCACTGCTGCGGGTGCACCTCGCGCAGGGCGGCCGCGAACCCCGCGCTCGCTCGTTCGTAGCGGTCGGGCTCGTCCATGCCCCCAGCGTGCCGGTACACCCGGAAGAACGCCGGCGGGGATCGGACGTCGCGTTACAGGGCGGCGGGGAACCAGACCCGGGCGTGCAGGCCCGACGGCTCGTTGGGCAGCAGGTCGAAGCGGCCGCCCGAGGCGTCGACCAGCACGGCGACGATGGGCAGGCCCAGGCCGCTGCCGTCGACGTTCTGGGCGTCGGGGGCGCGCCAGAAGCGCTCCATCGCCATCTCGCGCTGCTGCTCGGTCAGGCCCGGGCCGTTGTCGATCACGTGGAGGTCCACGCCGTTGTCGTCGGCGCTGGGGCGTACCGTCACCGTGGTTCCGGGGCCGGAGAACTTCACCGCGTTGTCGATGAGTGCGTCCAGGGCCTGGTCGATCGCGTTGCGCACGGCGCGGGCGCGCAGCGGACGGGCCGGGCGCACGTACCGCAGCGTGATGTCCTTCTTCGCGGCCACCGGCTGCCAGGCCAGCACGCGCGCCCAGGCGGTCTCGCCCGCGTCGAAGTCGGTGAGGTCGTACTTGCCCCGCTCGGCCCGGGCCAGCGCGAGCAGGCTGTCGAGCACGTCGCCGAAGCGCTCGGTCTCCTCCAGCGCGAGGCGGTGACCCTCGACCGCCTGCGGGTCGGTGAGGTCGACGCCGAGGTCCTCGACGCGCAGGCGCAGCGCGGTCAGCGGGTTGCGCAGCTGATGGCTGGCGTGCGAGACGAACGCGCGCTGCCGTTCCAGGGCGTCGGCGACGGTCGCCGCCATCTCGTTGAAGGCGTTGCCGAGGCGGCGCAGCTCCGGCGGGCCGTCGGCGGCCGGGACGCGCACCGTGTAGTCGCCGGCCGCGAGCTCGTGCGCGGCCGCGTCGAGCTCGGCGACCGGGCGCAGCGTCCAGCGCGCCAGCGACCAGGCCGCGACGATGCCGGCGAAGAGCACCACGAGCCCGCCGCCGGCCAGGATGCCCCAGGCGCTGCCGACGCCGTTGGCGTTGCTGCGGGTCGGCGAGATGGTCACGACGGCGCCGATCACCTCGCCGCCCCGGCCGACCGGCACCGCGACCACGAGCGGGTCGGTGCGCCACGGCCAGATCGTGCCGTCCTCGCTCGCCTCGCGCCCCTCCAGCGCGCGGCGGGCCTGGCGCAGCACGTCGTCGTCGGCGAGGCGCAGGTCGGGGCGGGAGCCGACGACCTGGTGGGCGTCCTGGTCGACCACGACCGCGGCGACGCCGTACACGTCGTCGTAGCGGGTCAGCTCGGCCGCCAGTTCCGCCGTGTCGGTGTCGCGCAGCGCGGGTTCGGCCAAGGTGGCGAAGCGCGTCGCGTCGGCGAGCCGGTCGGCGACCAGCCGTTGGGTGTCGCGACCGGCGAGGGAAATCGCCAGAGGTACCTCCAGCGCCGCCAGCACGAGCAGCAGCAGGACGAGGTACACCGTGCCGAGCCGGACCCTCATGGCGCGAGGCGGTACCCGACGCCACGGACGGTCTGCACGAGCCCGGGCACGTCGAGCTTCGCGCGCAGCGAGCCGACGTGGACGTCGAGCGTGTGCCGCCCGACGAAGCTGGTCTGCCAGACGGCGAGGATCAGGCGGTCGTACGACACCACGACCCCCGGCGTGCGGGCCAGCACGGCGAGGATCTCGAACTCCTTGCGGGTCAGCGCCACGTCCCGCCCGTCGGCGAGCACCCGGCGCGCGGCCACGTCGACGGAGACCGGCCCGGCGGTGAGCACCTCGCTCGGCGGCGGCGCGGCCCGGGCGGCCCGGCGCAGCACCGCCTCGATGCGCGCGTTGAGCTCGGCCATGGAGTACGGCTTCACGACGTAGTCGTCGGCGCCGGTCTGCAGCCCGATGACCCGGTCGCGCTCCTCGGCCCGCGCGGTGACCGCGATGATCGCGACGCTCTCGTCCTTGCGGCGCAGCGTGCGACACACCTCGATGCCGTCGCCGTCGGGCAGGTTGAGGTCGAGCAGGATCAGGTCGAAGGGCTCGCCCGCGAACGTGTCCAGGGCGGACTGCGCGGTCGGGCAGTGCACCACCTCGTGCCCGCGCCGGCGCAGGGCGGTGGCCAGGGCGGCCGCCACCCGTGCGTCGTCTTCCACCAGCATCACCCGCATCGTGCGCCCATGGTACGGGAGCCTCACCTTCAAGAGTTCGTCAAGGAACAGCGGCGGCCTCTCCCGCGGCGGGTCGCCGGTTGCCACGGTGTTCCCGTGGACATCGTGTCGAGCGGCGAGCGTTACCGAGCCTCGACCGTCGCCGCGTTCGAGGCGGCCGTGCTGGTGCGATGTACGGGGGTGTGTGGAGGAGGAGGCCGTGCCCGGGCGCTGGGGGGCACCCGGGCACGATCTCTCGACGGAGTGCTGGCCGAGTTCAACCGCGGGGCGGCGGCCGAGCGCCTCGCGGAGCTGCTGACCGCCGCGGGCCGCACGGCGAGTGTCCACCGCTACACGGCCGGTAACCGGCACCGCTACGAGATCTTCCGCGTGTTCGCCGACCCGGGGGCCGGCACGTTCCTCGACCGCGCGTGGGCGCAGGGGTACGCCGACCTGTGCGCCGCACCCGCCGAGCCGCGCTCGACCCGCCAGGTGCGCCACTCGCGCCGCCTGGCCGAGGCCGCCTGGCGCAGCGTGCTCATGGTCTCGGGCCCGGCGCGCAGCGGCTCCCCGGGCCTGCGCGTGGCCGACCTGGACACCGCGACGGTACTGGTCCGCGCGGGCCGCATGATGGCCCTGCCGGTGCGCATGTCGACCCGCCCGGGCGGCCAGCTCCTGCTGGCGATGACCGCCGCCTGACCCGGGCCGGCAACCGGTCGCGTGGGGCGCACACCTACGCCTGCGGTAGCGCCCGCGTTTTCGCCGTCACCAGTCGCGCCATTCGCCGGCGGCTTCGTCGGCGCCGCGGCGCTCCAGCAACGCCTCGACGTCGATGCCCGCCGCATCGAGAACCTCCTCGATGTACTCGCTCAGCTCCTCCCGGGTGATCGTCTCGATGGGGTGGCCGAACTCCAGGTCGGCTTCGTTGAGGGCGACCACGACCCGTTCGACCGCGGCCCACACTGCCTCGTCCGTGCGCGGCTCGAGGCCGGTGATCTCCCGCTCGTACGCCTCCAGGGCCGTGTCGACCGCGGCGACGAACTCCGGCGGGAATGCCGTCGGCGCGTACGCCCCATCCGCCGGCAACGTTCCCGCGGCCACCGCCGCCGCTTGCTCCGCCGTCTCTCGTCGCCACCGCTGGGTCAGCCGCTCGATCATGCCGACAGCGTAGGCAGCCCGCCGACGGGTACGGGCGCGCAATCACAGCCTCGTGGCGCTGAAGATCATCGTGGTCATCACCACGCCGCCCGTGGCGGCGTTCGCCAGGACCAGTCTCGGGCTCAGGGACGTGAAGGGGTTCTCCTTGTCCACCCAGGTCGCCTTGCGGTTGCCCGTCGAGAACGCGGTCAGCTCCACCCCGCCGTCGCCCGTCGGTTTGCACGTGACCTGCAAGGGCGTCGAGGCGGTCGTCGGCGGGCCGGCGTTCTTCGGCTTGGCCGACGCCGCCACCTTGGGGTGCTGGTCCCCGGCGTGCTTGTAGATCTCGATGACCCCGTCGGCGTTGATTTCGAAGCTGTACCCGTTCGCGAGGTTCGCCCCGTCGAAGCACCCGGCGCCGATGCGCGCCCCGCCGGCCGACTTGCCGATCGCGGCGAACTCGAGGTCGATGTTGAAGCCGCCCCCCGGCACGCTGAGGCGCTGCTCGGGGCCGGGCGCGAGGCAGCGTACGTTCGGCTGCTCGGCGGTGATGCGCAGCGCGTCCGGCACCTCGATCTTGCAGCCGCCGGACGGGCCCCAGGACGCCTTCTGCTGCAGCGCCGCCACCGTCCTGGTGCCCTTCAGCGGCCACGGCCCGACCGAGTTGAGCCAGCAGGCGATGACCGGCCGGGCGTGCCAGGTCTTGTCCAGGCCGGGCGGCAGGAGCGGCTTCTCCAGCGGCAGGAAGGACTGCCCGAACGGTACGCCGAGATAGTCCCCGTAGGACTGCTCGCACATCGCCCGCGTCGCGGTGTCCACCGCCTTGGCGCCCGGGTCGACGGTGAACGGCAGGTGCCCGACGAAGGTGACCTCGCCGACGTGCGCGGCGTTGCACTGCGCGACGTACCGCAGCTGCGACGACCCGCCGATCCAGTCGAAGCACTCGCCGGTCTTGAGGTCGAACTGCTCCCCGGCGTAGGCGTCGGCGGCGGCGGTCGACGGCGCGGCGAGGGCCTTGGCGATCCGGTCGCCGTCGGCGTAGTCGGCGACGGGCAGCCCGTCGGCGAACAGCTGCCGCAGCGAGGGGGAGAGCCCGTCGACGGCGAGGTTCGTGTCGTGCACCGCCTGCCGGTGCGTGGGTGAGAGCCCGGCCACGACGACCACGTGCCCGTTCTCGGTGCGCAGGTAGTACTCGAAGCCGTACCAGTGCCCGGCGCCCACCGCGCCCAGCGGCCCCGCGACCACGACGGCCAGCACGGCGTACCCGGTCACGGTGCCCCAGGCCCGCCCGACCGACGCCGCGATGATCCCCGCGGCGACGCCGAGCACGCCGCCGAGCAGCGCGATCGCCCCGCCTGCGGCGAGTACGAAGGCCAGCGGCTCGGCGATCAGGAAGCCGAACAGGCCGCCGGCCCGGGCCGCGCCGCCGTCGAGCACGGCGGGGTTGCCGCGCACCAGGTGCAGCAGGCCGAGCGCGGCCACGACGATGCCGGTGGCCCGGGTCAGCACCCGCTCGCGCAGGAAGAGCAGGGTGGCCGAGCCGAGCGTGGCGAGCTCGGCGCCGCGCCACAGCCGCCGGTCGGCCACCGGGACCAGCAGGAGCCGGCCGGGCCAGGGCTCGCGGGGCAGGCGGGGGAGCGGCCAGGCGAGCAGCAGGGGCAGGAAGGGCAGGGCGTAGGCGGCGTACCCGAAGAAGAACGACGTCACCTTGAGCGCTCCAGCGTGCCCGGGCAGCTGCGGCACCCACAGCAGGGCGGCGAGGACGAGCGCGAGGGGCACGGTGACCCCGAGGCGCACCCAGGACGGACGGCGCACCTTCAGGCGCTCCGGCTTCTTCATTTCGCCGGTGTACTCGTCCACGTCGCGCCGGGGCTGCGTGACGTCGCCGGTGACCAGGTTGCGCCGCGGGCGGCGGTGCGCACCCCACTCGGCGGCGGCCGCGCCCTGCCAGTCGGTGAGCGCGGCCCGGACCTGGTCGGCCGCGACCAGGGCGAGCGCGAGCGCGACGGCGAACGTGAGCACGATCCGCCAGGCGGGCGGCCGCGGCGCGAAGCCGAGCAGCGTGGACAGGCCCAGCGTCGCCGCGGTCGCGAGGACCAGCAGGGCGACCGCGGGGAGAGCGGCGCGGGCCCGCCGACCGGCCTCGGACATGGCTGGGAGCATGGCACCAGGCGTCATTCGTCGCAACCGGCCTAAAGCTGGCTTAAAACTCCGGGCTCACATCTGCGTGTGCCCGGCCGCGCAGGCATCGATGACCGGCTTGAACGCGGCGACCTCGGCATCGGTGATCTTGAGCTCGGTGTACAGCAGCGGGCCGCCGTCGAGGCTGACCCACGCCGGGAACACGTACGGCTTCTTGATCTCGGCGAGGGCGTGCGGGGTACAGCGCTCGCCGTCGACGATGATCGGGATCTTCAGCTCGCCGGTGCCGGGCGGGAGCACGCCGTACGGCTTCGGGGTCGCCTCCCGCAGCGGGGTCGGCAGCACCTCGAGCAGGATGCTGCCGACGAACTCCTGCAGCGTGATCGTGCCCTTGAAGCCGGTGCGGTGAACCACAACGGTGCCCTGGACCCAGCCGCTGGGCAGGTGGGTCCACGGGCCGAACGTGAACGTGGCCTGGCGGTCGAGGTACGCCTGCTGGCAGTCGATCGCGAGGAACTTGTCGAGCATCGGGTTCGGGGTGGCCAGCGGCACCTGGACGTCGCTCACCTGGCCGTTCTCGGTCTGCACGCGCAGCGCCACGGTGGCGGCGGCCGCGCGGGGATGCAGGTCGTCGCCGGTGCAGATGCCGGTTCCGTACGCCACCGGCACGTCGACCTGCAGGCCGCCCGGCGGCAGCCACGCGTCGGCCTTGACCGGCCCGACGCCCTTGAACGACGGCGCCCGCAGCTCGATCTGCTGCACGACGAGCTTGGCCGGCCCGTCGTTGTGCATCGAGATCTGCACTGTGTGCCGGACCTCGTCGACCCGACCCTGGGTCAGCTCCACCCGGACCTTGATCGGGTCGGCGCCGGGCGCCGCGGTCCCGGCGGCGTCGGGGGCGTGCCCGGACAGTGCCGCGCCGCCGAGGGAGACCAGCACCAGCAGCGCGACGAGCAGCATGCGCCTCATGGGCGCCTATGTTGGCACAATCCACTGCAGGAGCGCACGGGCCGCGTCGAGGACCAGGTCGCGGTCGTACGTCAGCGCGTGCGTGAACCGCCGCTGCTCCTCGGGGCCGGTGTCGGCCGGGTCCCGGGCCACGAGCGCGCCCGCGAAGTGCGGGCCGACCACTCGGCGCCCACGTCGTCCAGGGCCACGCCCCAGCCCGCGCCGCGGCACGCCTCGGCCGCGCTGAGCAGGGGCGCGCCGGGTCGGCGCCGATGGCCCGCTCCCATCTCGACCACCACCCGCAGCCGCAGCTGGGCGTCGAGGATCGTCGGGGCCAGGTCGGGCGGGCACGCAACGCCGAGCGCGGCGGGCTCCGCGTTGACGAACAGGGTCAGGCCGAACGGCAGGCCGGCGTCGAGGGCGGTGCGGTACGCCGTCGCCTGGCACACCCAGTCGCGGTAGGTTGTGCCCCAATGGGAAGCTGGCGGGAGATCATCGACGGGATCGCCGAGCAGGGGGAGTACGGGGCGGCCCGCCTGGTGCGAGACCCCCGCCGCAAGGGCGGTTGGACGCTCCTCGTCGAGGAGGTGCAGCAGTCGTACGTCGATGTGCTCGACCCGACCCACCTGTACTTCGAGTACACGCGCCGCGTCGGCTCGGTCGTCGACACCGCGTTCCCGGAAGGCCGGCCGATCCGCGCGCTGCACCTGGGCGGCGGGGCGTTCACGCTGCCGCGGTACGTGGCCGCGACCCGCCCGGGCTCCGAGCAGCTCGTGGTCGAGCGCGACCGCCGGCTGGCCGCGTTCGTCCAGCGCGTCCTGCCGCTGCCCCCGGACGCGCGCATCGACCTGCGCTTCGGCGACGCCCGCGCGACCGTCGCCGAGCTCGACGCCGGCGCCTACGACCTGATCATCGGCGACGTGTACGACGCGGCGCAGATGCCCGAGAGCGTGTCCGACGTCGTCTTCGCGTCCGCCGTGGCCCGGCTGCTGGCCCCCGGCGGCGTCTACGCGCTCAACGTGGCCGACCTGGCCCCGCTCGCGTTCTCCCGGTCGCAGGGGGCGACGCTGCGCACGGCGTTCGCCGACGTGTGCCTGATCGTGCGGCCGGACCTGCTGCGCGGGCGGCGCTTCGGCAACGTGGTCTTCGCCTGCGCGGTGGAACCGGACCGCCTGCCGATCGCCCGGCTGGCCGCGCTGGCCGGGCGGGACCGCCAGCCGGCTCAGGTCGTGACCGGCGCGGGCCTGGACCTGCTGACCGAGGGCGCCGATCCGGTCCGCCTCGACTAGGCCCTAGTCCTGCCGCGGTGGGAGTTACGCACACGTGACCGTGTCCGGCATCACGTTCTCGTGGGGCTTGTGTGCCGTTTTGGTGCCCCGGGTGGGATTCGAACCCACACTGTCGGAGGTTTGAGCTCCGTTCCTCTGCCGATTGGGATACCGGGACGAGTACGCCGCACTAGGGTACCCACTACTCTGATCGCGACGGTAACCGCCGTCGGACACGTCGGATCGGATCGGGAGAGGCTTGTGGCCGAGGCACAGAGCCGTCGGGTGCTCATCGCGGAAGATGAGGCGCTCATCCGCCTCGACCTGCGGGAGATGCTCGTCGAGGAGGGCTACGACGTCGTCGGCGAGGCCGGCGACGGCGAAACGGCTGTCCGGCTCGCCGAGGAGCTCAAGCCGGATCTCGTGATCCTGGACATCAAGATGCCGATCATGGACGGGCTCGCCGCGGCCGAGAAGATCGCCGGCGGGCGGATCGCGCCGGTCGTCATCCTCACCGCGTTCAGCCAGCGGGACCTGGTGGAGCGGGCGCGCGCCGCGGGCGCGATGGCCTACCTGGTCAAGCCGTTCCAGAAGAGCGACCTGGTGCCGGCGGTGGAGATCGCCGTGTCGCGGTACGCGGAGCTGTCGGTGCTCGAGTCCGAGGTCGCCACGCTTACCGAGCGGCTCGAGACGCGCAAGGTCGTGGAGCGCGCCAAGGGCCAGCTCATGGCCACCTACGGCATGAACGAGCCGCAGGCCTTCAAATGGATCCAGCGCACCGCGATGGACCACCGCATGACGATGCGGGAAGTGGCCGACCGGATCATCGCCGAAACCGCCGGGGGAAACACCACCGTAATCGCCGAGTCCTGACCTTTTACCTGCGCACGGCGTGTTTCGCGGCAGCTTGCTGGACATCGAATAACGGCTTGGTAACGGCCCGCTATTGCCTTGAGGGCCGGGCTATGATCCGCCAGTCCCGAGGCTCGGGATCACAGCCAGTCACCGTTGATTCGAGGAGCACCATTGCGTAGAGCCGTGATCATGCTCACGGCCTTCCTGGCCTGCGTGATGCTCTCCTTCGGAGTGGGCGCCACAAGCGCCTGGGCCGAGGGCGAAGCACTACAGGGAACGCTGAAGAACGGCGACGCCCCCGTCGCCGGAGTCAAGATCAAAGCGTTCACCCAGGACGGCGCGCCCGTCGGCGAAGCAGCCTCAGACGCTCAGGGCAAATGGAGTATTCCGGTCCCGGGCCCCGGCACCTACCGGGTCGACCTCGATCAGACCTCCCTGCCGGCGGGCGTCACCCTGACCAACAACCGGCCCAGCCTGACGCCGCAGGTGGCCGACGGCCAGGCCCGTAACGTGCTGTTCCCGCTCGGCGGGGCGGGCGGGGCGACCGGTCAGAACCAGCCGAACGCGCCCAAGGCGCCGTCGGAACTGGACCGGTACGCCGACCTGCTCTACAGCGGACTGCACTTCGCGCTCATCATCGCGCTGGCCGCGCTCGGCGTCTCGCTGATCTTCGGCACCACCGGCCTGACCAACTTCGCCCACGGCGAGCTGGTCACCTTCGGTGCGCTGATCACCTTCCTGTTCAACGTGACAATCGGGCTGCCGCTGGTCCTGTCCGGCCTGATCGCCGTCGTGATCGGCGGCCTGCTCGGCTACACGCAGGACCGGGCGTTCTGGGGCTGGCTGCGCCGGCGCCGCACCAACATGGTCACGACGATGATCATCTCGATCGGCCTGTCCCTCGCGGTGCGGTACATCTTCCTGTACTTCTTCGGCGGCGAGACCCGCGCCTTCGCCCAGTACAACGGCCAGCCCGGCCATCAGTACGGGCCGTTCCTGATCGCGCCGAAGAACCTCGTCTGCGACGTGGTCGCCATCGTGGCCATCGTGGCCGTGTCCTGGGCGCTGCTCGGCACCCGCCTGGGCAAGGCGACCCGCGCGGTCGCCGACAACCCGGCCCTCGCGGCGGCCTCCGGCATCAACGTGGACCGCATCATCCGGCTGGTCTGGACCATCGGCGGCGCCCTGGCCGCGCTGGCCGGCGTGCTCCTGGGGACCTACCAGAACGTCGGCTACCAGATGGGCTTCCAGATCCTGCTGCTGGTGTTCGCGGCCGTCACGCTGGGCGGCTTCGGTACCGCCTGGGGCGCCCTGGTGGGCAGCCTCGTGATCGGCCTGTTCGTGCAGCTGTCGACGCTGTGGATTCCGTCGGAGCTCAAGACCGTTGGCGCGCTGGGCGTACTGATCGTGATCCTGCTCTTCCGGCCACAGGGCATCCTGGGCCGCCGGACGCGGATCGGCTGAGGGGGACACGATGAACTGGCACTCCATCTTCAGCGTCTCGCTGGAAGCGATCATCGGGTCCACCACTATTGCTTACGCGCTCGCGGCCATCGGCCTCAACGTCCACTTCGGCTACACTGGCCTGCTGAACTTCGGGCAGTCGGCGTTCCTGGGCGTGGGCGCGTACGGCATCGCGATCACCGTCTCCACGTTCGACCTGCCGTTCTTCCTCGGCGTGGCGATCGGCCTGGCCGCGGCGATCATCCTGGCGCTGCTGCTCGGCATCCCGACGCTGCGCCTGCGCGCGGACTATCTGGCCATCGTCACCATCGCGGCGGCCGAGATCATCCGGCTCATCTACCGGGCGACGGGCCTGCACAAGTGGACCGGCGCCTCCGACGGCCTGCAGGGCTTCTCGCAGGACTTCTACGACCTGAGCCCGTTCCAGGGCAGCAAGGGCGTCAGCCTCTTCGGCGACCTCATCACGTTCACCGACCGTGAGCTGTGGGTGCTGCTGGTCGGCTGGACCCTGGTGGCGCTGTCCTGCCTGGTCGTGTGGCTGCTCATGAAGAGCCCGTGGGGCCGCGTGCTCAAGGCCATCCGGGAGGACGAGGACGCGGTACGCAGCCTCGGCAAGAACGTCTTCTCGTACAAGATGCAGTCGCTGGTCATCGGCGGCGTCATCGGCTGCCTCGGCGGCTTCGTCTTCGCCCTCGACCGCGCGGCGGTGCAGCCGGACACGTGGGGCACCGAGTTCACGTTCTTCGCGTACACGATCGTCATCCTCGGCGGCGCGGCGCGGGTCTTCGGCCCCGTCGTCGGCGCGGCGATCTTCTGGGTGCTGCTCGTCTTCATCGACGCGACGCTGTCCGAGGCGATCAACAACAAGGACATCCCGTCGTGGCTGATCAGCACCAACCAGGCCGGTTCGGTGCGGTACATCCTGGTCGGCATCGGCCTGATCCTGCTGCTGATCTACCGCCCGCAGGGCATCTTCGGCGACAAGAGGGAGGTCATGCTCGATGTCCGCTGAGCCCACGCAGGCCACCGGCACCGCCAAGCAGCGCGCCACGGCGGCCCTGGCCGACGTTCCGTGCGAGCCGGGCGTGCCCAAGCCCGACCCGATCCTCGTCGCCGACGGCGTCGTGCGCCGCTTCGGCGGCCTCACCGCCGTCGACGTCAAGCACGCCGAGGTGCAGCGCGGCTCCATCACCGCGCTCATCGGGCCCAACGGCGCCGGCAAGACGACGTTCTTCAACCTGCTCACCGGCTTCGACGTGCCGGACGAGGGTTCCTGGACGTTCAACGGCAAGAGCCTTTCGGGTGTAGCCGCACACAAGGTCGCCCGCACCGGCATGGTCCGCACCTTCCAGCTGACCAAGGCGCTGTCCAAGCTCACCGTCATGGACAACATGCGGCTGGGCGCGACCGGGCAGAAGGGCGAGACCTTCTGGCGCGCCCTGATCCCGGCCATCTACCGGCAGCAGGAGGCCGAGGTCACCGCGCGCGCGGAGGACCTGCTCACCCGCTTCAAGCTCATCGCCAAGAAGGACGACTTCGCCGGCAGCCTCTCCGGCGGCCAGCGCAAGCTGCTGGAGATGGCCCGGGCCCTCATGGTGCAGCCCGAGATGGTCATGCTCGACGAGCCGATGGCCGGCGTGAACCCGGCCCTGACGCAGTCGCTGCTCGGCCACGTCAAGCAGCTGCGCGAGGACGGCATGACGGTGCTGTTCGTCGAGCACGACATGGACATGGTCCACGACATCAGCGACTGGATCATCGTCATGGGGCAGGGCGGCGTGATCGCCGAGGGCACCCCGGACAAGGTCATGGCCGACCCCCGAGTGATCGACGCCTACCTGGGCGCCCACCACGACGGCGCGGTGAAGACGGTCGGCGGCGAGGAGTACGACGCCGGCGACCTCGCCGAGGGCGGCGAGGTGGCGCTCATCGGCGCCGTCGACGAGCTCGAGCAGGAGCAGGCGGCGGCGGACGGCAGTTCCGCCGACGCCGACGGAAAGGACCGGTCGTGACCGTTTCCAGCGAAATTCCTGAGCTTCCCGACGACGAGGAAGCGGCGCCCGTCAGCAACGAGATCGTCGACCGCACCGAGCACGTGTCGAAGGCCGAAGGGGCGGTCCTGCGCGCCGACGACGTCGTCGCCGGGTACCTGCCGGGCGTCAACATCCTCAACGGCGCCGACCTCTACGTGCACGATGGCGAGCTCGTCGGCATCATCGGGCCGAACGGCGCCGGCAAGTCGACGCTGCTCAAGGCCATGTTCGGGCTGGTGAACATCCGCTCGGGCACGGTCACGCTGCGCGGGGAGAGCATCACCAACTTCAAGGCGCACGCGCTGGTCGAGCGGGGCATCGGCTTCGTGCCGCAGACGAACAACGTCTTCGCCGCGCTGACCATCGAGGAGAACCTGCAGATGGGCACGTTCCTGCGGCCCAAGCGGTTCAAGGAGCGTTTCGACTTCGTCACGCAGCTCTTCCCGACCCTGGCCGAGCGGCGCAAGCAGCGGGCCGGGCTCATGTCGGGCGGCGAGCGGCAGATGGTGGCCATGGCCCGGGCGCTCATGATGGAGCCCACGGTCCTGCTGCTGGACGAGCCGTCGGCCGGCCTCTCGCCGGCGCTGCAGGACGAGGTGTTCTTCCGGACCAAGCAGATCAACTCGACCGGCGTGACGGTCGTGATGGTCGAGCAGAACGCGCGGCGGTGCCTGCAGATCTGCGACCGCGGGTATGTGCTCGACCAGGGGCGCAACGCCTACACGGCCTCGGGCGAGGGCCTCATCAACGACCCGCGGGTCATCGAGTTGTACCTCGGGACGCTCGCGCGCGCCTGAACCATCGTTTTTGCACCGCGGAAATCCCGCGCCTCCCACGGGGGCGCGGGATTTTTTCGTTACGCCTCCTGGCTGATTTCACGGCGTTTTTACAATGGTGGTCTTGCGTTCCGAAATATCAACGTCGATCTTGATAATGCGGTTATTGTTCCGCTCGCGGAACGATAGTTCCGAGGTTGTATCCGCGACGGGCGCCAGCCCGTTCCGTTCGTGGCACCGCGGACCCGGCTGGCCGGCCCTCTCCGGCCGCAGGCCTGCAGGGCCGGCCTTTGTCTGGCGGGAGCGACGGTCCGCAGGTGACGCGGGCCCGAGCCCGGACTTTTGGGTCTTTCGTCCGTTCTTTTCCGCTCTTTTCCGCGCACGAAAAGGCCCCCGCCGCTTGCGCGGCGGGGGCCTTCGGGGCCGTCAGGCTCAGATCTTGCCGGCCTGGTACTTGACCTCGGGGAGGAGCTTGTTGTCCGGACCGTAGGTGTAGACACCGATGGTGGCCTCGGCCGGGTCACCGGCGTCGTTGAAGGAGATCGGGCCCGAGAGCCCCTCGTAGTCGATGTCCTTCTTGGCCTTGATCAGGTCGAGGCACTTCTTGTAGCCCGTGCACTTCTCGCCGCCCTTGGAGACGGTGGTCAGGTGCTTGGCGATCTCGCCCGGGTTGTCGCTGCCGGCCTCCTCGGCCGCCAGGGCCGAGAGGATGGTGGCGTCGTAGGACTCGACCGCGTAGTTGAAGTCCTTCAGGTCCTTGTTGACGCCCAGCAGGCGCTGCTTGAAGTCGGCCTTGGTCTCGGCGCCGGGCTGGGTGCCCTTGAAGCCGGTCAGGGTGCCGGGCTGGAAGTCCTTCGAGTAGTCGGCGATGTTGCCGTCGACGAAGTACCACTTCTTGTTCTTCAGGCCCTGCTCGAGCAGCTTCGGGACGATCTTCTTGGTCTCGTCGAAGCCGATGATCGCGATCGCGTCCGGGTTGGCCTGCTTGATCTGGCCGACCTCACCGCTGAAGTCCGCGGCCTTCGGGTCGTAGGTCACCGACGCGACGACCTTGCCGCCGCCGCTCTCGATCTCCTTCTTGGCGTTCTCGGCGAGGCCGGTGCCGTAGGAGTCGTTGAGGACCAGCATGCCGGTGGTGGCGTTGCCGTCCTGGACGATCAGGTCGCCGAGCACGCGGCCCTGGAGGGTGTCCGGGGGCGCGGTGCGGAAGTAGAGGCCGTGGTCGTTGTACGCGGTGAACGCCGTCGAGGTGTTCGCCGGCGAGATCTCCACAACCCCGGCGCCCGTGATCTTGTCGATGACGGACAGCGAGACGGAGGACGAGGCCGCGCCGATGATGACGTCGGTCTTGTCCGTGAGCAGCTTGTTCACCGACTGGGTGGCGATGTCCGTGGAGGTGTCGCCCGAGTCCATGTGCTGGATCTGCACCGGCTTGCCAAGGACGCCGCCGTTGTCGTTGATCTCCTTGATCGCCACGTCGACGCCGGCGAACTCCGGCGGGCCGAGGAAGGCCAGCGAGCCGGTCTGCGGCAGGATGGTGCCGATCTTGAGCACACCGTCGCCGGCCGCCGCGGCGCCGCCGCTGGTGGCAGCCGCCGAGGGGCTGTCGGCCTTGTTATCGCCGCAGGCACTGAGCGCCAGGCAGGCGGCGCTCAGCACGGCGACCGAGCGCCATCCGAGATTGGGGCGGATCATCACCTGTCTCCTTTTTAACAGCGCGGTAGGCGTGGTTGCGCCTAGATGCCAAGACGCTGATGAACGCACAACCTAATGACACTGCCTGCGCGGCACTAGGCCTTCGGCCCAACACGCCCAAGGAAGTTGCGCAGTCGTAATCTTCCTGTTCGCAACCGCAACGCGAATCGCTTTGTCCGAAGTTTTCGCGGCGGGCTTCCCGGCAAGTGCCGCCGGTGGGGCGAATCGGACAATACGCGTGAAACGCCGTGAGGGGCTCCGCGGTTTTTGTCATACCCCCGGACTAGGCTCGCTGGCGTGACGGGTTCGACTGACTCCAAGCTGTTGCTGCTCGACGGGCACTCGCTCGCCTACCGGGCGTACCACGCCCTGCCGAAGGAGAACTTCTCTACGGTGACGGGCCAGACGACAAACGCCGTCTTCGGCTTCACGTCGATGCTGATCAACATGCTGCGCGACGAGCAGCCCACGCACATCGCGGTGGCCTTCGACGTCTCGCGCAAGACGTTCCGCCTGGAGCAGTACGCGGAGTACAAGGCCAACCGCGCCGCGACCCAGCCCGAGTTCGCCGGCCAGGTGCCCCTCATCAAGGAGATCCTCAACGCGCTGCGGATCCCGTTCGTGGAGAAGGACGGCTTCGAGGCCGACGACGTCATCGCCACGCTCGCCCGGCAGGCCACCGAGCTCGGCCTGCCGACCTCGATCATCACCGGCGACCGCGACGCGTTCCAGCTGGTCACCGACGTCGTCACGGTGCTGTATCTCAAGCGCGGCGTCACCGAGATGGACCGCATGACCCCGGCCAAGGTCGAGGAGAAGTACGGGATCCCGCCGTCGCGGTACCGCGACAAGGCCGCGCTCGTCGGCGAGGACAGCGACAACCTCTCCGGCGTCCCCGGGGTCGGCGACAAGACCGCGGCCAAGTGGATCGTGCAGTTCGGCGGGCTCGATCAGATCATCGCCCGCGTCGACGAGATCAAGGGCAAGGCCGGCGAGAACGTGCGCGCCCACATCCCCGAGATCATCCGCAACTACGGGCTCAACGAGCTCCGCAGCGACCTCGAGCTGCCGATCGGCCCGGAAGACGTGAAGTGGCGGGGCTGGGACCGCGAGGCCGTGCACCAGATCTTCGACTCGCTGGAGTTCCGGGTGCTGCGGGAGCGGCTCTACCAGTACCTCGACGCGGTCGAGCCCGAGGCCGAGTCCGGCTTCGACCTGTCCGGCGAGGTGCTGCACGGCGGCGTCGGCGCCTGGCTCGACCAGCACGCCCCGGCCGGCACGCGCACCGGCGTGGCGGTCGCCGGGAAGTTCGGCCGCGGCACCGGCACCCTCACCGGCATCGCGCTCGCCGTCGCCGGCGGCCCCGCGGCCTGGTTCGACCCGGCCGCCCTCGACCCGGCCGACGACGCCGCGGTGGGGGCCTGGCTCGCCGCCGCCGACCGGCCCAAGGTCCTGCACGACGTGAAGCCGGCCCGCCTGGCCCTGCTGGCCCGCGGCTGGACGGAGCTGGCCGGGGTGGTCAGCGACACCGCCCTGGAGGCCTACCTGGCCCGGCCCGACCAGCGCTCCTACGACCTCAACGACCTCGCCCTGCGCTATCTCAAGCGCGAGCTGCGCGTCGACGCCCCCGCGAACGGCAACGGGCAGCTGACCCTCGACGGGCTCGGCGACGACACCGGCGAGGCCGAGGAAAACCTCATGCTCAGGGCCCGGGCCACCCTCGACCTCGCCGAGGCGATCGGCGAGGAGCTGCACCGCGACGGCGACTCGTCGGCCCGCCTGCTGGCCGAGGTGGAGCTGCCGCTCGTCTACGTGCTCGCCGAGATGGAGCGGACCGGGATCGCGGCCGACACCGAATACCTCGGCGAGCTCGAGTCGCAGTTCGCCGGCGGGGTGAAGGGCGCCGCCCAGGCCGCCTACGGGGTGATCGGGCGCGAGTTCAACCTCGGCTCGCCCAAGCAGCTGCAGGAGATCCTCTTCAACGAGCTCGCGCTGCCCAAGACCAAGAAGATCAAGACGGGCTACACCACCGACGCCGACGCCCTCCAGGGCCTGTTCGCCCAGACCCAGCACCCGCTCCTGGAGCACCTGCTGCGCCACCGCGACGTCGCCAAGCTCAAGACCACCGTCGACGGCCTGCTCAAGTCGATCAGCGACGACGGGCGCATCCACACGACGTACTACCAGACCGTCGCCGCCACCGGCCGCCTCTCCAGCACCGACCCCAACCTGCAGAACATCCCGATCCGCACCGAGGAGGGCCGGCGCATCCGCCGCGCCTTCATCGTGGGCGAGGGCTTCGAGACGCTGCTGACCGCCGACTACAGCCAGATCGAGATGCGCATCATGGCGCACCTGTCCAAGGACGAGGCGCTCATCGAGGCCTTCAACTCCGGCTTCGACTTCCATGCCGCGACCGCGTCCTCGGTCTTCTCGGTGCCCGTCAACGAGGTCGTGCCCGACCAACGCCGCAAGATCAAGGCGATGAACTACGGCCTCGCCTACGGCCTGTCCTCCTACGGCCTCGGCACGCAGCTCGGCATCACCCCGGCCGAGGCGACGGTGCTCATGGAGGAGTACTTCGCCACCTTCGGCGGCGTGCGCGACTACCTGCGCTCGATCGTCGCCCAGGCCCGCCGCGACGGCTACACCGAGACCGTCCTGGGCCGCCGCCGCTACCTGCCCGACCTCAACAGCGACAACCGCCAGCGCCGCGAGATGGCCGAGCGCATGGCCCTCAACGCCCCGATCCAGGGCTCCGCCGCGGACATCATCAAGGTCGCCATGCTGCGCGTCGACACCGCCCTGCGCGACTCGGCCCTGCGCTCGAGAATGCTCCTGCAGGTCCACGACGAGCTGGTGTTCGAGGTGGCAACGGGCGAGCGCGAGCCCCTGGAAATCCTGGTCCGCGACGCCATGGGCGGCGCCTACCCCCTGGACGTCCCCCTGGGCGTCTCGGTGGGCATCGGCTCCGACTGGAACGCCGCCGACCACTGAGCCAACCCCCGTCAAGGCCCGCAGCGTCACCGTCCCCGACGCTGCGGCCGTAGGCCCGCCCGGACTCCGAGGCTCAGGCCTTGCCAACGCCCGTCTCGGCGAACCGAGCTCACGCCCCTTCAAGTCCTTCGGCGCCTGCCCCAACTCTCGGCTGGAACGTGCCCGGCGAGGAACCGAGCTCACGCCCCGTCGAGTCCTTTGGCGCTTGCCCCAACTCTCGGCTGCAACCCGTTCGCCAGTTCGGCGCCGGTGCCCGGCGCCGAACCGAGCTCAGGCCCCTTCAAGTTCCGCAGCGTCACCCGCTCGACGCGGCGGCCTTTGGCTCCGCCCGGACGTCATGGCTCGACTCTTCTGCCAGCGCTCGCCTTGGAGCCGCTGGTGCCCTGGGCCGACTTGCCTTACGGGTCCGAGTGGTTCACCGATAAGTCGGGCGCTCCGCGCCGCGACTTATCGGATTTTTCGCCTGACGCTCGTTAAGTCCGACATGCCGGAGCCTCGCGTGCCTGGCCTATCGCGTTCTGCCAGTTTGTGCGAGTTCGTGGCGGGGGGCGTTGGCTGGGCGCGGGTGTCCGAAAAGTCGGGCGCTCCGCGCCGCGACTTTTCGGATATTTCATGATTTCGTGGGCTTCGTGGCTACGAAGATGGCCGTGCCCGGGAAGATTCGTCCGCGCATGGGGCTCCACTGGCCCCACTCCTTGTCGTGCTCGGACGGCCATTCCGGTTCGATCAGGTCGTTCAGCACGAAGCCCGCGGCCACCAGTTCGCGGATTCGGTCGCCCAGGGTGCGGTGCTGCTCGACGTACGTGGGGACGTGCTGCTCGTCCTCCTCGACGTACGCGCGGCGGTCGAAGTAGGAGTGCACCGCCACCAGGCCGCCCTCGCCCGGGTCGTCGAGGAAGACCCAGCGCATGGGGTGGGTGATCGAGAAGGCCCAGCGGCCGCCGGGGCGCAGGACGCGGTACACCTCGCGCATCACGCGGGAAGAATCCGCCACGAAAGGGATGGCGCCGAACGCCGTGCAGACGATGTCGAATACGCCCTCGGCGAACGGCAGGGCGCTCGCGTCGGCCTGCAGGAGCGGGACCGGTACGCCCGATCGGGTGGCTCCGTTCTGGGCGTGGCGGAGCATGCCGGCGGAGAGGTCGGACGCCACGACCTCGGCGCCCTGGGTCTTCAGCCAGCGCGAGCAGGACGCGGCGCCGCAGCCGATCTCGAGGACCCGACGGCCCCTGACCTCGCCGAGCAGGTGGGCGTCGGCCTCGCGCAGGCCCTCCGGGCACCACACGAAGTCGGCATCGCCCAGGAAGGAACCGTGTTCCTCCTGGTAGGCGTCGGCGTCGCCGTCCCACCAGCGCCGGCTCGCCCGGCGGCTCTCGGCGGGGCTCACGGCGCGTCGTGTGACGCCTGCGTCAGGTGACGATTCCATGGGGAGCAACGGTAGGCCCGCGAAAGTCGGCAGATCGGGTCTGGGGGAGGGTTGGACCATGTGGTATTGCGCAGGGTAGGCTGATCGGTGCACTCGTGGGTTTGTGGCGCCTCGGCATGGAGCAGGCTCACGGTCGCCGAACACATACCTGGGCTTCCAATGCACTGATCCTGCACTGCGACAGGCGGGTTGTGCCCGACGACGGGTCCGCGGGAGCGCGCAGAGTCACCAGGCCAATCCACCGACCGGAGCAACAGCCCACATGACGAGCAGCATCGAGGCCACCTCGAGCGCCAGCAGCAACAGGGTCACCATCGACGACCTCGGTTCCGAGGAGGCGTTCCTCGCCGCGATCGATGAGACCATCAAGTACTTCAATGACGGCGACATCGTCGAAGGCACCGTCGTCAAGGTCGATCGGGACGAGGTCCTGCTCGACATCGGCTACAAGACCGAGGGTGTCATCCCCTCGCGCGAGCTGTCGATCAAGCACGATGTCGACCCTGCTGAGGTCGTGTCGGTTGGTGACCACATCGAGGCCCTGGTT
Source organism: Dactylosporangium sp. NPDC049140 (assembly GCF_040648435.1). Classification (NCBI taxonomy): domain Bacteria; kingdom Bacillati; phylum Actinomycetota; class Actinomycetes; order Micromonosporales; family Micromonosporaceae; genus Dactylosporangium; species Dactylosporangium sp. NPDC049140. The sequence continues at coordinate 193,370 of NZ_JBEZDS010000009.1, read as the reverse complement.
CTCCAGAAGGAGGACAAGGAAGGCCGTCTGATCCTGTCGAAGAAGCGCGCGCAGTACGAGCGCGCTTGGGGCACGATCGAGAAGATCAAGGAGGACGACGGCGTCGTCCGCGGCTCCGTCATCGAGGTCGTCAAGGGTGGTCTCATCCTCGACATCGGCCTGCGTGGCTTCCTGCCGGCCTCCCTGGTCGAGATGCGCCGGGTGCGCGACCTCCAGCCGTACGTCGGCCGGGAGCTCGAGGCCAAGATCATCGAGCTGGACAAGAACCGCAACAACGTGGTGCTGTCCCGCCGGGCCTACCTCGAGCAGACCCAGTCCGAGGTCCGGACCGAGTTCCTGCACAAGCTGCAGAAGGGCCAGGTCCGCAAGGGCGTTGTGTCCTCGATCGTCAACTTCGGTGCGTTCGTCGACCTCGGTGGTGTCGACGGCCTGGTTCACGTCTCCGAGCTGTCCTGGAAGCACATCGATCACCCGTCCGAGGTGGTTGAGGTCGGCCAGGAGGTCGAGGTCGAGGTCCTCGACGTCGACCTGGACCGTGAGCGCGTCTCCCTGTCGCTGAAGGCGACCCAGGAGGACCCGTGGCGTCAGTTCGCCCGGACCCACGCGATCCAGCAGATCGTGCCCGGTAAGGTCACGAAGCTCGTCCCGTTCGGTGCGTTCGTCCGTGTCGACGACGGCATCGAGGGCCTGGTGCACATCTCCGAGCTGGCCGAGCGCCACGTGGAGATCCCGGAGCAGGTCGTCCAGGTGGGCTCGGACGTCATGGTCAAGGTCATCGACATCGACCTTGAGCGTCGCCGGATCTCGCTGTCGCTCAAGCAGGCCAACGAGGGCTTCGTCGAGGGCGAGGAGCACTTCGACCCGACCCTCTACGGCATGTCGGCGACCTACGACGAGCAGGGCAACTACATCTACCCGGAGGGCTTCGACCCGGAGACCGCCGAGTGGATGTCCGGCTTCGAGAAGCAGCGCGAGGCGTGGGAGCAGCAGTACGCCGAGGCGCGTCAGCGCTGGGAGGCCCACACCAAGCAGGTCCAGACGGCGCGTCAGGCCGATGCGACCGCCGAGCCCGCCGCGGCAGCCCCGCAGAGCGGCTCGGTCTCGTCGTCGACCCCGACCGCGACCCGCGCGCCGGAGGAGCCCTCGGGCACCCTGGCCACGGACGAGGCCCTGGCCGCCCTGCGCGAGAAGCTTGCCGGCGGCAAGAGCTGACCCGCAGCAAGCCCTAGCAACGCGAGAAAGCCCCGGTACCCGCAAGGGACCGGGGCTTTCCCGTGCCCGCACCCACCAAAACCCACCCCGGGGACGAACGCCGGATGAGCGCAGTTGTCGGACTCGATTTGCGCTCGGCAGCCGGCCGGATGCGGCTCCACCACACTCGGGGGATGCGACGGGTGAACGCGGGGGCCTGCGCCGCTGGGCCGCGCGGCGACCGGACGCGGCGGGCCTGCGCCCGCCGGAACGTGTATGGCGACGGGCGGGGGAAGGGCCTGCACCCGCTGGAACGCGTGCGGCGACCGGGGTGCGGGGGAGGGACAGCACCCGCCGGGCGCGCGTGGTGGGTAGTGCGCGGGCCCCGGCGGGTGGCGGTCGGTGTTACTTCACGCCGGCTACGTCCATGGCTCGGAGTTCCTTCTTCAGTTCGGAGACCTCGTCGCGCAGGCGGGCGGCCAGCTCGAACTGCAGTTCGCGTGCCGCGCCCAGCATCTGGTCGTTCAGGTCCTGGATGAGGGTGGCGAGCTCGGCACGGGCCATGCCCGCGCGGGCCGGGATCGCCGGGCCGCCGGACGCGGCGCCCTTGGTGCCGCCGCCCTTCTGGCGGGCGCGGGTGTTCTCCGGGGACTTGCCGCGGCTCATCTGGCGGCCGCCGCCGATGACGACCGCGCCGCCCGGGCCGTGGCCGGACACGACGCCGGCGGTGTCCTCGGACTCGCGGTAGATGTCGTCGAGGATGTCGCCGAGCTTCTTGCGCAGCGGCTGCGGGTCGATGCCGTTGGCCTTGTTGTACGCCTGCTGCTTGTCCCGCCGCCGGTTGGTCTCGTCGATCGCCTGGGCCATCGACGGGGTCATCTTGTCGGCGTACATGTGTACCTGCCCGGACACGTTGCGCGCCGCGCGGCCGATGGTCTGGATGAGGCTCGTGCCCGAGCGCAGGAAGCCCTCCTTGTCGGCGTCGAGGATCGCGACCAGGCTCACCTCCGGCAGGTCGAGGCCCTCACGGAGCAGGTTGATGCCGACCAGCACGTCGAACTCGCCCCGGCGCAGCTCCCGCAGCAGCTCGACCCGGCGCAGCGTGTCGACCTCGGAGTGCAGGTAGCGCACCCGAATGCCGTGCTCGAGCAGGTAGTCGGTCAGGTCCTCGGCCATCTTCTTCGTCAGCGTCGTGACCAGCACCCGCTCGTCGCGCTCGGTGCGCAGCTTGATCTCGTGCATGAGGTCGTCGATCTGGCCCTTGGTCGGCTTGAGCACCACCTCGGGGTCGATCAGGCCGGTCGGGCGGATCACCTGCTCGACGACGTCGCCCTGGACCTTGCCGAGTTCCCACGGCCCCGGGGTCGCCGACAGGTACACGGCCTGCCCCACCCGCTCCTCGAACTCGTCGAAGCGCAGCGGCCGGTTGTCCTGGGCGCTGGGCAGCCGGAACCCGTGCTCCACCAGGGTTCGCTTGCGGGAGGCGTCGCCCTCGTACATGCCGCCGATCTGCGGCACCGTCGCGTGCGACTCGTCGATGACGGTGAGGAAGTCGTCGGGGAAGTAGTCGAGCAGGCAGTGCGGCGGGCTGCCGGCCTCGCGCCCGTCGATGTGACGGGAGTAGTTCTCGATGCCGTTGCAGAACCCGACCTGGCGCATCATCTCGACGTCATATGTCGTGCGCATCCGCAGCCGCTGCGCCTCCAGCAGCTTGCCCTCGCGGTCGAGCTCGGCCAGGCGCTCCTCCAGCTCGATCTCGATCGCGGCGATCGCCCGCTCCATGCGCTCCGGCCCGGCCGCGTAGTGCGTTGCCGGGAAGATCATCAGCGCGTCGGTCTGGCGGATCTCGTCGCCGGTCAGGGGGTGCAGGTAGGACAGCCGCTCGATCTCGTCGCCGAAGAACTCGATGCGGATCGCGAGCTCCTCGTAGGCCGGGATGATCTCCAGGGTGTCACCCCGGACCCGGAACGTGCCACGGTTGAACGCCATGTCGTTGCGCGTGTACTGAATGTCGACCAGCCGTCGCAGCAGCTTGTCCCGGTCGACCTCCTCGCCGACGCTGACCTTGGCCGCGCGGTCCAGGTACTCCTCCGGCGTGCCGAGCCCGTAGATCGCCGACACCGTCGCCACCACGATCACGTCGCGCCTGGTCAGCAGGCTCATCGTGGCCGAGTGCCGCAGCCGCTCCACCTCCTCGTTGACCGAGGAGTCCTTCTCGATGTAGGTGTCGGTCTGCGGGATGTAGGCCTCGGGCTGGTAGTAGTCGTAGTAGCTGACGAAGTATTCGACCGCGTTGTTGGGCATCAGATCGCGGAACTCCTTGGCCAGCTGCGCGGCCAGGGTCTTGTTGTGGGCGAGCACCAGCGTCGGCCGCTGCAGCCGCTCCACCAGCCAGGCCGTGGTCGCGCTCTTGCCGGTGCCGGTCGCGCCGAGCAGCACCGAGTGCCGGTCACCGGCCCGCACACGCTTCGCGAGGGCCTCAATCGCCGCCGGCTGGTCGCCGGAGGGTACGTACTCGCTGACCACCTCGAAACGGCGGTCCAAGCGTGGGATGTCGAGCGCCATGTCCCCAACCGTACGCGGGGGGTATGACACTTTCCGGGTCCTCGCGCTCGGTGGCCGATCGTATTCAACCTGGCGATTGTGTGGGGAACATCACCGGACTACGGTAGATGCCGTAGGCCGCTCGCGGCGGCCGACCGGAGAGCCGGCCCGCCCATCACGCAGGCCCTCCCGGCGCACGGTTGCAGCCCCGGCCCGTCACGGTCGGCGAGCGCACCGAGCGAGATCGCGCGAATCGCGCGACCGGCCGCCGCGAGCGCCTAACCACGGCTCGAACGCCCAAACGGGCTAAGCCGCCAGAATCTGCTCCCACGCCGCGGCCACCTGACGATCGAGCTCCTCCGGCGTGCCGTCGTTGGTGATGGCGATGTCCGCGACAGCACGGCGCTGCTCGTCGGTCGCCTGAGCCGAGATCCGCGCCATGGCGTCGTCGCGCGACATGCCCCGGATACGCATCAACCGGTCGAGCCGGGTGTCCAGCGTCGCGAACACGATCAGGATCAACGAGTACAACCCGGAAAGGCCCTTCTCCACGAGCAGTGGGACGTCCTGGACGACGATCGAGTCGGGTGGCGCCGCCGCGACCAGCTCGGCCGACCGCGCCCGCACCAGCGGATGCGTGATCTCCTCCAGCCGTCGCCGCGCCTCGGCGTCCGCGAAGATGATCCGGCCCAGCGCCGGCCGGTCGAGCGCCCCCGAGCCGTCCAGCACCCCGGGCCCGAACGCCTCCGCGACCCGGGCGAGCCCCTCGGTCCCCGGCGCCACGACCTCGCGTGCCAGCCGGTCGGAGTCGATGATCACGGCGCCGAGCGCCGCGAGCCGGGAGGCCACCGCGCTCTTGCCGGCCCCGATTCCGCCCGTGAGCCCCACCATCTTCATGCCGCAATCACACCTGACGGTGAATCGCGACGGGCCGCCGGGGTCAGGACGGCGTGGTTTGCACGGAATGCTCGGTTTGTCAAGATACCTTCCGACTCAAGGGAAGATCACGGGGGTAAATCGTGACAGTGGGGCGACACAGCCTGGGCCAGCCGGGCCTGGCGCACCGCGATTGGGCAGGCTTCATGCCGCAGGGTGGCGGTACCGCTCCCGTCGGTCGCCGGCCCGCGTGCCGCGCACGCCACCGCCGCATCAACGCGCGCCGGCGCGGGTCCTCCGACGGCTGGGCGTTCCTGGTCGCCGCCGCGGTGCTGGGAATGCTGGCCGTGAGCGGCTGGTATACGGCCAGCGGGGCCAACGCGGTCGCGCAGGTGCCGGCCCGCTAGACGACCCGTTCCGCCGTGGCGCGCGCCGTGGGCGGTCAGCGATACTCTGCCGGGCAACCGCACATCTGCCAGGACCAGAAGGACACGCTGCATGGAGCCGGAGAACGGCCAGGACCAGGTCAACGGGTCGCCACCACCGCCGAAGCCGAAGAGCCGGCGCGGCTGGATGTCGGACTCGCCGCTGGACGGCGGCTCGGGCTGGCCCACGTCGGCGTACTCGATCGTGCCCCGCCAGCCGACGCCGGCCCGAGAGGAGCCCAGGCCCGCTCCGGAACCGATGCCGGAGCTGGCGCGGGAGCCGGGGCCGTCGCCCGAGCCGGAGAGGCCCGCGCGCAAGGGCCGGATCGGCGTGCTCATCATCGGCATCGTCGTGCTCGTCATCGCGGCCGTCGGCGGGGTGCTGGCCACGCGCGAGAAGAGCTCGGGCAATGACGAGCGTACGGACGCCGCGACCGCGACGGCCACGGAGACCACGGCCCCGGCCCTTCCGGTCGTCGTCGAAACCGTGAGCGCGACCCCGAGCGACGCCACCCGGAGCGGCGACACCGGCGCTGCCCCGAGCGCGGGGGCCAGCGCGGCGAACAGCGCACCGGCCAGTGCACCGGCCGGCACGCCGGCCGCGGTGCCCAGCAGCGGCATCCTGCGCACCGGCACGGCCCAGTTCGTGGTGCTGGCCGGCCAGCCCGACGACGCGTACGACTTCGACAGCGCCACCAAGCAGGCGGCCGGCGCCGACGCCACCGCGGGCGCGATCGGCATCACGGCCGCCAACGGCGCGACGTTCGCGGTGCTGCTCACCGACGACACCCCGTCGCTGGCCGTCTGCTCCGCGGTGCCCGCCGACCGCTGGGTCGGCCAGGTCGTGATCGGCAGCCTCGTACCGGGGGCGCGGGTGTGCATGCGCACCAGCGAGAACCGTTACGCCTGGTTCATGACCCGGGCGGGCGAGCTCGTCACCGGTGCGCTCTACACCTCGAACCTGGACTTCGTCGTGTACAAGAAGAGCGGGGACTAGACCGCCACGTCGTTGAAGTGCTCCACGCGGGGGGCTCCGTCGAAGTACGGCCCGATGAGCCCCCGCCACTGCCCGAACCGGTCCGTCGCCCGGAAGTTGTCCAGGTGCGCGTCGACCGAGTCCCACTCCACGAGCAGGACGAACCGCGACGCGCTCTCGATGCCGCGGGTCATACGCACCGAGCGGCACCCCGGGGTCGTGGCGAGTACCTCGTGGGCCTTGCGGTACGCGGCGGCGAACTCGTCCTCGCGGCCTTCGAGCACGTCGATCAGTGCGACTTCCAGAACCATCCAGCTAGGGTAGACCGTGCTCGACTGGCTGACCTCCGCGGCGTTCCACGCCTTCGGCGCCCCGACCACGTGGGCTGAGCTGCTCGGATTCGCCAGCGGACTGCTGTGTGTCTATCTCGTCGTGCGCCAGCACATCGCGAACTGGCCGGTCGGGATCGCCAACAACCTCCTCTTCATCGTCGCCTTCTGGCACGTCGGGCTCTTCGGCGACGCCTGGCTCCAGGTCGTCTACGTTGCGCTCGGCGCCTACGGATGGTGGTGCTGGAGCACCGGCCGGCTGCAGCAGAAGGTGCGCACCACGACCAGGGTCGAGTGGTGGTGGCTCGCGATCGCGGGCGTGTTCCTGACCGTGGCGCTGTGGTGGTACCTCGACCGCTTCACCGAATCCACGGTCCCCGCGCCCGACGCGATCACGACCGCGGTGTCGCTACTGGCGACCTACGGCCAGACCCGCCGCCTGCTGGAGAGCTGGTGGCTGTGGATCTCCGTCGACGTCGTCTACATCCCCCTCTACGGCTACAAGGACCTGTGGCTCACGGCGCTGCTGTACCTGGTGTTCCTCACGCTGTGCGTCTTCGGCCTGCGGGCCTGGCGGGCCGAGCTGCGCACCGCGCCGCTGGGGAGTCCGGCGTGGTCCACGGACTAGTCATCGGCAAGTTCTACCCGCCCCACGCCGGCCACCATCACCTCATCGACGCCGCCGCGCGCGCCTGCGACGAGGTGACCGTGGTGGTCGCACCGTCCACAGTGGAGTCGATTCCGCTCGAGGACCGGGTCGCGTGGCTGCGTGAGGTGCACGCCCGCTCGCCCCACGTCCGGTTCGTCGGGATCTACGACGACACCCCGATCGACTACGGATCCGAGGCGGCCTGGGACGCCCACACCGCCACGTTCCGCACGGCGGTCGGCGCCCGGCGGGTCGACCGGGTCTTCTCCTCGGAGGCGTACGGCGAGGAGCTGGCCCGCCGCTTCGGCGCCGTCCACGTGCCGGTCGACCCGGCCCGGGGCGCCGTGCCCGTCTCCGGCACCGCCGTGCGCGCCGACCCCGTCGCGCACTGGGGCATGCTGGCGCCGCCGGTGCGCGCCTGGTTCGTCAGGCGCGTGGTCGTCGTCGGCGCGGAGTCGACGGGCACGACCACCCTGACCCGGGCCCTGGCCGCGCATCTTCGCCTGCGCGGAGGGGTTTTCGCCGGTACCTGCTGGGTCGAGGAGTACGGACGCACGCTGACCTCCTTGAAAATGGCCGGCCTGGCGCCGGGTCAGACCATGGAGGACCTCGTGTGGACGCGCGAGGACTTCGTCGCCGTCGCCCGCGAACAGAACGCCGCGGAGGACGCCGCCGCCCGATCCGGTGGGCCCATTCTGCTCTGCGACACCGACAGTTTTGCCACCTCGGTCTGGGAGGAGCGCTATTTGGGCAACGCATCGTCAGCCGTCCGTGACGCTGCGCGACGACCCGCGCTCTACCTGCTGACGAGCGACGAGGGTGTGCCGTTCGAGGACGACGGCATGCGCGACGGCGAGCACCTGCGCGCCTGGATGACGGGCCGGTTCCGCGACGAGCTCGGCGCTTGCGGCGTCCCGTGGATCGAGCTGACCGGGTCGTACCGCGACCGCCTCACCCGGGCCGTCAAGGCGATCGACGATCTGTTTGCGGCGGGCTGGAATCTGGCATCGCCGCTGCTCCCGGCCGACGCGAACAGAATTGTCGGGGGGTCCTGCTAAGTTCCCGGCCATGACGATCGGCAGCAACGTCACCACCTTCGCGGGCCTCCCGGTCCGGCGGTTCGAGGTCGGGCCGCGAGGCCGGCGGGACAGTCCCCGCCGCGGCGAGAAGGCCGCATGGCGCATCGGCGTCGGCTACGACGACGGTCCGCAGGATTTCGCCGACACGCTCGACGCGCTGCTGGACAGCGTCGGCGCGCACAACATCACCGCGCTGGTGATCGGGGCGTGGGGCGAGCCGCACGACTCCGGCCCGCCGCTGAACCTGCTCACCGCCGCCCGCGACCGGCTGACCGAGCTGCGCGCCCTCTTCGTCGGCGAGATGACCTACGAGGAGTGCGAGATCTCCTGGATCAACCAGGGGGAGTACGCGCCGCTGCTGGGCGCCTTCCCGGCCCTGGAGGTGCTGCACATCCGCGGCGCCGACGGGCTGGGGCTCGCCCCGGTGCGCCATCGCCGGCTGCGGGAGCTGTGCGTGGAGAGCGGTGGGCTGCCGGCCTCGTTCATCCGCGGCTTCACCGACTCCTCGTTCCCGGCGCTCGCCGACCTGGAGCTGTGGCTGGGCACCCGGGAATACGGCGGCGACGCGGTCGTCGACGACCTCGCGCCGATCATGACCGGCACCGAGCTGCCGGCGCTGAAGCGGCTGGCCCTACGCAACGCGGAGATCGCCGACGACGTCGCGACCGCCCTGGCCGCCGCGCCCGTGGTGGCCCGCCTGGAGAGCCTCGACCTGTCGATGGGCGCGCTGTCCGACGCCGGGGCCGAGGCGCTGCTGCTCGGCCAGCCGCTGACCCACCTGCGCTCGCTCGACCTGTCGCACCACTTCATGTCGCCGGAGCTGGCCGCCCGCTTCGCCGAGGAGTTGCCCGGGGTCCGCGTCGACGTCTCCGACGAGCAGGACATCGACGAAGGCGGCTTCCGATACGTCTCGGTCGCGGAATGATCACCGTCGTCGGCATACCGGGGCACCGGCGGGTGGAGCTGTTCCGCGCCGCCGCCGTCGCCGCCGGGCACCCGGAGCCCGCGGTCGTCGGCTGGCGCGACGTGTGCGCCGGCGACTTCGCCCTGGCGCCCGGCTCGCTGGTGCGGCTGGAGTCGCCGGGGGAGGACGCCGAGGTCGACCGGCTGCTGCGCGGCGCCGACCGCCCCGCCGAGCACGGCGAGATCGTCGGCCTCGCCGCCTGGTACGCGGGGTTCCTGGCCGCCGCCCGCAAGGTCGAGCGCGCCGCCACCGGCCCGCTCACCACGCCCGTGGACGAGCTCGCCGTGATGTTCGACAAGCGCCGCTGCCACGCCCTGCTCCGCGAGCGCGGCGTGCCCGTCCCGCCGGGGTTCGCGGCCCGCGGTTACGAGGACGTCCGCGCGGCCGGCTGGCCGCGGGTCTTCGTGAAGCCGGCCCACGGCAGCTCCGCGTCGGGCGTCGTCGCGCTGGCCTTCAACGGCGACCGGGTCAGCGCGCACACCTCCGCCGCCCTCGACGGCGACAAGATCTACAACGAGCTGCGCGTGCACCACTACACCGACGAGCGCACGGTCGCCGCGATCGTCGACCGGCTCGGCGCCGACGGCCTGCACGTCGAGCGCTGGTTCCCGAAGGCGGCCCACGGCGGCAAGGTGTTCGACCTGCGGGTGGTGGTCATCGCGGGGCGGGCGAGCCACGTCGTCGCCCGCACCAGCGCGACCCCGCTCACCAACCTGCACCTGGGCAACGCCCGCGGCGACCTGGCCGCGATCCGGGCCGCGGCGGGGGAGGAGCGCTGGGCGGCCGCGATGGACACCTGCGAGCGGGCCGCCGCCTGTTTCCCCGGCAGCCTGCACGCCGGCGTCGACCTCATGTTCGCGCCCGGGTTCGCCGAGCACGCCGTGGCCGAGGTCAACGCGTTCGGCGACCTGCTGCCCGGCCTGCTCGTCGACGGCCGCGACACGTACGCCGCCGAGGTCGCGGCCCTCCCGAGACATGCGGTGCCGGCATGAGATCGCTGCTGGGCACCCACGACCTGCTCCTCGTCACGCTCGACACGCTGCGCCACGACGTCGCCGCGGACCTGCTCGCCGCGGGTCGCACCCCCAACCTGGCCAAGGTCCTGCCGGGCGGGGCGTGGGAGCGGCGGCACACCCCGGCCTCGTTCACCTACGCGGCCCACCACGCGTTCTTCGGCGGCTTCCTGCCCACGCCGGTGACGCCCGGCCCGCACGAGCGCCCGTTCGCGGCCCGGTTCCCCGGCAGCACCACCGTCGGCGCCGACACCTGGGAGTTCGACGCGCCGGACGTCGTCACGGGGCTGCGCGCCGAGGGGTACCACACCGTCTGCCTCGGCGGCGTCGGGTTCTTCGCGATGACCTCGCCGCAGGGCAGCGTCCTGCCGGGCCTGTTCGACGAGGCGCACTGGACGCGCGAGTTCGGCGTCACCAACCCGGCCTGCTTCGAGGCCCAGCTCGAGACCCTGGCCACGGTACTGCCGCCGGAGCGGCCGTTGTTCACCTTCGTCAACGTTGCCGCGCTGCACCAGCCCAACCGGCACTACCTGCCCGGCGCCGCGGAGGACTCGCTCGCCTCGCACGGGGCGGCGCTGGAGTACGTCGACCGGCACCTGCCCGAGCTGCTGCGCCTGGTCACCTCGCGGGGCCGCCCGTGCCACGTGATTATGTGCAGCGACCACGGCACCGCCTACGGCGAGGACGGGCACACCGGGCACCGCGTCGCGCACGAGGTCGTCTGGACCGTGCCCTACGCGCAGTTCACGCTGGAGGCGGGCGCATGGTGAACCTCGGCTCGCCGTACCAGGGCTATCTGTACGCGTACCCGCACAAGACCGCCTACCGCCCCCTCGACCCGCGGCCCCGCCTGGCCGACGTGTGGGCCGGCGAGGACACAGCGAAGCTGTTCCTCTACGTGCACGTGCCCTACTGCGAGATGCGCTGCGGCTTCTGCAACCTCTTCACCCGCGCCAACCCGCCGCACGAGCAGGTCACCGCCTACCTCGCCCAGCTCGGGAGGCAGGCGGCGAGGGTCGCGGCGGCGATCCCCGGCGCCCGGTTCGCGCGGGCGGCGATCGGCGGCGGCACCCCGACCTACCTCACCGCCCCCGAGCTCGCCGAGCTGTTCGACCTGCTCCAGCGGACCACCGGGCTCGAGCGCGGGCCGCTCTCGGTCGAGACGTCTCCGGCCACCGCCACCCCCGACCGGCTCGCGGTGCTCAACGAGCGCGGCGCGAGCCGGATCAGCATCGGCGTGCAGAGCTTCCTCGACGCCGAGGCCCACGCCGCCGGCCGGCCGCAGCACCGGGCCGAGGTCGACCGCGCCCTGGACGCGATCCGGGCGGCGGGCCCGGCCGCGCTCAACATCGACCTGATCTACGGCATCCCGGGGCAGAACCGGGCCACCTGGGACGAGTCCCTGAGCGCGGCGCTGCGGTGGAGACCCGAGGAGTTGTACCTGTACCCGCTCTACGTCCGCCCGATGACCGGACTCGGCCGCCGGGCCACGCCCGGAGACCCGGACTGGGACGCCCAGCGCCTGGAGCTCTACCGCCACGCCGCCGAGCGGTTGCGCACCGAGGGCTATGAGCAGCTCTCGATGCGCCAGTTCCGCCGGCCCGGCAACCACGAGGCCGTGGACGAGTACTCCTGCCAGGACGACGGCATGGTCGGCCTCGGCTGCGGCGCCCGCTCGTACACCACCGACCTGCACTACTCGTTCGACTACGCGGTCGGCGTCCGGCACGTGCGCGGCATCCTCGCCGACTACCTCGCCCGCCCCGCGGCGGACTTCGACGTCGCCGAGGTCGGGTTCGCCCTCGACGCGGCCGAGCAGCGGCGCCGCTGGCTGCTCAAGTCGCTGCTGCGGGCCGAGGGCGCGGACCCGGCGGCGTACGCCGCGCGGTTCGGCGCCGGGCTCGACGACGACTTCCCGGCCCTGGCCCGGCTCCGGGACGCCGGCTACGCCGAGGGCCACCGCCTCACCGCCGACGGCCTGGCGCACTCCGACGCCATCGGGCCGTGGCTGGTCTCGGAAGGCGTCCGAAAAGCCATGGCCGGGCACGTGACGCGATGAAGATCCTGTACCGCGGCCCGCTCGCCAGCTGCAACTACGACTGCCCGTACTGCCCGTTCGCGAAGCGCCGCGACCCGCCCGAGCTGTTACGTGAAGACCGGGCCGCGCTGGAGCGGTTCACCGGTTGGGTCCGCGGCGCCGACGAGCCGGTGGAGGTGCTGTTCACGCCCTGGGGCGAGGGGCTGACCCGCAGCTGGTACCGCCGCGCCCTGATCGAGCTGTCCCACCTGCCGCACGTCGGGCGCGTCGCGATCCAGACGAACCTGTCCGCCCGGCTCGGCTGGGTGCAGGACGCGGACCCCGCGAAGCTGGCGCTGTGGTGCACGTACCACCCAGGCCAGACGACCCAGGAGCGGTTCCTGGCCGCGAGCGCCACCCTCGGCCGCCACGGCATCCGGCACTCCGTCGGCATCGTCGGCCTGCCCGAGCACCTCGAGCCCGCCGTCGAGCTGCGGCGAAGGCTCGACCCGGAGGTGTACCTGTGGGTGAACGCCGCCGACGGCCACCGTTACGGCCCGGAGGAGGAGGCGGCGTGGACGGCGATCGACCCGCTGTTCGGCTACAGCGTCCGGCCGCACCTGTCGCTCGGCCGGTCGTGCCGCACCGGCGACGAGGTCGTCTCGGTGCTCGGCGACGGCACCGTGCGCCGCTGCCACTTCGTGCCCGAGACGCTGGGCAACCTCTACGACGGCTCGTGGACGGCCCGGCGCGGCGAGCGGCCCTGCCCCAACGCGACCTGCGACTGCCACATCGGGTACGTGCACCTGCGGACGCTCCCGCTGTACGACGTCTTCGCGGGCGGCGTACTGGAGCGCATCCCAAACGAGCGCATCCCTAGCGCGGGTTGCGGCCGATGAACGCGAGCAGCTTCGTCTGCGGGTCGGCGTCCGCGGGCACCTCGACCTTCGGGCCGTACTGGCCGCTGGAGCGCAGCAGCTCGTCCAGCGGCAGCATCCCCTCGAGCATCGCCGCGCACCGGTCCGGGTCGAGGCGCTCGTCCTGCCCGGTCGCGCGGGCCAGGTCCCAGCTGTGCAGGAACACGTCGGAGGTGTAGAAGGTCGCGATGGCGTCCGGCACCGGCATCTGGCCGGTGTGCCGGTTGGTGAACGGCACGTCCGCCGAGGCGGGGTCGTCGAGCAGCGCCTGGACCCCGGCCGCGTGTGCCTGCCACGCGCCGGCGGGGTCGTCGTCGACGGACGGGCCGGCGGGCAGCGTCACCCCGGCCCCGGACTCGAGGAACGAGGGGAGCCACTCGACCAGGTGACGTACGACATCCCGGGCCGTCCATCCGTCGACCGGCGCGGGCGCGGACCAGTCGGTGGTGCCCTGCACGAGCGCGGTGAAGTGGGCGGCGGTCTCGCGGTGGTCCTGCGCGGCGGTGGTCATCGAGGCCTCCTGGAGAGCAGCAGCCATACTGGTCGGCATGGGTAACTTGATCGCGTTCGCGTCGCGGCGGCTGGTGGAGGACGCGTCGCTGACCCCCGGATACGTGTACCACGATCCGGAGGACGCCACGCTGCCACCTGGCCCCGAAGGACGCCGGGCCAGCGGCTGGAACCTCCTCGTCGGCGACGAGACCGACGAGCAGCTGGCCGACGCGGGTGAGCTCCTCATGCCCGAGCTGGACTGGCTGCTGGAGCGCTACCCGGCGTTCGGCAAGATCGTCGCCGAGGGCTCGGAGGGCCGCCAGTTCGAGTGGGACGCCGACGCCGGCCAGTACACCGACGTCGGCCCCTCGATCCCGGAGGACTGACCCCTCAGTAGTTCCCGGCGCGGCTGGCCACCATCAGGGCGCGGACGTTCTGCACGTACTGCGGGTTGGGGTAGACCCCGCCCGCGTAGTCGACGCCGCCGGTGCCCCAGTTGTAGGCGGAGATGACCGCGTTGAGCAGCTTGGTGTCGGTCATGTCGTACGTGCCGAGCTTGGGCCCGTAATACGCGATGAGCCAGGCGAGGTAGTTCGCCCCGAGCATCACGTTCTGGTCGGGTTTGGTGCGATCCCAGCTCGTGCCGAACCGCGTGTTGACGAACGTCTGCGTGCCTGGCATGACCTGCATCACTCCGAGGCCCCCGTCACAGGCCGTGATGTCGGTCTGCCAGCCGCTCTCCTGCTCGGCCACGGCGTACAGCAGCCGCTGCGGCACCAGGATCGGCTCGTAGTCCGGGTCCGTCGCGGTGCCCCAGAAATGCTTTGTCGAAGCCGTGTCGAGGTACCCCTTGACCTGGGCCTTCGGCAGTTGGTTAGTCCCGCGCACGGGCGCGCACGTGCTGTGCGGCGGGGCCGGCGGCGTGGCCGTCTCGGTGACCTTCGGCGACGGCTTCTTGGTCGGCTTCCTGGTCGGCGTCGCGGCCTTCGACGTCGGTGCGGCCGTGGTCGTCTCGACGACGGCGACGGGCACCTCGCTGGTCGGCGGCGGCACCGAGGCCGGCGCGATCGGCACGGACCCGTCGTGCTGGCGCTCCTGCGCGGCCGGCTTGGCCCCGCCCACGCCCTTGACCAGGGTCGCTCCGATCACCCCGCAGCCGATCAGCACCACGGCCACCGCGACCGAGAGCAGGATCGCCCCGAGATTTCGCTTCCGCTTCCGTGGCTCCTCGTAAGCCTCGAACTCCGCAGTGTCATCATCCATTGACAGCTGTTCTCCTCCCCCGTGCCCGTCAGGTTAGCCGCAACTAGTAGACGCGCGGGACCCCCGGTTTCCATGACAGGGCGCCTGGAACAATGGAGGGCATGCAGACCCGTTCAGACCTCCGCAACGTGGCCATCGTCGCCCATGTCGACCACGGCAAGACCACACTCGTCGACGCGATGTTGCGGCAGTCCGGCGCGTTCCACGCCCGCGCCGAGCTCACCGACCGGGTCATGGACTCGATGGATCTCGAGCGCGAGAAGGGCATCACCATTCTCGCCAAGAACACCGCGGTGCGCTACGTCCCCCAGGACGGCGGCGGCCCGGTCACGATCAACATCATCGACACGCCGGGCCACGCCGACTTCGGCGGCGAGGTCGAGCGCGGCCTGACCATGGTCGACGGCGTGGTGCTGCTGGTCGACGCGAGCGAGGGCCCGCTGCCGCAGACCCGGTTCGTGCTGCGCAAGGCCCTCAAGGCCCGCCTGCCGATCATCCTGGTGATCAACAAGGTCGACCGCCCCGACGCGCGGATCAAGGAGGTCGTCGACGAGACCTACGAGCTCTTCCTCGACCTCGACGCCGACGAGGAGCAGATCGACTTCCCGATCGTCTACGCCTGCGCCCGCGACGGCATCGCCTCGCTGACCCAGCCCAAGGACGGCACGGTCCCCGAGGACAGCGACAACCTCCAGCCGCTGTTCGCCACCCTGCTCGGCACCATCCCGGCGCCCTCCTACCACGAGGGCGCCCCGCTGCAGGCGCACGTGACGAACCTCGACGCCTCGCCGTTCCTGGGCCGGCTCGCGCTGTGCCGCGTGCACGAGGGCACGATCCGCAAGGGCCAGACGGTCACCTGGTGCCGCGACGGCGGGGCCCAGCAGAACGTGCGCATCTCCGAGCTGCTGATGACCGACGGCCTGGAGCGCAAGCCCGCCGAGGAGGCCGGCCCGGGCGACATCATCGCCGTTGCCGGCATCGCCGAGATCATGATCGGCGACACGCTCGCCGACGCGGAGAACCCGATCGCGCTGCCGCGCATCACCGTGGACGAGCCGGCGATCTCGATGACCATCGGCACCAACCAGTCGCCGCTGGCCGGCAAGGTCAAGGGCACCAAGGTCACCGCCCGCCTGGTCAAGGACCGCCTCGAGCGCGAGATGGTCGGCAACGTGTCGCTGCGCATCCTGCCGACCGAGCGCCCGGACGCGTGGGAGGTCCAGGGCCGCGGCGAGCTGGCGCTGGCGATCCTGGTGGAGCAGATGCGGCGCGAGGGCTACGAGCTCACCGTGGGCAAGCCGCAGGTGGTGACGCGGGAGATCGACGGCAAGATCCACGAGCCGACCGAGCGGCTCACGATCGACGCGCCGGAGGAGTACCTCGGCGCGATCACCCAGCTGCTGGCGACGCGCAAGGGCCGCATGGAGCAGATGGTCAACCACGGCACCGGCTGGATCCGCATGGAGTGGCTGGTCCCGGCCCGCGGCCTGATCGGCTTCCGGACCGAGTTCCTCACCGACACCCGCGGCACCGGCATCCTGCACCACGTCTTCGAGTCGTACGAGCCGTGGTACGGCGAACTGCGCACCCGCGCGACCGGCTCGCTGGTCGCCGACCGCGCGGGCGTGGCGACGCCGTTCGCGATGATGAACCTGCAGGAGCGCGGCTCGATGTTCGTCGAGCCGACCACCGAGGTGTACGAGGGCATGATCGTCGGCGAGAACTCCCGCGCCGACGACATGGACGTCAACATCACCAAGGAGAAGAAGCTCACGAACATGCGCTCGTCGGCCGCGGACGAGACGGAGAAGCTGATCCCGCCGCGCAAGCTCTCACTGGAGCAGGCGCTGGAGTTCTGCCGCGAGGACGAGTGCGTGGAGATCACGCCGTCGGCGATCCGTATCCGCAAGGTCATGCTCGACCAGAAGGACCGCGAGCGGTCGGCCCGCAAGCGGGCCCACGCGTAAAGAAGAACGCCCGAAGGGCGAAATTCCATGGCTCGGGCCCGCGTCACCTGCGGGCCGTTGCTCCCGCCAGAAATCCCGGCGTCCGAGGTGGCAAGAACGGCGGCGCTCCAGGGTCTGTTTCCTCACTGCGGCCGGCCGCAGTGAGGAAACAGACCCTAGTCGACAGGGCGCCGCTGAGTGGGAATCTCCGCAGGGGTGTAGCGGCCCGACTCGAGCGACCAGTCCACGTTGCCGCGGATCCAGTGGACGAGGTCGCCGATGCCGACGACGCACGTCGGGTCGTCCCACCAGCGCGCCTCTAGCCGGTCGCGGGCGACCTGGAACTCGAGCACCCGCTCGTCGTGCTCGGCCACGGCGGCGAGTACCGCCTCGTCCAGCGACAGCCGGTGCTCCCGCTGGAACGAGAAGACGATGTTGTGGTGGTCGCCGACCGCGGCCTCCTTCGGCCACGAGATCAGGTCGTTGAAGATCCCGATCACCGTGCCGGCGGCGCGCCGCGCGGTGGCGAAGTCGGGGTCCTCGAGCAGCCCGGCGGGCAGCTCGATGCCATACATGGGCTCGATGAGGTCGAAGAACATGTCGGTGGCCGCGCTGTGGTGGCGCATCTTGCGGTACTCGTCCAGCCGCGGCGGCCGGTCCGCGGTCCGGTTGCCGCCCTCCCACAGCGTGCCGGCCAGGTAGTCCGCGACGTGCCCGACGAACCGCTCCCGCCAGGCCGCGCTGACCCGCGGTTCGGTGCGCCGCCACACCTCGCCCAGCGCCGCGGCCAGCGGCCGGCCCAGCGCCGCGCGGAGGATCGGGGCCGGTTGCTGGTCGCGCAGCAGCCGCACGACCTCGGTGACCGCCGCCCGGGGCGGCTCCGGATCGCGCACCAGGGCCCGCTCCAGCAGGTCGTCGAGGACGAAGATGCTGATCAGCCAGGCCGTGGCCAGGCGTAGCTCCGGCTCGTCAGCGTCGGGGTGGGCGCGGCACATGAGGTTGGCGAACTTGGCCCGCGCGAAGGCCGCGCGGGCACCGGGCCGCTCGAGCAGTCCGTGCCGGGTCGCCCAGTGCAGCGACCAGCGCTGCACGGCGTCGGCGTGCGGAGAGATCGCGGGCGTGAACGGGCACAGCACCGAAGGGGACGCGAGTTCGCCCCGGTACGTCATTTCGTGCAAGATGCATCACCCGCCCGCCGTGGTATCTCATCGTCGCGCCGAAACACGCGCAGCGCGACCCCCCGGTGGGCGTTTATCGGATTTTGTGAGCCTTGTCCGCCTGTGCATGTTCTGCACGCGCGTCGCGCCTCGACTTGACCAGGGAGGCGACGGTCGTGATGGCGAGGGTGCCGATGATGACCGCGAGTGACGCCTGGATGCCGATGTGCGGGGCCCACCCGACGTGCTTGCCGCCGTTGACGAAGGGCAGGTTGTTGTCGGCGAGAGCCTCCAGGAACAGCTTCACGCCGATGAAGCCGAGCACGACGGCGAGGCCGATGGAGAGGTACACCAACCGGTCGAGCAGGCCGCCGATCAGGAAGTACAACTGCCGCAGTCCCATCAGCGCGAAGACGTTGGCGGTGAAGACCAGGTAGGGCTCGGCGGTCAGGCCGAAGATCGCCGGAATGGAGTCGAGGGCGAAGATCAGGTCCGTGGTCCCGATCGCGATGAGCACCACGATCATCGGCGTCATGTGCAGGCGGCCGCGCTCGTCACGTGCCGTGAGCCGCGACTCCTCGTACTTCGGGGTCATCGGCAGCACCCGCCGCGACCAGCGGATCAGCGCGTTCTCCTTGAAGTCCTCCTCCTCGGTCTCGCCCTGCATGGCGAGCTTGACCGCGGTGTACACGAGGAACGCGGCGAAGATGTAGAACACCCACGAGAACCGGGCGATCGCCGCCGACCCGATCGCGATGAACCCGCCGCGCATGATCAGGGCGAGCACGATCCCGATGAGCAGGATCTTCTGCTGGTACTGCCGCGGCACCTTGAACCGCGACAGGATGATCACGAAGACGAACAGGTTGTCGACGGAGAGGCTGTACTCCGTCAGCCAGCCCGCGTAGAACTCCCCGGCGTAGTTGCCGCCCCACTGGGCCAGCACGAACAGGCCGAAGAGCAGGGCGAGCCCGACGTACACCGTGACCCAGATCGTCGACTCTTTGATCGATGGTTCATGGGGGCGGCGCGCCACGATCGCGAGATCGAAGAGCAGTATCGCGCCGAGCCCGACGAGAGTCGCTGTCCAGATCCATCCGGCAACGTCCACGTGTTAATCCTCCGGTAGACACACCACAGGCCACGCCGACCCGGAGGGCCGCGTGAGCTGTGTAGTTGACACCGGAGGTCTCTTCCGCCATCCGCGTTAGCCGGATGACCGGCGGCGCCGGGTGTGAGCCCCACGTCACCGTGGGCACCGTGCTGACGACGACCGCCGCTGGGGAATACTCCCCTCCTGTTGCTCGTCAACCATTGTCCACCCGGCCGCCACGTCCCGACGCGCGGGGCCGAAAAAATGTCGTACCCCACGTCTATCGTGCGGGCAGGTGGGGGTTTTTCCAACGCTCACTCACGTCCGCGCCGTCGAGAGGAGTGCGATCGTGTATCGACAAGGTGACGTCCTGCTGGTGCCCGTCCCGGCCGCGGAGGTGCCCGCGACCGCCGTTCCCGCACCTCGCGACCGCGCGGGCCGCATGGTCCTGGCCCGCGGCGAGGCGACCGGCCACGCCCACGTGATCGTCGGCCCCGACACCCACCTCCTGGCCGACCGCGACGACATCGACCGCCTCTTCGTGAGGATCGTCACCAAGGCGCGGGTCGTCCACGAGGAGCACGGCACGATCACGATCCCGGCCGGCTCCTACCGCATCGTCCGCCAGCGCGAGTACGTCCCCGGCGCCTTCCGCTATGTGGCCGACTGATGCTCCCGCCCCTTCCCAGCTGGATGGCCGCCCAATGACCTCGACCCTCGCCACCCCCGAGTCCCGGGCCGCCGCCCTGGGCGCGGTCTCGGCCAAGTGGCTGGCCGCGGGCCTGTCCACGGCCCCGGCCGACCGCCAGGCCGCCGCCGAAGCGGTCCGCCTCGCCTACCGCTCGGCCGGCCTCCCGGAGCCCCGCCACATCGTCTGGTTCGCGTCGCCCCTCGCCGGCGCCCGCGCGGCCGCCCTCCTGACCGGCCGCCGCGGCCTGCCCGGCGCCACCCCCGACGCGGCCGACGCCGTCGTCGAGGCCGAGCTGCGCGCCCAGGGCTGCCCCCCGGTGCACGGCTCGGCGGGCCCGTCGGTCCGCGCCGCCGTCCGCACCAACCCGTGGGCCGCGGCCCGCGCCGAGGCGCACGAGCTGCTGGGCCCGGACGGGTGGGCCGGCCTGTGGTCCGCGTGCGGGGCGGACGTGTGGCGCCTGGTGAACGACCGTCTCGCCACACCGCTGCGCACGCATCTGCGGGGGGAGCTGCCGGTTCACGCGCGGGCGGTGCTGCTGGACGCGGTGGGCGGGCAGCACGACGCGGGCTGGCTGGCCGCGTTCGACGCGGCCGCGGCTCCGTATGTGCCGGCGCCCACGCCCGCTACTCCCTCTGCTGGGGCGCCTTCTTCCTCGACTTGGGCTTCTCCTGCCGGGTCGGTCTCGTCCGCTGGGCCCTCGTCTTCCGCTGGGCCCTCGTCTTCCGCACCGCCGGAGCCCCAGTTCAGTGCGGGCCCCGTCGGCGCGGCCGCTTGGGCCACCACTCGACCCGCCGCTTCGACGCCTTCCTCTCCGGACGCCGCCCCCGCGCCTGTGTTCAGCGCCGGCCCGGTCGGCGCCGTATGGGCCACGACCGGCCCGGTCCCCGGCGAGGCGGCCCTGCACGCCGTGCAGCGCCTGGCTGGCCTGGCCGGGGTGGCCCGCTCGGCCGGCTGGTGGTGGCCCTACGCCAGCGTCGCCATCCTCACCGACCGCCCCGACGCCGTGCACCGCGACAACATCGGCCGCCTCCACGCCGCCGACACCCCCGCCCTGCACTACACCGACGGCTACGCCCTGCACGCCTGGCGGGGCATGCCCATCCCGTCGGACCTGGTCGAGCGCCTGGGCCGCCTGACCTACCGCCAGATCGCCGACGAACGCAACGCCGAGCTCCGCCGCGTGATGCTGGAACACTTCGGCTACGAGCGCTACCTCCGCGAGGCCGGCGCGCAGCGGGTCGCCCAGGACGAGGCCGGCGTCCTGTGGCGCCTGAACTTCAACGACGACGAGCCCCTGGTCATGGTCGAGGTCATCAACAGCACCCCGGAGCCGGACGGCACGAGCCGCGTCTACTGGCTCCGGGTCCCCCCGACAACCCGAACCCCACGCGAGGGCGTGGCGTGGACCTTCGGCCTGACGGAGGCCGAGTACCACCCCTTGATCCAGACCTGACCCATACCTTCACCTCCGGAGCCCACGGCTGCCGGCTGACTGGGAGCGCGCGGGGCGGTCGGCCGGCACCCGCCGCCGTCCGCGCGCCCCTGCCCCGAACTTCGTTGCCGGGGTCGGGGCCGGCGCAGAGTCGGGGATGGCCATGTCGCTGCCGTGGAGTCGGTCTCGCCCACGTCGCGCACCCCTGGCACCGCTTCGAGCGCGCCGGCCGGCAGCCGCTCCGGCCAGGTCGCGCACTCCGGTCACGGCCCTGCGGCGCCATCTGACCCCGGCCTGCGCACGCTGCCGGCACGCCGGCGTGGAGTCGGCCCGGCAGCGCGTCCGATCAGGGTGCGACGGGCAGCAGGACGTACGAGGGCGCCAGGATCTCCTGCCGCACCTTGCGCAGCTCGAGCTCGTGCCCCAGCGGCGCGCCCGTGCCCGGGTTGCGGCTGAAGCGCGGGTGGGCGCCGCCGCTCACCTGGATGCGGATGCGGCGGCCCGCGGCGAACCGGTACGCGGTCGGCCACAGGTCCACATGGATCGGCGCGGCCGGGTCGCGGTCGGTGGTGGCGCGGGCCAGTCCGTCGCAGATGTTCCAGGAGCGGCCCTGGTCGTCGACCTCGCAGAGCCGGACGAACACGTCGAAGTACGCCGCGGGAGCGTCTTCGTCCCGTCCCGCCGTCGTCGCGCGCACCGTGATGTGGGCCGAGACCGGGCCGACCACGTTGAGCGCCTCGACCAGCGGCGCCGATGTGAACGTCAGCACGTCGGACCGCGCCTCGAGCGGCCGGTTGTCCCGCCGCCCGGCGATCTTTCCGATGAGCCTCGGGCCGCCCAGGGCCGGCGTCGGGTCCTTCGGGTCGTACACGAAGGAGTCGAGCACGTCGCCCTCGCTGTGCCGGGCCGGCGTCGCGACGAACGCGGTTGGCGTGGGCCAGTCCAGTTCGTCGGGGTCTGTCCCGTTCGCGGGCGCCGGGGTCGCGGTGGGCCAGTCCGATTCGTCCGGGTCGGGCAGCGACGCGCGCGAGATGGCCGGAGAAAGGGTCGGCGCCGAGGTGGGCGACAGGGCCTGGGCCGGAGCGGGGGAGAGGGCCGGCGCCGGGTCGGCGGAGCGGGGTGCCGTCGCGGGGGAGGGGGTCGGCCAGCCCAGCTCGTCGGGCGTGAGCAGGTCCGGGTCGTCGGGCGTCAGGGCCGCCGACTTGGCCAGGTGCCAGCGCTGCGGGGTGCTCGACGGGGGCGGCCAGTCCGCGAGCTCGAGCCAGCCCTCGGCACCGCCGACGTGGACGCGTACCGGACGGTCGCGAATCTGCTCGGGACCGCCGGTGTGCGCGCGGAACCAGGCGACGGCCTCGGCCGCGGAGTGCTGGAAGAGGCCGGCGCTGCCGTGGTGCCAGGGGCCGATCGTGAGGTGCGGCCGCTGCCCGGCCGCCCGCAGCGCCGTGTAGTCGGCGAGCTGCCAGGGCAGGAAGATGTCGTACCAGCCGCCGATCATGAGCACCGGGGCGGCTACGTGTGGCAGGCGGTGGGCGTGGCCGCGCTGCGTCCAGTACGACGACGCCGGGTCGGCCTCGGCCAGCCAGCGCTGGAAGAACTCGATCTCGGCGCCGACGGTCACGCGGTCGGCCTCGGCCATGGGCACGCGCGCGAGGCCGCGCTGCAGCCGGGGCTGGCCGCGCAGGAGCTCGACCGCGTTCTCCAGCCGCGGGCCCCTCTGCGCCTCCAGCAGGGCCGACCAGGTCAGCACCGTGTCGAGCGAGAACGCTCCGCCCGCGTACGTCGGCGGCCCGAAGTCCGAGGCGGTCACGATGGTCGCCATCGCCTTGAGCTCGTCGCCGGCCTCGGCGGCGAGGGCCCACTGCACGAACCCGACGTAGCTCGGCCCGTACGTGAGCAGCCGCCCGTCGTACCACGGCTGCCGGCGCAGCCAGTCGAGCGTGTCGAGCCCGTCCTCGCGCTCCTGGAGCAGCGGCTCGAAGGTACCGCTGGAGTCGCCGGTTCCCCGGCAGGACTGGATGAGCACGTTGAAGCCGCGCTGCGCGACGGCCCGGCAGAGGATGTTGACCGGCGCCCCGCGA
Source organism: Dactylosporangium sp. NPDC049140 (assembly GCF_040648435.1). Taxonomy (NCBI): domain Bacteria; kingdom Bacillati; phylum Actinomycetota; class Actinomycetes; order Micromonosporales; family Micromonosporaceae; genus Dactylosporangium; species Dactylosporangium sp. NPDC049140. The sequence goes on along the minus strand of NZ_JBEZDS010000009.1, from coordinate 170,238 downwards.
CCGTAGGGCGTGCGCACGAGCACCGTCGGCACCTCGCCGTCGATCGCGGGCGCGTAGTGATCGGCGCGCAGGTTGGCTCCGTCGCGCATCCGGATCGGGACGCCTCGCGTCACCCGGACCCGCCCGGACACCGCGGGCGGCAGCTTGAGCAGACGACCAACGGGATCCAGCCTCATGCGTCCCGAGCGTAGTGCCCGCCCCAACCGCCCCCGCGACGTGACCACGGCTTGGCTGTACCTCAGCAGCCCGGAGTCCACGCACGACGCCGCGTGCAGGCCACGCAAAACGACATGTCGGGCGCTCCGCGCCGCGACATGTCGGATTTATGCCCTGGCGGGGTATAAATGCGAAAAGTCGTGGCGCGGAGCGCCCGACTTTTCGGGGCCACACGGCTACAGGTGCACCGCGGCGGACTCCAGGCCGCGCACTCCAGCGAGTCTGGTGGACTCCTCATCGAGTGCCGTTCGTGTCGCGGCCGTAACTGGAACCCAGGGTGTCACCGTCACGTCGAGGCGCCTGCGAGCCGCCGCCCGGGCGCGCCAGGTTCCCGCGATGTCGCCGTCCAGCAGCAGTACGCCCGGATTGCCGAGTATCCGCCAGACCTCCTTGGCCTGGGCCTTGTCCGGCACCAGCACGGTGCGGTCGCGCGCCTGCAGGAACGGGTCCGACGGCGGCAGCAGCCGGACGCCGCGCACCGGCGGGGGGTCGAGCAGCGCGTCCAGGTTCTCGGGCGGCAGCCAGGCCTTGCGGCCGTCGACGGACACCGGCGCCAGGTCCGACGGCCAGATCGGCTTCAGCGCGGTGACCGTCGTCCCGAGGTACTTCGCGACGTCCCCGGGCGTCGCCGGGCCGAGGATGCGCAGGTACGCGCGCACGAACCCGGCCGTCCCGGACGCCGGCCCGGGCAGTGGCGGGCGCGGGTCGAGCGGGGCGAGCACCGTCTTGGCCGCGTCCTCCTCCAGGCGTACCCCGCCGCCCAGTCCCGCCTGCTGGAACAGGCCGCCCGAGATGTGGCGGGCGCCGCAGGGCTTGCAGTCGTAGGTGAGCTCCTTCGGGACCCGGTCGCTGACCGCGCGGCTCACGTCGCCCTTCGCCGTCGGGGCGCGGACCACCTCGCGGAGCGCGGCCGCCGTCGCGCGGAACGCCTCCAGGCCCAATTCGAACGCGCCCTTCGGCAGCTGGCCGGTCGCGAACCGGGCCGCCGCGTCGGCGTCGGAGAGCGGCCAGAGGGCACGGGCGAGCGCGGGCAGGTCGGCCGGGCGGTGCAGGTGCGGGGCGCCGCGGGTGGTCCAGGCCAGGGTCAGGTCGCCGGCGAGCGGGTCCGTGCAGCGCGCCGCGAGCGCCTGCCGGGCGGTGCCCGCGGGCACGTTGGGCACGCCGAGGTCGAGCACTCCCAGGCCGGCCGGGTCGCCGCCGAGGCGCTCGTGGAGGCCGTTCATGACGCTGCGGTACCGCATGACCTGCGCCCGCCCGATCACCGGCCCACTGCTCATGGCGCCATTCTCGCCCGCCGCGCCGGGCCCTTGCCCGCCACCCCCGCGCGGGTGCACGATCGATATATGGCGGAGGAGACCTTCACGGACGCCGAGATGGCGTTCCTGCGCCACGCCCGCTTCGGTGAGCTACCGGCGCGCGTGCGGCCCGAGGACCGGGTCGAGCTCGAGGAGACCGACCCGCCGCGGGCGTGGATCGACGTCGGCGACAGCATCGAGCAGCAACGTGCCCTGCAGCCGGGCGCCGGCAGTTCGTAGTCCGCGTCAGATGCGGTGATGGGAGCCGTCGGGGTCAGGCATCTCGGGGTCGTCGGTCATGTCGGTGTCCGGCGGGGTCGTCGCGGCCGACGGCGGGGTCGAGTCGGGCGGCGCCCACTCGGATTTGCGCTCGTCGTCCAGCGCCTCGTCGGTCTCGCCCTGGGTGGCCCGCCCGGCCGCGCCGGAGCCGATGAGCGAGTGGTTGAATTCGTTCATACCTGCAGGCCTACCCGTGCCACGAACGGGCAAACCGCGCACAGATTGTCCGACCGGCGGTACACCCGGCCTGGCTGAATCGCCGGGTGACTTCGGTTGAGCAATTTGCCTATGGCTGGATCACGCCGACGCTCGCCCTCGCTATGTCGATCCTGGGCTGCCTGCTCGGCACGTTTCTGACCAGCCGCTCCCGGTCGTCCAACGGCGGCAGCCGGGCCCGCTGGCTGACCCTTTCGGCGCTGTCCATCGGGGGTACCGGGACCTGGGTGCCCCATTTCATGGCGATGCTCGGCGTCGACGTGCCGGGCACCGACGTGCGGTACGACATCCCGATCACGGCCCTCGGGCTCGGCATCGCGGTGGTCGTCTACTGCCTCGGGCTCTACATCGTCGGCTGGGGCCGCCCGAGCGTGTGGAAGATCCTCCCGGCCGGGCTGTTCACGGGCATCGGGCTGACCGCGGTGTACGCGACCGGGCCGCTGTCCATGCGCGTCGCCGCGACCATCGCCTACGACGCCCACACGCTGCTCGTCGCGGCCGGCGCGGCGATCGTCGGGGCGATCATGACGCTGTGGTGCGCGTGCGTCGTCCGGGGTACCGCCGCCATGCTCTGCGCCTCGGTGATCATGGCGCTGGCCGTGTGCGGCACGCATTACCTGGTCATGGCCGCGCTGCGGGTGCAGCTCGCGCCGAGTGGCGCCGGGGTCGAGGGCGTCACGCTGTTCACGATGCTGGCGCCGGTGTGCGTCGCCGCCTGTCTGGTGCTGGCGGGGCTTGCTTACAGTACCGTCGGCTTCACCGTGCGTCAGGACACCGCCGGCGAGGAGGCGCTGCTGCGCCGGGCCCGGGACATGTACCCGATCGCGACCCTCAGCCGCGCCGCCGCGCACCGCCGCCGGCAACGCGAAGGGGACCGCGGTCAGACCGCGGTCCCCTGACACCGTTGAGCCCGGCGCCGAGCGTTACTTCAGCGCGGCGGCCGGGTCGGCGGCCACCTGGACGAGCCGCTCCGGCGTGACCGAGCCGATGAGCACCCGGCCGTCGTCGGTGAACAGGACGCTCACCAGCTTGCTGTTGAACGTGCGGCCCCCGTTGCCGGTGGGCAGCTGTGAGATGGCGTCCTGGGCCTTCTTCTCGTCGTCGGAGGCCGCCCCCGAGGCCCCGTTCGAGTTCCGCAGCACCACGACAGAGGCCCAGCCGGTACCGATGACGGCGGTCTTCGGCTTGTCAGCGGCCTTGCCGTTCTGCTGCATCTGCTGCTTCGCCTGATCCGCCTTCTCGTCCGAGTTCCCCTCGGTGACCTTGGTGCCGGCCGGGGGGTTGAACGAGAACTCGGCGCTGTCCGGGCGAGCGAAGTTCACCGAGGTGAACGCCACCTCGAACGCCGGGTTGGCGGTACCGCGGGGCAGGACCTGCACCCGCAGCGGCAGCTTCTCCTTGGCGTCGATCGCCAGGCGGACCTCCCCGACCAGCGACGAGGTGTCGCGGGGCCGGAGCACGAGCTCGTAGGCGTCACGGCCGGCGATCTTCGCCGACGTGCCGGTGGAGACCTGCGTGGTCGGGTCGATCGCCTTGAGCGCCAGGTCGGCGGCCTCCTGCGGCGACTTCGGCAGGTCGGTCGGCGACGGCTGGGCGCCCCCCTCGCTCTCCCCGGGCTTGCCGGTGAAGTGCTGCGCCTCCTTGGCCTGCGAGTCCCAGACCCAGGTGTCGTTGCCGTTGTGGATGATGTCGCTCTGTCCCTGCGTGCCCAGGAGTGAGACGCGGGCCTTGTCGGGGCCCGAGTACCACACGCGCAGGGTGTGCTTGCCCGAAACGAGCGACGTGAGCTTGGCGCTCTGGTCGCCGGTCAGCAGCGGAATCGCCGGCAGCCCGAGATCGGCCCGCTCGACCACGGTGCCGGACAGTCCGTCCAGCGTGGCCGTCTGCAGGTCGACCAGCAACTGCGCCGCGGTCCGCGGCGGCAGGTTCGGCTCGGCGGCGACGGCGAGCGTCTTCGCTGCCACGCCAGCACCGACCACAGCGACCGCAGCAGCCGCGGGCACCGCCCACCGAAGGACGGGTCGTGACGTGAAGTTCGACATTGGTTGCACCTCCTGCCAACCATGGTGCGGTGATACGGCTGTGACATCGCTGAGACCGTCTGTGCCGTGACTCAGTTGAGCATGCCACGCTGTACCGCGTGCGGCTGCTGGTAGTAGAGGACGAGATGCGCATGGCCAACGCGCTCCAGCGTGGCCTGCAGGCGGAGGGCTTCGCCGTGGACGTGGCCGGCGACGGCCCGAACGGGCTCGAGATGGCCCGGCACGGCGGGTACGACGCGGTGATCCTGGACATCATGCTGCCCGGCTTGTCCGGGTATCGGGTGGTGCAGACCCTGCGCGCCGAGAAGAACTGGGTGCCGGTGCTCATGCTCTCGGCCAAGGACGGAGAGTACGACCAGGCCGACGGGCTCGACTGCGGCGCGGACGACTACCTCACCAAGCCGTTCTCCTACGTCGTGCTCGTGGCCCGCCTGCGCGCGCTCCTGCGCCGCGGCGCGCCCGAGCGGCCGAGTGTGCTCACGGTCGGGGAGCTGACCCTCGACCCCGCCCGGCGCCGCGTGGCCAGCGCGGGCGAGGAGATCGTGCTCACGGCGCGGGAGTACGCGCTGCTGGAGTACCTCATGCGCCGCCCCGGCCAGGTGGTCTCCAAGACGGAGCTGCTCGACCACGTGTGGGACGCCAGCGTCGACACCGCGCCCAACGCCGTCGAGGTCTACGTGGGGTACCTGCGGCGCAAGCTCGGCCGCGACCTCCTCGAGACCGTCCGCGGCGCCGGCTACAGGCTGCGCACGTGACCAGTCCGGAGCGGAGCGACGGGGCTGGGCGCCTGGAAGCACGGGGTGGACCTCAGGCCGCTGCCGAGCGAAGCGAGGTTTCGGCATGAGGTGGTGGGCGTCACTTTCGTTGCGCGGTCGCCTGGTGCTGCTCGGCACCACCGGCCTCGTCGTCGGCCTGAGCATCGCTGGGGCGGCGATGGCGTTCGCGATGACGTACAGCTTCCGCGGTTCCCTGGACCGCTCCGCCGACGCGACGGTGGCCGAGATCGCCTCGCTGCTCGACGAGGGCGGCAAGCTCCCCGAGGCCCTCCCGGCCCCCGCCAACCAGGTCGTGCAGATCCTCGACCCCCAGCGGCGCGGCGTCGTGGCCGGTGATCGAAATGCCGATTTGTTGGTACCCATCCTGCGCGGACCGGAGGTCGAGCGCGCCCTGCGCGGGGAGCGCGTGGAGGTCCCCGGCGACCGGGCGGTCCAGCCCGACAGCCTGCGCGTAACCGCCCGTCAGGCCGCCGACGGCCGGATCATCCTCGTCGCCGTCCCGCTCGCCGACTACCACCGCAGCCTCGAACTGCTGCGCAACGCGCTCTGGGTCACGTACCCGGCCCTGATCGCCGTCCTGGTCGCCGTGGCCTGGCGCGTGGTGGGCGTCGCGCTGTCCCCGGTGGACCGCCTGCGCTCAGGTGCCGAGCGCATCACCGGCGCCGCGACCGACGAGCGCCTCCCGGTCCCGCCCTCCAGCGACGAGATCCAGCGCCTGGCGATCACCCTGAACCACATGCTCGACCGCCTGGCCGTCTCCCGCGCCCGCCAGCGCTCTTTCATCGCCGACGCCGCCCACGAGCTGCGCAGCCCCCTGGCCTCGATCCGCATCCAGATCGAGGTGGCCCAGAAGCTCGGCGACTGGGCCGCGGTCTCCGACGACGTCATCGCCGACCTGGACCGCCTGGCCCGCCTGGTCGAGGACCTGCTCCTCCTGGCCCGCGCGGACGCCTCGGACCCACGCCGGGCGGCCGTGGAGCCGGTCGAGCTGCGAACGCTGCTGAACTCCCTGGCCAAGCGCTACGACACTGTCACCGTCGAGCCCGGCGAGTCCCTGTGGACCGAAGGCGACCCGGACGCGATGCTCCGCATCGTGCTGAACCTCGTCGACAACGCGGTACGCCACGCCCACAGCCGCGTAACCCTGGCCGCCGTACCGGAGGGCACGTCAGAGGTCCTGGTAACGGTCACCGACGACGGCGAGGGCATTCCGGCTCCCTTGCGCGAACGCGTCTTCGACCGCTTCGCCCGCCTGGACGACGGCCGCGCCCGCGACGCGGGCGGCAGCGGCCTGGGCCTGGCGATCGTCCGCGAACTGACCCGCCGCCACGGCGGCACAGTTCGCCTGAACGACGCCCGCCCCGGCGTACGTGCCGAGGTCCGCCTACCCCGCCTGCCCGACAGCACTATGTAGCACACGCCTTGTGGAGTGCAGGTCGGCGCTCCACTGCCCCGCCTACCCGACAGCACCAGGCAGCGCACGTCCTGCGGTGTGCAGGTCGGTGCTCCACTGCCCCGCCTACCCGACAGCACCGTGCAGCGCACGTCCTGCGGTGTGCAGGTCGGTGCTCCACTTGCCCCGCCTACCCGACAGCACCGTGCAGCGCACGTCCTGCGGTGTGCAGGTCGGTGCTCCACTTGCCCCGCCTACCCGACAGCACCAGGCAGCGCACGTCCTGCGCTGTGCAGGTCAGTGCTCCGCCTGCCGGGCCTGCCGAACAGCACCATGCATGGCACACTTCGCCGGCCTGCGTATCTCTGCTCCACCTGCCGTTGTCTGCCTGATAACTCCGTACAGCGCGCGTTCTGCGGTCGCCACGAAGTCCGCGGTCCGGCAGCGCTACCTGACCCGTTCGGCGCGGTCCCCCTCCTCAGCCGAAGGTGACCTCCTTCGTCGCCGCGGTTCCGCCGCGCCGCCCCGGGGCCCGTTCGTCCGCCCAGTACAGATTGGTGTGGGCGATCACCAGCGCCGGCGCCGGCGCGCCCCACTCCGTCAGGTCCTCCGTCGTGTGCGCGTCCCCGACCAGAGTCGCGTCGTAGCCGCGCACGAGTGCCCCGTGGAGCGTCGCGCGGATGCAGGTGTCGGTCTGCGCACCGGTGACCACGAGCCGCCCGACACCCCGCTCGGCCAGCCGCTGTTCCAGATCCGTGTCCTCGAACGCGTCCGAATACCCCTTGTGCACCAGGGGCTCCGACTCCTGCCGCACCAGCTCGGCGACGATCTGCCAGGCTTCCGTGTCGCGGTGGAGGTGCTCGCCGTCGGAGTGCTGCACCCACACCACCGGCACGTTCTCGGCGCGGGCCTTGTCGAGCAGTGCGTTGATGTTGGCAATGACGCTGTCACGGTTGTGCGCGCCGTTGACGGTGCCGTTCTGAACGTCGATGACGAGGAGCGCGGTGTGCGGCCGGTCAGGCAATGTCGTCATGCCAATGAACCTAGACCCAGACCTTGACAGTGTCAAGGTGACAGTGTCAGTATTACAGCATGACCGCACAGGAATGGACGCTCGACGAGCTGATCGGCAAGGTTGCCGAGCGGCTCGACGACACCGCCTACGCGGGCGCGCCGAACGGCAGGGTGCGGGAGGTTCCCGATGCCCGAGCCGTCCGGTGGTACACCACGATCGGCCTCGTTGACCGGCCCGTCATGCGCGGACGGACGGCTTGGTACGGGCCTCGGCACCTGGCCCAACTGGTGGCGATCAAGCGGCGGCAGTCGCAGGGCTTCAAGATCGCGGAGATCCAGGCGGAACTGGCCGAGGCTCCGGATGAGGTGCTCCAGCGCATCGCGGATCTGACCGACGTCAACGCCAAGTCGACGGCCACCCCGCGCCGCTTCTGGGTGCAGCGGCCCGCCGACTACGCACGAACCCAGCCGGGCCTGGAACAGGAAGACAACGAGGACGGGGACGACGGGGACGCGGACGGGGACGGGGACGGGGACGGACCTGAGTTGGCCCGGCGGAAGCCGTCCGAACCGGCACGGCCGGGGCATGCACGGCCGGAGCCCGGGGATGTGCGGCCCGAACTGGACGGCGTGCGGCCCGGACTGGGTCGTAAGCGGCCCGAACTGGGGCATGTGCGACCCGAGGTGGGGCGCGTGCGGATTGAGCCGGGTCACCTCGGGCCGGAGTCGGACTTGGAGCGGCCCGAGGCTGGGCGCATGCGGATCGAGCCGGGTCACGTCGGGCCGGAGTCGGGCTCTGGGCCGGTGGAGCGCGTGCCTCCGGAGCGGGGGAGGCCGGACCAGCAAGCGGGGCCGGCCGTTGCGGGGCTGCTCAGCGGGGTGCCGCTGGGCGGAGGAGCGGTACTGCTGCTGAACACGACACCGACCGAGGGCGACCTCGAGGCCATTCAAGGCGCGGCCCGCGAGCTCATGGACCTGCTCGCAACCCGGGGACTTGTCACACCGGACGAGACGACGACGAGGAGAGGGAACGCAAAATGAGACTCGCGACGATGACCGAGGACGAGGCGCGCACGGCCGCCGCGCCCGCGGACGAGGCCGGGCTGGGTGCGCTGCGCACCGAGCGCGGCAACCTCCCGCTCGACAGGCTCGAGGTGCGGGCCTCGATCACCGGCCTGGTCGCCCGCACCGATCTCACCCAGGAGTTCGTGAACGTCCACCGGGAGCCGCTCGAGGCGACATACGTCTTCCCGTTGCCCGACCGCGCGGCCGTGATCAGCATGGCGATGACCGCCGACGGCCGGACCGTCGAGGCGGAGCTGCAGGAGCGGGGCGCGGCTCGGGAGGCGTACGACAACGCCATCGCTGCCGGGCAGCGCGCCTCGATCGCCGAGGAGGAGCGGCCCGACGTGTTCACCATGCGGGTCGGCAACATCCTGCCCGGCGAGCGGGTCAGCGTGAAGCTCTCCCTCGTGGGGCCGCTCGCGTTCGAGGACGGCGAGGCGACGTTCCGCTTCCCGCTCGTGGTGGCGCCGCGGTACATCCCCGGGGCGCCGCTCGACGGTGACAGTGTCGGCGACGGGCACGCGCTGGACACCGACGCGGTTCCCGACGCCTCCCGGATCAGCCCGCCGGTGCTGCTGCCCGGCTTCCCCAACCCGCTGCGGCTGTCGATCGACGTCGACATCGACCCCGCGGGACTGCCGCTCGGTGACGTGCGGTCCAGCCTGCACGCGGTGGAACAGGCGGAAAACCATGTGTCGGTACACCCCGGTGAGCGCGCGAACCGGGACTTCGTGCTTCGACTGGCGTACGGCGCGGGGGCGCAGAGCCTCGTGCTGGCCCCCGATGCCGAGGGCGACGAAGGCACGTATCGGCTGACGGTGCTGCCGCCCGAGCCCGACGCACCGCCGCGACCGCGGGACGTGGTGCTGCTGCTCGACCGCTCGGGCAGCATGGGCGGCTGGAAGATGGTGGCGGCCCGCCGGGCCGCGGCCCGGATCGTCGACACCCTCGGGTCCCAGGACCGCTTCGCGGTGCTGGCCTTCGACGACCGGATCGAGACGCCGGAGTCGTTGGGGGCGGGGCTTTCCGGCGGTACCGACCGGAATCGCTATCGGGCCGTGGAGCATCTCGCGCGCGTCGACGCCCGCGGCGGCACCGAGCTGCTGGAGCCGCTGCTCGAGGGGCTGCGCCTGCTCGGCTCCGACGGCACTCGCGACCGCGTTCTGGTGCTGGTCACCGACGGTCAGGTCGGCAACGAGGACCAGATCCTGCGCACGGTGTCGTCGGCGCTGCACGGGGTTCGGGTCCACACGGTCGGCATCGACCAGGCCGTCAACGCCGGCTTCCTCGGCCGTCTCGCCATCGCCGGCGGGGGACGCTGCGAGCTGGTCGAGAGCGAGGACCGGCTGGACGACGCGATGGACAGCATCCATCGGCGCATCGGCGCGCCGGTGGTCAGCGGCGTGACGATCGCCGCGGAGGGGCTGGCCCTGCTCGACGACACCCGCACGCCGGCGCGGCTGGCGGATGTGTTCCCGGGCGTGCCGTACGTGGTCACCGGGCGCTATCGCGGCCCGGTCGCGGGTGCGCTGGCGGTCCGCGGCACGACTCGCGACGGCAGCCCCTGGTCGGCGACGGTCACCGCGGAGCGGCACGACTCCACGGCGCTGACGGCGGTCTGGGCGCGTTCCGTACTGCGGGACCTGGAGGACCAGTACGTCACCGGCGCCCCGCTGGAGCAGCGGATCACCGAGATCTCGCTGCGGTTCGGGGTGCTTTGCCGGTTCACCGCCTTCGTGGCCGTCGACAGCCGGGTCGTCACCGAGGGCAGCGACCCGCGCAAGGTGACCCAGCCGGTGGAGAGCCCGGCGGGGTGGGAGATGGCGCGCTCGGCGCCGCCTCCGCCGCTCCGGCCGACGCTCGCCTCGATGCCGACGGGGTATGGGACGGCCGCGGGCGGGGTGCCGTTCGCGGTCTCGGCGGCGCCGCAGTTCTCGGCCCCGCGTCCGATGGCCGCCCCTCCAATGGCCGCACCTCCGATGGCCCCAGCGCCGATGGCCAGGCCAGGGGGTGGCGGGCCGGTTCAGCGCAAGGCGGCGCTGCACCGCGGGCGCGCCCGGCAGGTCTTCATGCAGGACGTGGACGAGGACGATGACGGCTTCGCGGGCGGGGGCCTGGACGCGCGCACGCTGGCCACGCAGGAGGCGGCGCGGTTGCGGGAGGCGGAGGGGCGGCCGGAGTACGAGCGGCGGGAGCTCCTCGAGGACCTCGGGTCGCGTCTGGCCGCGCTGTCGCTGCCGGAGCTTCGGGCGCTGGCTGAGGCCCTGACCGCGGAGTCCATCGCCGCTCGTCCGCTGGCTGAGCTGTGGGAGTTCGCGCTGGCGGAGCTGGACCGGGTTGCGGGTGGCGGTGGCGGGGGCCGGCCGCAGCGTAAGGCGTTCTGGAAGCGCTGATGCCGAGGTAGTGCGAGATGGCGAAGGGTCCGGGTGTCGTTGGGCGCCCGGACCTTCCTGCTGTCGGTATAAACGGACCGGCGGGGGAGAGAGATGAGGGTCAGACCGCCGCCGCGAGGAGTGGTAAGCGGGGGAGATGGGGTCGGGCCGGTGGTCCGACCTCGGCCTGGCTGTCGATGTGAGCGGCTTGCGGCAGAGGAGAGCCAGACCGTCGGTGCGAGCGGCTTGTGAGTGGGAGATGACGGGCGGGCCGGCGGTCAGACCTCGGTGATGTGTGGTGATGTGCTGTCGGGGATGAGTTCGGCCTGCGGGTGGGAGAGATGAAGGCGGGGGGTCAGGCCGTCGGCCAGACCTCGGCCAGGAGTTTGCGCGTGTCGGTCAGGAGCTGCGGCAGGACCTTTGTGCGGCCCACCACCGGCATGAAGTTCGTGTCGCCGCCCCATCTCGGGACTATGTGCTGGTGCAGGTGGGCCGCTATCCCGGCGCCCGCCACGGCGCCCTGGTTCATGCCCAGGTTGAAGCCGTGCGCGCCGCTCACGCGGCGGATCACTCGCATCGCCGTCTGGGTGAACGATGCCACCTCGGACGTCTCGGCGAGGGTGAGGTCGGTGTAGTCGGCGATGTGGCGGTACGGGACGACCATGAGGTGGCCCGGGTTGTACGGGTAGAGGTTGAGGATCGCGTACACGACCTCGCCGCGCGCCACGACGAGGCTCTCGTCCGGGGGCAGGCCCGGGGCCCGGCAGAACGGGCACCCGGTCGGCTGGTCGTGGTCGTCGGCCCGGTCCTCACCCTTGATGTACGCCATGCGATGCGGCGTCCACAAGCGGTCGAGTTCGTCCGGTTCGCCGGGGTTGGTCACTCGGGCGCCCCTGGCGTGGGTGCGGGGGCGGACGGGCCGACGTTCACGCGGGAGCGGACCACGTCCACGACGTGGGCCACGGCCTCGGCCAGGGGTACGCCGTTGCGCTGGGAGCCGTCGCGGTAGCGGAAGCTCACCGTCCCGTTCGCGACGTCGTCGTCGCCGGCGATGGCCATGAAGGGGATCTTCTGCTGCTGGGCGTTGCGGATCTTCTTCTGCATGCGCTCGTCGGAGTGGTCGACCTCGACGCGGATGCCTTCCTTGCGCAGGAGGTCGGCGAAGACGAACAGGTAGTCGGCGTGGTCGGAGCGGATCGGGATGCCGACGACCTGGACGGGGGCGAGCCAGGCCGGGAAGGCGCCCGCGTAGTGCTCGGTGAGGACGCCGAAGAAGCGTTCGATCGAGCCGAAGAGCGCGCGGTGGATCATGACCGGCTGCTGGCGGGAACCGTCGGAGGCCTGGTACTCGAGGCCGAAGCGCTTCGGCTGGTTGAAGTCCACCTGGATCGTGGACATCTGCCAGGTGCGGCCGATCGCGTCCTTCACCTGCACGGAGATCTTCGGTCCGTAGAACGCCGCGCCGCCCGGGTCCGGCACGAGGTCGAGACCGGAGGCCTCGGCCGCGGTGCGCAGGGCCTCGGTCGCCTCTTCCCAGTCGGCGTTGTCGCCGATGAACTTGGGGGAGTCGTCGCGGGTGGACAGCTCCAGGTAGAAGTCGTCGAGGCCGTAGTCGCGCAGGAGGTCGAGCACGAACTGCAGCAGGGAGCGCAGCTCGCCGCCCATCTGCTCCTTGGTGCAGTAGATGTGCGAGTCGTCCTGCGTCATGCCGCGCACGCGGGTGAGGCCGTGGACCACGCCCGACTTCTCGTAGCGGTACACAGTGCCGAACTCGAAGAGCCGCAGCGGCAGCTCACGGTAGGAGCGGCCGCGGGCCCGGAAGATCAGGTTGTGCATCGGGCAGTTCATGGCCTTGAGGTAGTACTCCGCGCCCTCCATCTCCATGGGCGGGAACATGGTGTCGGCGTAGTACGGCAGGTGCCCCGAGGTCTGGAACAGGTTCGCCTTGCTGATGTGGGGCGTGTTGACGAACTCGTAGCCGGACTCCTGGTGGCGCTGCCGCGAGTACTGCTCCATCTCGCGCCGGATGATCCCGCCCTTGGGGTGGAACACGGCGAGGCCGGAGCCGAGCTCGTCCGGGAAGCTGAACAGGTCGAGGTCGGAGCCGAGCTTGCGGTGGTCGCGCCGGGCGGCCTCCTCGAGCAGCTTCTGGTAGTCCTTGAGCGCGTCGCGCGTCGGCCACGCCGTGCCGTAGATGCGCTGGAGCTGCGGGTTCTTCTCGGAGCCGCGCCAGTAGGCGGCGGCGCTGCGCATGAGCTTGAACGCCGGGATGAAGCGCGTCGAGGGCAGGTGCGGGCCGCGGCACAGGTCGGACCAGCAGACCTTGTCCGACTGCGCGTCGAGGTTGTCGTAGATGGTCAGCTCGCCGCCGCCGACCTCCATCACCTCGGAGGTGTCGACGTCGGACTTGACGTCGACGAGCTCCAGCTTGAACGGCTCGTTCGCGAGCTCCGCCTTGGCCTGCTCGACCGAGTCGAAGCGCCGCCGGCGGAAGCGCTGGCCGGTCTTGATGATCTCCTGCATGCGCTTCTCGAGCTTGCCGAGGTCGTCGGGGTGGAACGGCTTGTCGACCATGAAGTCGTAGTAGAAGCCGTTCTCGATCGGCGGGCCGATGCCGAGCTTGGCGTCGGGGAACACATCCTGTACGGCCTGGGCGAGCACGTGCGCGGTCGAGTGGCGCAGCACGTTGAGCCCGTCGGGGCTGGACATGTCGACCGCGTCGACCTCGGTGTCGACGGAAGGCGTCCAGTCCAGGTCGCGCAGCCGGTCGCCGTCGCGGACCACGACGATCGCCTTCGGGCCGCTGGTGGGCAGCCCGGCCGCGGCGACCGCGGCGGCCGCCGTCGTGCCCGCCGTGACCACGATGCGCGGTGGGGCTTCGGTATTCGAGCGCACTGCGGACACGGGCTGCTCCCAGCATCAAAAGGGTCGGTTTTCACACCGATGCTATCGAGCGCGCCGCGACGCTCATCGCAGGGCCGCGAAGACCAGACCCGCAACGCAAAGACGCAGCGCTCAGCGCAAGGCCGCGAAGACGAGACCCGCGACCAGAGCGCCCACCACCGTGCCGACCGCCACCTGTGCCGCGGTGTGGTCCTTGAGCACCACCCGCGACCACCCCACGGCGCCGACGAGCGGGGCGGCGACGATGAGGATCCAGCCGTACACCAGGCAGAGGATCACCACCGACCCGGCCGCCACGGCGGCGTGGATCGACATCTTCCACCAGTGGTTGACCAGGGCGGCCACGACCAGCCCGATGCCCCCGGCCCCGACCGCGGCCAGCAGTTCGCGGTGCGCGTGGGCGAGCAGCAGGACCACGAGCCCGGCCAGCACCGACCCCATCCCGACCAGCAGCGGCACGAGTCGCTGCCGCCGGTCGCCGATGTGGTGGTCGGTGATGCGCCCGGAGCGGACGCCGCGCAGGATGTAGAGGTAGGGCAGCACGCTCTCGAACAGCGCGGCCACCGATCCGAGGGCCAGCCCCCGCGCAAGACCCGGCTCCGTGTGCACGCCGAGGAGCACGAGCAGCACCGACACGAGCACCGCGGGCGCGAACGCCTCCGTCAGCCACCGGGCAACGCGCTGCTTGACCACGGGGGCACACTACCGGGGGTGACGTACGACGAGACCCTGGCCGCGCGGCTCCGGCCGCGCCTCGGCGCCGGGGTGACGGCCAAGCGCATGTTCGGCGGCCTGGTCTACCTGCGCGACGGCAAGATCGTCGCCGGGGTCTACGGGTCCGACCTGCTCGTCCGGGTGGGCGCCGAGGGCATGGCCGAGGCTCTGGCGCGGCCCGGCGTGCGCCCGTTCGCCATGGCAGAGCGAAAAACCCGGGGTTTTGTACTCGTCGAGCCGGATCGAATCAACGAGTGGTACCCCGCAGCGGCATCCGGGTGAAGCCCTTGAGGCTCAGGCTGTCGCGCCGCTCCGGCGGGCCGGCCAGGGCGAGGTCCGGGAACCGCGCGGCCAGCGCCGGCAGGGCGACCTGGGCCTCGAGCCGGGCCAGCGGCGCGCCGAGGCAGTAGTGGATCCCGCCGCCGAAGGACAGCGGCGCGTTGTTGTCCCGGTCCAGTCGCAGCTCGTCCGGGGCCTCGAAGCGCTCGGGGTCGCGGTTGCCGGCGCCGAGGTACGCCACCACGCGCTCGCCCTCGTCGATGGTGCGCCCGGCCAGCTCGACGGGCGCGGTGGCGATCCGGCTGACGATCTGCACCGGGCTGTCGAAGCGCAGCAGCTCCTCGACCGCCGGGTCGGCGGCGCGCGAGGTGACGCGGGCCAGCGATCCGGGGCGCTCCAGCAGCGCCACGAGCCCGTTGGCCAGCAGGTTGGTCGTGGTCTCGAAGCCGGCCGCGAACAGCAGCGCGGCGTTGCTGAGCACCTCGTCGTCGGTGAGCCGGTCGTCGGCGGCCTGGGCCTGAGCGAGCGCGCTGAGCAGGTCGTCGCGCGGCTCCTTGCGCCGCTCGTCGAGCAGGCCGGCGAGGTACTCCCGCAGCCGGGCGGCCGCCGGATCGGCCTTCGCCAGCACCTCCGGCGTGATCACCTGGAGCACCCGGGTCCAGTCGCCGACCAGCTGCTGCAGGCCGGCGCGGTCCGCGGCCGGCACCCCGAGCAGCTCCCCGATGACGGCGACCGGCAGCGGGAACGCGAAATGGGCGACGAAGTCGACCGGCTCGCCGGAGGACGAGAGCCCGTCGAGCAGCTCGGCGACCAGGCGCTCGATCGCCGGCCGCAGCGCCGCGACCCGCCGGGCCGTGAACGCCGAGCTGACCAGGCGGCGCAGCCGGGTGTGGTCCGGCGGGTTGAGCGTGAGCATGCTCGTGAACAGCTGCATCAGCGCCGGGCGCTCGCGCCAGTCGGGGAAGCCGATGAAGGCCAGCATGTCCGGCGGCAGGTGCGCGAGCCGGCCGTCGCGGACCACGGTCTGGCAGTCGCCGTAGCCGGTCACGACCAGGGCGCCGTCCTCGGCCCGCACGATCGGGGAGATCTCGCGGAGGCGGGCGTAGCGCGGGTACGGGTCGGCCCGCCCGGTCATCGTGGTGAGCTCGTCCAGGATCCGGAGTACCTCGTCGTCCTGCACGATGTCCGCCACGCGTCCACCTTAACGGCTCAGCGAAAGTGGCCGATGCGCTCCAGGGCCGGGTCGAAGTGCCGCTCGACGCGGGCCCGGCCGTCCTTCCACCAGCCGGCCGCCTCGGCCAGGTCGTCGGCGGCGGGGGAGTCGGCGTCGACGTAGTAGTGCAGGATACGGGCGCCCGCGCCGGTCTCGTGGGCGAGCAGGATGCCGTCGGCGCCGGACGCGGGCGTCAGGGCGTTGTCCTCGAAGTCGCGCAGCGCCGCGAGCGACTCGGCCTCGGGCAGGCCGGCCTCGGTGCGGTGCCGGTACGGCAGGGTGATCGCCACGTGCGTGTCGAACCGCGGCCAGCGGACCGGGCGCAGCGGCCGCTGGACCGCCACGATGACCGGGCCCTCGGGCGAGTCGCCGCGCAGCAGGATCCACTGCGGGGTGCCGAACTCCTCCCGCAGCGCCTCGACGGCCGCGGCCAGCTCGTTCGGGCGGGCGGCACCGTCGGGCGGCTCGGTCTCCCAGGAGATCTCGCCGATCCACTCCTCGACGCCGTTCTCGCCGAGCAGCCAGTCCAGGGCCAGGAACGTGACGCTGCGGCGGGCGTCCTCGCCGAGCATCCGGAAGCCGGGGTGGTAGGCGACGACGGCGATCTCGGGGGACTCCTCGGCGCGGGTGAACGCGAAGCGCAGCTGGGCCAGGTCGAGCTGGACGCCCTCGCCGATGCCGATGGTGTGCTCCAGCACCGCCGGGTCGGCCTGCCGGGCGGTGTGGTACTCCCAGGTCGCGTCGGCCGGAGGCGCCAGGGCGCCCCAGCGGGCGGCGACGGGCCGCAGCTCGGCCACGCCGGCGGCGGAGACGACGAGGGCGTGTTTGGCGGTCGTACCGCGGTAGAACTCCCACTCCAGGTCGGGGTGGATCGCCTCGACGCGCCGGGAGACCTGCGGGGTGAGCGTGGCCCAGTCGCCGGAGGAGATCGCGGCCTCGACGTCGGCCCGCACGGTCGGCCACCACGTCCAGAAGTCAACGATCGCGCCGCTGTCGCCGGCCTTGCGCTTCGAGCGCCCGAACACCACGCCCCACCCTAACGGTGATCCCGCCGCGGCGGGATCACCGTCCAGGTAAAGGTCAGCGCGTTGCGGCGTGCTCCTTCTTGACCGCCTCGGCCAGGTGCGCCGGCATCGGGTCGTGGCGGACGAACGCGCGGGTGAACGTGCCCGAGCCCGAGGTCATCGCGCGCAGCTCGACGGCGTAGCGGACCAGCTCGGTCGCCGGCACCTCGGCCCGGACGAGGGTGCGCTCGTGGCCCTCGGGGTCCGGCTCGTTGCCCAGCACCCGCCCGCGCCGGCCCGACAGGTCGCTCATCACCGCGCCGACGAAATCGTCAGGCACCCGGATCGTCACCTCGTCGATCGGCTCCAGCAGCGTCGTCTGGCCCTGCTCGGCCGCCTCCCGCAGGGCGAGCGCCCCGGCGGTCTGGAACGCCGCGTCGGAGGAGTCGACGGAGTGCGCCTTGCCGTCGTAGAGCGTCACGCGTACGTCGACCACCGGGTAGCCGGCGACCATCCCGCGCTCCATCTGCGTGCGCACGCCCTTCTCGACCGACGGGATGTAGTTGTGCGGCACCACCCCGCCGACGACCTTGTCGACGAACTCGAAGCCGGAGCCGCGCGGCAGCGGCTCGACCTTGATGTCGCAGACGGCGTACTGCCCGTGGCCGCCGGACTGCTTCACGTGCCGGCCGTGGCCCTGGCTCGGCGCGGCGAACGTCTCGCGCAGCGCCACCTTCACCGGCTCGGTGTCGAGCTCCACGCCGCCGGCGCGGAGCCGGTCGAGCACCACGTCGGCGTGCGCCTCGCCCATGCACCACAGCACGAGCTGGTGCGTCTCGGCGTTGCGCTCCAGCCGCAGCGTCGGGTCCCCGGCCACGAGCCGGCCGAGGTTCTTGGCGAGGGCGTCCTCGTCGGAGCGCGTGCGGGCCGCGATCGCGATCGGCAGCAGCGGCTCCGGCATCTCCCAGGGCGCCATCAGCAGCGGCGACTCCTTGGACGAGATCGTGTCGCCGGTCTCGGCGGTGCCCGACTTCGTCACCGCGACCAGGTCGCCGGCGACGGCGTGCGGCACCTCGCGCAGGTTGGCGCCCAGCGGCGAGAACAGGTGGGCGAAGCGCTCGTCGGCGTCGTGGTCGGGGTGGCCGCGCTCGGCCATGCCGTGGCCGGAGATGTGCACCGGCGTCTCCGGGCGCAGCGTGCCGGAGAAGACCCGGACCAGGGAGACGCGCCCGACGTACGCGTCGATCGTCGTCTTCACCACCTCGGCCACCAGCGGCCCCTCGGGGTCGCAGGCGAGCGGCTCGCGGGGGTGGCCCTCGACGTCGGTGACCGGCGGCACCTCGTGCTCCAGCGGCGACGGGAAGCCGCTGACCAGCACCTCGAGCAGCGCGTCGAGTCCGACGCGGGTCTCGCCGCACACCGGCACGACCGGGTAGAAGGTGCCGCGGGCGACCGCCTTCTCGAGGTCGTCGATGATCACCTGGGTCTCGATCGCCTCGCCGCCGAGGTAGCGCTCCATGAGCGTCTCGTCCTCGCTCTCGGCGATGATCCCCTCGAGCAGCGTGTTGCGGGACTCCTCGATCGCCGGCAGGTGCTCGGCGTCGGGGTCGCGGACCTCGGGCGGGAACCCGGCCGAGTAGTCGAACACGCGCTGGGTGATCAGGCCGATGAGCCCCTCGGTGCTCGTGCCGTCGTCGCCGAGCATCGGCAGGTACAACGGCATCACGTTGTCGCCGAAGACCTCCTGGCACATCTGCAGCGTCTCGTCGAAGTCGGCGCGCTGGTGATCCAGCCGCGTGATCGCGACCGCGCGGGGCATCCCGACGTGGGCGCACTCCTCCCACAGCGCGGCGGTGGCCGCGTCCATGCCGTCGACCGCGGAGACGACGAACAGCGCGGCGTCGGCGGCGCGCAGCCCGGCGCGCAGCTCGCCGACGAAGTCCGCGTAGCCCGGCGTGTCGAGCAGGTTGACCTTCACGCCGTTGTGCAGCAGTGGCGCGCAGGACAGCGTGACCGAACGCTGCTGCTTCACCGCCGCCGGATCGTGATCGGTAACCGTGGTGCCCTCGCCCACCGAGCCGGCCCGGGGAATCGTGCCGGTCGCCGCGAGCAGCGCCTCGACCAGCGTCGTCTTCCCCGATCCGGAGTGGCCGACGACCACCACGTTGCGTACCCTGCCGGGTTCATCAACCACCGGCGCGGTGCCGGTGACACCCTTCTCCTGGACCTTCTGCGCCATCACGCGCCTCCTGAAAGTCTCGCGTTACCTGTGATGAGTCTCACAGTCACGACCTGTTCACCGATCCCACACCCGAAACATCACCGACACAAGCCCACCGTGGCTCCCTCTCGCCTCAGCTTTACTCAAGCACCGTGAGCAGTCCCACGTGCCGGTATCGGGCAAGCTCCGCCCCCGTTATCGTGAGAGCGCCATGGCGAAGATCTTCAGCGTAGTCAGCCGGGCCGGGCTGGCCCGCGTCCTGGACCCCGTCGCCGCCGCATTATTGCGCGCCGGAGTCACCCCGAACGCCGTCACGGTGATCGGTACCGTCGGCGTGCTCGTCGGGGCGTTCGGCTTCGCGACGCGCGGCCACCTGTTCATCGCGCTCGTCATCATCACCGTGAGCTGCTTCACGGACCTCATCGACGGCTCGATGGCCCGGCAGCGCGGGATCACCAACAAGTTCGGCGCCCTGCTGGACTCGGCGATGGACCGCATCGCCGACGGCGCGATCTTCGGGTCCGTCGCCTACTACTACGCCACCCGGCACGAGCCGCGCCTGGTCGCGGCCGCCCTGCTGTGCCTGCTCACCGGGCAGGTCGTGTCCTACGTCAAGGCGCGGGCCGAGGGCCTGGGCTTCACCTGCAACGTGGGCATCATCGAGCGGCCCGAGCGGCTGATCGGCATCGGCGTCGGGGGCCTGCTGTGGACCTTCGGCGTGCCGTACGGCCTGGAGATCGTCATGTGGGTGCTCGGCGCGCTGTCGATCGTGACCATCGGGCAGCGCATCGGCACGGTGTACCGGCAGGCGCACGCGGCCGAGCGGGCGCGCGTCCGGTGAGCCTGGTCGAGCTCGGCTACGGCACCGCGTTCAACCTGCTGCCGAGGCTGCCCCGCGGCGTCGTGTGGCCGCTGTTCGCGGCGGCGGCGGCGAGCGGCTCCCGGGGGTACCGCCGCGGAAAACCGGGTAGGGGGACCGCCACGCTCGCCAAGAACCTGCGACGGGTGGTCGGACCCGAGATGCCCGAGGACGAGTTCCAGCGGCTGCTGCACCGCGCCCTGCGCTCCTACGCGCGCTACTACCTGGAGGCGCTCCGGCTGCCCGGGTGCTCCAAGGAGCAGATCCTGGCCGGCTTCCGGCTCGAGCGCGGCGAGCTGCTCGGGCAGAACCACGCCGCCGGCATCGGCTCCGTGGTGGCGCTGCCGCACGCCGGCAACTGGGACGCGGCCGGGGCCTGGGTGGCGGCCAAGGGATGGCCGATCACCACCGTGGCGGAAAGACTCAAGCCCGAGAGTGTGTACCTCAAGTTCCTGGCCTTCCGCCGCTCCCTCGGCATGGAGATCCTCCCGCTGACGGGCGGCGAACGGCCCACCTTCGACGTGCTCGAGGAGCGCCTCCGCAAGGACGCGGCCGTCGTGCCCCTGCTGGCCGACCGCGATCTCACCCCGCGCGGGATCGACGTCGACTTCTTCGGCGGCCGCACCCGGATGCCCGCCGGCCCGGCGCTGCTCGCCCTGCGCACGGGCGCCCCCCTGTATGTGGTCGACATGTGGTTCGATGCGGATGCGGCGGCCGGGCACCTCGCCGGCCCGATCCCGATGCCGGGCGCCGACGAGGGCCCGCTCGACACCCGGGTCCGGATCGTCACCCAGCGGGTCGCCGACACGTTCGCCGAGGGCATCGCGCGGCACCCGGAGGACTGGCACATGCTCCAGCGGTTCTGGCTCGACGAGCCGGCCGTCAGCACCGTGGCCTAGGGGAGGGACGTTGCGCATCGGGATCGTCTGCCCGTACTCGTTCGACGTGCCCGGCGGCGTGCAGAACCACGTCCGCGACCTCGCCGAGACGCTGATCGCGCTCGGCCATCACGTCAGCGTCCTGGCCCCCGGCGACGAGGAGGGCATGACGCTGCCCTACGTCGTGCCGGCGGGGCGGACCGTGCCGGTGCCGTACAACGGCTCGGTCGCCCGCGTCTCGTTCGGGCTCATCTCCGCCACCCGGGTGCGGCGCTGGCTCGCCGCGGGGCGGTTCGACGTGCTGCACGTGCACGAGCCGCTCATCCCGAGCCTGTCGATGCTCGCGGTGCTCTCCGCGCGCGGCCCGGTGGTGGCGACCTTCCACACCGCGATGACCCGCTCGCGGGCCCTCGCCGCCGCCCAGGGCGTGCTCCAGCTGGTGCTGGAGAAGATCACCGGGCGGATCGCGGTCAGCGAGCTGGCGCGCAAGGTGCAGGTCGAGCACCTCGGCGGCAGCGCGTGGGAGATCCCCAACGGCGTGCAGGCCTCGAAGTACCGCGGCGCCGTGCCGCTGGACGGCTGGCCGGGGGAGGGCGGCGCGCTCGGGTTCATCGGGCGCTTCACCGAGCCGCGGAAGGGTTTCCGGTACCTCCTGCAGGCTTTCGGCGTTCTGGTCGGGACGCGGCCCGGGCTGCGGCTCCTGGTGGCCGGTCCCGGTGACCCTTCGGAGGTGGTCGAGGACCTCGACGTGCGGGTCCGCGACCGCATCGTCTTCCTCGGCAAGGTCTCCGAGGAGGACAAGGCCCGGATGCTGCGCAGCGTCGACCTCTACGTCGCGCCCAACACCGGAGGCGAGTCCTTCGGCATGATCCTCACCGAGGCCATGGCGGCCGGCACCCCCGTGCTGGCCAGCGAGCTCGACGCGTTCCGCCGGGTGCTCGACGGCGGCGAGGCCGGGGCGCTGTTCCCGGTCGGCGACGCCGGCGCCCTCGCCCGCTCCGCCGCCGCCCTGCTCGACGACCCCGCCCGCCGGGCCGCCCTGGCCGCCCGGGGCGCCGAGGTGGTGGCCGCGTACGACTGGCCGGTCGTCGCCGAGCGGGTCCTCGAGGTGTACTCGACGGCGATCGAGGTTGCCGGAGCGACCGTGCAGGAGTCCGTCCCGTAGGCTGCGCCGCATGTGGTGGGTGATCGCCGTGGTGGCCGTGGTGGTCGCGGTGGCCACCTACCTGACCTGGCTCGCGGCCCGGGTCGACCGGCTGCACGCGCGGGCGGCCGCGGCCTACGCGACCCTCGACGCCCACCTGGTCCGCCGGGCCGCCGCCGCGGTGGCCCTGGCCGAGGCGGCCCAGCTGCCCACGCTCATGTACGCGGCCAAGATCGCCCTGGACGCCCAGCCGGACGACCGCGAGGTGGCCGAGAACGACCTCACCCGCCACCTGCGCAACGGCTTCGGCGGCGCGGCGAACCCGCCGGCCGAGGTGGTCGACACGCTGGTGCAGGTCAGCCGGCGGGTGGCCCTGGCCCGCCAGGTGCACAACGACGTGGTGCGCGACGCCCTGGCCGTGCGCCGCCGCGGGCTGGTGCGGGTGTTCCGGCTGGCCAGAAAACACGCCGCGCCGGCCTACTTCGACGTCGACGACCCCTCGCTGGCCTGATGCGGGCCCCGGCCCGGATCTGGCCTCGGTGAAGCTCGCCAAGTCCGGGCTGGGGGCATTCCGTGGGCCACGGGGTTGTCCGTGGCTGTCGGATCGGGTTACGGAGAGAGCGTAAACTTGCGGGTGAATCCAGCTTTCCCCGTTAGGAGTGTCTCGTCGTGTCCTCACCCACCTCGCCGGTCACCGGCACGGCCCGCGTCAAGCGCGGCATGGCCGAGATGCTCAAGGGCGGCGTCATCATGGATGTCGTCACCGCCGAGCAGGCCAAGATCGCGGAGGACGCCGGCGCCGTCGCGGTGATGGCGCTCGAGCGGGTCCCCGCCGACATCCGTGCCCAGGGTGGCGTGTCGCGGATGAGCGACCCCGACATGATCGACGGCATCATCAACGCCGTCTCGATCCCGGTCATGGCCAAGGCCCGCATCGGGCACTTCGTCGAGGCCCAGGTGCTGCAGGCGCTCGGCGTCGACTACGTCGACGAGTCCGAGGTGCTCACCCCGGCCGACTACGCCAACCACATCGACAAGTGGGCGTTCACCGTGCCGTTCGTGTGCGGCGCCACCAACCTCGGCGAGGCGCTGCGGCGCATCAACGAGGGCGCGGCCATGATCCGCTCCAAGGGCGAGGCCGGCACCGGGGACGTCTCCAACGCCACCACCCACATGCGCAAGATCCGCGGCGAGATCCGCCGGCTGACCTCGCTGCCCGAGGACGAGCTGTTCGTCGCCGCGAAGGAGCTCCAGGCGCCGTACGACCTGGTCAAGGAGGTCGCCGAGGCGGGCAAGCTGCCCGTCGTGCTGTTCACCGCCGGCGGCATCGCGACCCCGGCCGACGCGGCGATGATGATGCAGCTCGGCGCCGAGGGCGTCTTCGTCGGCTCGGGCATCTTCAAGTCCGGCAACCCGCAGCAGCGCGCCGCCGCGATCGTCAAGGCCACCACCTTCCACGACGACCCCGACGTGCTCGCCAAGGTCTCCCGCGGCCTGGGTGAGGCCATGGTCGGCATCAACGTCGACGAGATCCCGCAGCCGCACCGCCTCGCCGAGCGGGGCTGGTGACGCACTCCGTGAACGGTCCGGAGCGCAGCGGAGGGGCCGTTCACCATTGGGCACGGTTATCGCGCCGGCGTCGGAGCGAAGCGGAGGCGATGGCGTGATCATCGGTGTGCTCGCCTTGCAGGGCGATACCCGCGAACACCTGCACGCGGTGGCCGATCTCGACGCGATCGGCCGCCCCGTGCGCCGCCCCGACGAGCTCGACTCCGTCGACGCGCTGATCATCCCGGGTGGCGAGTCCACCACGATGAGCAAGCTGGCCGTCGAGTTCGGCCTGCTGGAGCCGCTGCGCAAGCGGATCGCCGGCGGCATGCCCGTCTACGGCTCGTGCGCCGGGATGATCATGCTCGCCTCGACCATCCTGGACGGCCGCGCCGACCAGGTGCCGTTCGGCGGGATCGACATGACGGTCCGCCGCAACGCGTTCGGCCGCCAGGTCGACTCGTTCGAGGGGTCCGTGGACATTTCGGGCATTGACGGTGGCCCTTTCCACGCCGTATTCATCCGCGCCCCGTGGGTAGAGTCGGTGGAGGACTCCGTAGAGGTACTGGGCCGCGTGAATGATGGCCCGGGCGCCGGTAGGATTGTCGCGGTTCGGCAGCAGCACCTGCTCGCGACGGCCTTCCACCCCGAGCTAACCGGCGACCTACGCGTTCATCGGTACTTCGTGGAGATGGTGCGCGAGGCGGGTCAGACGACGGAGGGTTAGGCATGTCGGGGCACTCAAAATGGGCGACCACCAAGCACAAGAAGGCGGTCATCGACGCCAAGCGTGGGAAGCTCTTCGCCCGCCTGATCAAGAACGTCGAGGTGGCCGCCCGCACGGGTGGCGGTGACCCCGCCGGCAACCCGACCCTCTTCGACGCCATTCAGAAGGCCAAGAAGAACTCGGTCCCCAACGACAACATCAACAACGCGGTCAAGCGCGGCTCGGGCCTCATCGGCGGCGGCGCGGACTGGCAGACGGCCATGTACGAGGGCTACGGCCCCAGCGGTGTCGCCATCCTCATCGAGTGCCTGACGGACAACCGCAACCGGGCCTCGACCGAGGTGCGCGTAGCCCTGACGCGCAACGGCGGTTCGCTAGCCGACGCGGGCAGCGTGTCGTACATGTTCACCCGCAAGGGCGTCGTGATCGTCCCCAAGGCCGGCGAGCTGACCGAGGACGACCTGCTCATGGCCGTCCTCGACGCGGGCGCCGAGGAGGTCAACGACCTGGGCGAGGCCTTCGAGATCATCAGCGAGGCCTCGGACCTGGTCCCGGTGCGCACGGCCCTGCAGGACGCGGGCATCGACTACGAGAGCGCCGAATCCTCGTTCGTGCCGAGCGTGACCGTCCCGCTGGACGAGGAGGGCGCGCGCAAGGTCTTCAAGGTGATCGACGCCCTGGAGGACTGCGACGACGTGCAGAACGTCTACGCGAACTTCGACGTGAGCGACGAGGTCATGGCCCTGGTCGAGGCCTGACCCAACCGCGTACCGGCGCCCCGGCCCACAATGGGCCGGGGCGCCGTCGTGTGAAGGCGCACCGGCGAATCGACGCATCAGCGCGGACCCGGAGAGATCGACCCGGCCGGCGGTGCCCCCGCGCTCGGGGTGCGGTGGCGCCACCGTCCTGCTCAGGCTGTCGCGGGCACCGGTACGGCCTCCGGCACCGGGCGGGTACGGCGGGCCACCGGCGCCAGGGCGGCCAGGAGCAGCGCCGGGCTCAGCAGGCTCAGCGGCCCCACCCCCAGCACCAGGAACGCCGCGATGCCCGCCGCCGTCAGCGCCGGCGTCCACCACCGCACGCGGTGCCGCACGGCGGCCAGTACCGTCACCGCGACCAGCCCCAGCAGGGTCAGGAACATGCCGGGCAGTATCCAGCCGAACGTGAACGGCGCGTACTCGCCGATCGTCGCGTCCACCTTCTCGGCCGTCGCGCGGTCCAGGGCCGTCGCCGCCGCGATCGTCGTGTAGTCGCCGACCATCAGGCCCGAGAAGTTCACCAGGGCCAGCACCGTCACGGCGGCCACGGGACCGCGGGCCAGGTGCAGTACCGCCGGAATGAAGGCGACCCAGGCCAGATGCAGCAGCAGGGCGCTCGCCTGGGCCTGCGCCGGGTGCGCGAGGGAGCCGTCGAGGCTCGGGGAGAAGCCCGGCACCGTGGCCAGGCCGCCCGCGAAGAGCAGCGGCGCCGCGATGAGGGCCGCGCGTCCGGCCCGGTCCACGAACGCCGCGTACCGGGCGGGCTCGCCCTCCGGCGCCGGGCGCAGCCGGAACGCGGCCACCGTGTAGGCGCCCAGCAATACAACCGGGCCGGCCAGCGAGAGCGGCAGCGGGGAGATCGCGAACAGGAAGTACAGGGCGGTGCCGAGCAGGGCCGCGCCGGCCGTCCACCAGTCGATCACCCGCGCCCGGGCCGCGGCCAGCGGGGCGAGGACCAGGGCCAGGGCCCAGCCCGCCAGGCCCGGCACCTGCCAGCCCCACCGGGCCCACGCCAGGCCCTCGAACGCCTCGTTCGCGCGGCGCACCGCGTCGTCCGGCAACGTCTGCTCCAGGGCCAGGATCCACAGGTCGGCGGCCATCAGGGCGGAGAACGTCGTCAGCCCCACGACCGTCGCGACCCAGGCGATGCGCGCCAGCACCGCGCCGCGGGCCCGGATCGGGGCCAGCAGCGCCAGCAGGCCCGGCACGAACAGGGCCCACGCCGAGTGCAGCAGCAGCGAGTGCCACTGCAGCGCCTCCGGGTGCGCGCGGTACACCCCATAGCCCTGCGCCTCGCCGAGCGCCGGGTCCACGGCTGTCGCGAGTGGTACCGGCTGTGGCAGCTCGCCGCCATGATGATCTTCGCGTACACCGCGGGGCGCGCGTGGGGGCCGGGGCGCGCGAAGTGGGCCGGGCTCGGGCTCGTGGTCGCCGTCGGGCTCACGTACTGGAGCGTCGACCACGAGGACCCGATGGCCGCCCTCTTCTTCCCGCTGGCGCCCTGGGGGCTGGGCCGGGCGATGGCGGTCCAGCAGCGGCGGAGCGCCGAGGCCGCCGGTGCCCGGGCCGCCGTCCGCGAGCAG
Organism: Dactylosporangium sp. NPDC049140; assembly: GCF_040648435.1. Taxonomy (NCBI): domain Bacteria; kingdom Bacillati; phylum Actinomycetota; class Actinomycetes; order Micromonosporales; family Micromonosporaceae; genus Dactylosporangium; species Dactylosporangium sp. NPDC049140. The sequence continues at coordinate 143,738 of NZ_JBEZDS010000009.1, read as the reverse complement.
CGCGCCCGGGAGGCCGTGATGGAGGAGCGCGTCCGGATCGCCCGCGAGCTGCACGACATGGTCGCGCACAGCGTCACCGTGATGGTCATCCAGGCCGGAGTGGTACGCCGCCGCCTCGACGCCGGGCTCGACGTCGACGGGGATCTGCTGCGCAGCATCGAGTCCTCCGGCCGCGACGCCGTCGGCGAGCTGCGCCGCACGCTGGGCCTGCTGCGCGGGGAGGGCGCGGCCGACCCGCCGGCCGGGCTGGAGCGCCTCGAGGACCTGCTGGCCCAGATGCGCGAGGCCGGGCTCGACGTGCGGCTGCGGCGGGAAGGGGCGGCGGTCGCGCTGCCGCCGGCGGCCGACCTCTCGGCGTACCGCATCGTGCAGGAGGCGCTGACCAACGTGCTGAAGCACGCCGGCCCGACCACCGTCACCGTGACCATGCGCTACGCCGACGACGGCCTCCACCTGACCGTCGCCGACCGCGGGGCCAAGGTCCCGACGGCGCTGCCGGGCACGGGGCAGGGCCTCATCGGGATGCGGGAGCGGGTCACCCTCTTCGGCGGCGAGCTCGAGACCGGTCCGCAGGCCGAGGGCGGGTTCCGGGTGCACGCGCGGCTGCCGGTGCCGGCCTGGAGCGGGGCGGAGGTGCCCGCGTGAGCGGGGCGGAGGGTGCCGGCGTGAGCGGGGCGGAGGGTGCCGGCGTGAGCGGGGCGGAGGGTGCCGGCGTGAGCGGGGCGGAGGGTGCCGGCCGGACGCCGATCAAGGTGGTCGTGGCCGACGACCAGAAGATGGTCCGGGCCGGGCTGCGGATGGTCATCGAGACCGAGCCCGACATGGCCGTGGTCGGCGAGGCGGGCGACGGCGTCGAGGCGGTCGCCCTGGCGCGGCGGGTGCGCCCCGACGTGGTGCTCATGGACATCGCCATGCCGCGCCGGGACGGGCTCGCCGCGACCCGCGCGCTGCTGGCCAACCCGGCGCCACCGCGCATCGTGGTGCTCACGACGTTCGACACCGACGAGAACCTGTACAACGCGCTGCGCGCCGGGGCGAACGGCTTCCTGCTGAAGGTGTCGTCGCCGGAGCACCTGATCACCGCGATCCGGGTCGTCGCGTCCGGCGAGGCCCTGCTCGACCCGGCGGTGACGACCCGCGTGATTGCCGCGTTCGCGGGCGGCCCGGGCCCGAAGGCCCCGCCGGAGCTGGCCGAGCTGACCGCCCGCGAGACCGACGTCCTGCGGCTCATGGCGCGCGGGCAGTCCAACGCGGAGATCGCCGCGGCCCTGGTGCTGGGCGAGGCGACGGTGAAGACGCACGTGGCGCGGGTGCTGCAGAAGCTGGCCCTGCGCGACCGTGTCCAGGCCGTGGTCTACGCCTACGAGTCCGGCCTGATCCGCGCCGGCGCTGTCTGATTGAAGGGGAGTGTCAGCCCAGGGCGACGCGCAGGTGGCGCGGGCCGCGCAGGACGGCGCTCAGGCGGTACTCCGGCGGGTCCTCCAGCAGCCGGGCGCGGGTCAGCACCGGGGCCAGGGCCGCGATGGCGACCTGGGCCTCCAGCCGGGCCAGCGGCGCGCCGAAGCAGTAGTGGATGCCGTCGCCGAAGCCGAGATGCTGGGCCGGGCGCCGGTCCGGGGCGAAGCGGTCCGGCTCGGGGAACTGCTCCGGGTCGCGGTTGCCGGCCGCCAGGAGCAGGGTGATCGACGCGCCCCGCGGGATCGTGGTGCCCGCCAAGGGGATGTCGTCGAGCGCGGTCCGCCACGGCAGCATCTGCACCGGTGGGTCGTAGCGCAGCACCTCCTCGACGAACGGCACCACCATCTCCGGCTCCTCGAGCAGGCGGTCCCGCCACACCGGCTGGCGCAGCAGGACCAGGGCGCTGTTGGCGATGAGGTTGACGGTGGTCTCGTGGCCGGCGATGAGCAGCAGCATCGCGGTGCTCACCAGCTCCGAGCGCGACATGCGTCCGTCGGGGCCGCTGTCCGTGGCCAGCGCGGTCAGCAGGTCGTCGCCGGGCTCCGTGGCCGGCCCGGAGAGGGCCGAGAGCCGCTGGTCGACGAGGTCGCCGAGGTACTGGGCCAGGTCGGCCAGCGCGGTGCGGTCCGGCTGCACGGCGATCAGGGCCTCGTCGATCCAGGCCCGGAACCGCGGCTCGTCCGCCATCGGCACGCCGAGGAGGGAGCAGATCACCTGGACCGGCAGCGGGTACGCGAACTGGTCGACGAGGTCCACGGTGGACGGTGGGAACGCGGCGACCAGCGAACCGGCCAGCGACGCCAGGGTGGGCTCCAGGTCGGCCACGCGATGCGGCGTGTGCGGCGGGCCGAAGGGGCGGGTGGCCAGGCGGCGCAGGCGGTCGTGGGCCGGCGGGTCCAGGCGCAGGAAGCTCGGCGGCAGGCCGACGAGGTCCGAGGTCGCGCCGGACGACGACTTCTCCGCCAGGTCCGAGATGTCCGCCGAGCTCACCCTCGGGTCGTGCAGCAGGGCCGCGATGGCGTCGAAGGTGCTCACCACGTAGGTGCCGTCGGCGGTGACCGTCACCGGGGTGCGGCGCAGCGAGGTGAGCAGCGGGTAGGGGTCGTGGCGGTTCACGGGGTCCAGCACGGCGTTGAAGACGGAGGCGACCGCGGTCGTCATCGGATGCTCCTCACCAGGGTCGGGCGGTGGCCCGTCACCACCACTGTCGCGTCGCGCGCCAGCAGGGCCCGGTCGGGTACGCCCGCCGGCACCGGCAGCGCGTCGTCCGGCCGGTCGACCCGGTCGAACTCGGGCGGGAACGGGGCCGCCTGCTCGATCAGACGCTTGTAGAACGGCAGCCACTTGGCGTGGTTGAAGGCCACCGCGCCGGTCAGGCGGCCCTTGTACCCGTACGCCGCCACGAACCGCCGGTCGGCCACCGAGCCCTGCGCGATCACGACCTCGTCGGCGAAGGTGGGCACGCCCACGGACTTGATGTTGTTGCCGAACTGGGCGGACCAGAACTGCGGCATGTGCAGGTGCGGCCACCGGTCCGACTCGTCGCTGACCATGTTGTGCGCGGCCACCTCGGCCTGCGCGACGGCGTTAGCCCAGTGCTCCAGGGCCAGGAACTGGTAGCCGAAGAGCGCGTTGGGGGCGCGGGCCACGTCGCCGGCGACGAACACGTCGTCGGTCACCACGCCGTTGACGTCGAAGGCGCGGCAGCCCGCGTCGCAGGCCACCCCCCACGGCCCGACGGCCAGGCCGGAGTGCTCCAGCCACTCGACGTTGCGCAGGCCGCCGAGCGCGGCCACCACCACGTCGACGTCGAGCACCTCGCCGTCGGAGAGCACCGCCCGGCGGACCCGGCGGTCGCCCTCGATGCGCTCCACGGTCACCCCGCAGCGCAGGTCGACGCCGTGCTCGCGCTGGATGTCGGCGGCGATCGAGCCGATGGCGCTGCCGAGCGCCCCTTCCAGCGGCGTGCGCGCGGCCTCGGCCACGGTCACCTCCAGGCCCAGGGAGCGGCACGTCGAGGCCACCTCGGAGCCGGTGAACCCGGCACCGACGACGAGCACGCGGCCGGGGCGCGAGCCGTCGCGGGGCAGCAGGCGCTGCTGCAGCGCGATCGCGTCGTCGCGGGTACGCAGGACGAACATGCCGTCCAGGGCCCCCTCGGCCGGGACGGGCCAGGGCCGGGCGCGCACGCCGGTGGCGATCAGCAGGCGGTCGAACGGCACCGCCGTACCGTCGCTGAGCTGCACTCGGCGGGCGGGCAGGTCGAGGCCGAGCGCGCGGACGCCGAGCAGCCAGTTTGCGTCGAGGTCGGCGCGGTGCGGCAGGCCGGTCCTGTCGGGGCGGATGTGGCCGCCGAGCGCCTGCTTGGACAGCGGCGGGCGGTCGTAGGGGCCGTACGGCTCGTCGTCGATGAGCGTCAGCGAGCCCGACCAGCCCTCCTCGCGCAGCGCCTCGGCCGCCCGCAGCCCGGCCAGCGACGCGCCCACGATGACGATCCGGCCGGCCCCGACGCCGGGGGTCACGCCGAGCAACGGCATGTCGTGCGCGGCCACGCGGTCGAGCTGGATGGCCTGGACCGGGCAGGCCGCCGCGGCCCGCCGGACCTGCGCGTCCTCGGCCGGGGACGGGTCGTAGAGCAGGGTCTCCTCGCCCTGCATCTGGAAGGCCGACGGAGCCAGGAAGGCGCACTGGGCGTACCCCTGGCACTTGGTGAGGTCGACAACCACACGCATGCGTCAACCATGGGCCCGGCCCCCCGGCGCACAGCTCACCCGGCGGGAAGGGCCGCGCGCACCACGGTGCCGGCCCCCGGCGCGCTGCGGATGTCGAGGGTCCCGCCCAGCAGCGCCGCCCGCTCCCGCATCGAGCGCAGCCCGAGCCGCCCCGGGAACGACAGCGACGGCGTGAAGCCCACGCCGTCGTCGGAGACCTCGAGCACCACTTGGCTGTCGTCGCCGGCCAGCCGCACGGTCACCTGGGTGGCCTCGGCGTGCCGGGCGGCGTTGCCGAGGGCCTCCAGGGCGATGCGGTACAGCGCCTCCTCGACCTGCGGGCTGACCGCCGGGTCGGCGTCGAGCTGCAGGCCCCAGCCGGCCCGGCCCGGCGCCGCGTGCAGGGTCTCGAAGACGCCGCGCAGGGCGGCGGCGAGGCCGGCGCCGGCCAGCGTCTCGGGGCGCAGCTTGAGGATGATGCCGCGCAGGTCGGTCAGGCCGGCCGCGGCCGTCTCCTTGATCCAGGCGAGCGAGGCCTCGGCGTGCGCCGGGTTGCCGTGCAGCAGTTCTGCGGCCGTGCCCGCGCCGAGGCTGATGCCGTACAGCGTCTGCACCACCGAGTCGTGCAGGTCCCGCGCCAGCCGGGCGGGCTCGGCCGCCGCGGCCAGCAGCAGCTCGGCGAGGGGCGCGAACGGGACCAGGGCGGACGGGCGCGGGGCGCGGCGCCCGCCGGCGGCCAGCAGCCCGCCCCTCACCGGTAGGTAGGTCACCCGCCGGGTACGCAGGGCCCGCCCCGTCGCCATCGCCCGGAACGCGACCGCCCGGTCCACGAAGCCGTCGACGCCGGACACGACCGACCCGCGGGCGTCGAGGACGACGACGGCGGTCACGCAGGGGCCGCCGCGTGCACCGGGACCAGCCCGACCCGCATGGCGTAGAGCGCGGCCTGGGTCCGGCTCTCGGCGTTGAGCTTCTGCAGGATGTTGCTCACGTGCGTCTTGACCGTCTGCGGGGCGATGTGCAGCTCGCGGGCGATCTGGCCGTTGGCGCGGCCGCGGGCCAGCAGCGCGAGCACCTCCTCCTCGCGCCGGGTCAGCTGCGGCGGGGTGCTCGGCACGTGCACGTCGCGCACGAGCCGGGCCGCCACCGCGGGGGAGAGCTGCACCTGACCGGCGGCCGCAGCGCGCACGGCCCGGTGGAGCTCTTCGGCGTCGGTATCCTTCAGCAGGTACCCCACCGCGCCGGCGTGCAGCGCGTCGGCGATGAGCTGCGGTTCGAGGTACCCGCTCAGCGCCACCACCTCCACGCTGGGCAGCTCCCGGCGGATCACCGCGATCGCGCTGATCCCGTCGAGGACCGGCATCAGCAGGTCCATCAGCACGATGTCCGGACGCAGCTGGTGGGTCAGCTCCACGGCCTGCCGCCCGTCGGCGGCCGCGCCGACCGGTTCCAGGTCGCCGCTGAGCGCCAGGAAGCTGCGCAGCCCCTCACGGACCATCGCGTGGTCGTCCGCGATCAACACCCTGATACTCATCGCCGCGCCTATACCCCGCAAATGCCGCAAATACTCCAAGCGGCGGGGCCAAGCGCACTACGCCATCTGGGGGAGACCAAAGGTGTGCGCCGGAGCCGGTCCGCGGCGGGATGCCCCGGGCTCCGCTCGTCGGCACGGTTGTGGGTGTGACGCACTACTTGCACCGGCTGAGCCGGTTCTCCCTGGTGGGAGTCAGCGGTGTCGTCGTGAACAACGTCGCCCTGCTCACGCTGCACGGGCTGCTGGGGCTCGCCCTGCTGCCGGCGACCGTGGCCGCGGTCGAGCTCGCCCTCGTGTCCAACTACGTCCTCCACGAACTGTGGACCTTCCGCCGGCGGCGGCTGTCGCTGACGCGCTTCGCCTACTTCAGCCTGGCCGGGCTCGCCGCCCTGCCCGTCAACGTGATCGTCGTCCAGCTGCTGGTCGGTCTCGGCCTGCACTACCTCCCCGCCAACCTGGTCGGAATCGTGGCGGGTTTCGGGGTCAACTTCGCCGTCAGCTCGAAGTGGATTTGGAGTGAACGCACCGATGGAGCAGCTGGTGTTGGGGGTCCTCACGCTGATCTCGCTGGTGCTGACGGTGCAGGCGGCCCACGCCCTGTATCTCATGATCTACACGTGGGACCAGCCCGAGGCGGACGCCAAGGCCCGGGTGCCAGATCAACGTGCTACGCCGGAACTCTCCTTCACCGCCATCCTCCCGGCTCGGCACGAGGAGGAGGTCATCCAAGCCACCATCGCCCGCGCCGCGTCCGCTGACTACCCGCCGCACCTGGTGCAGATCCTTGTCGTGTGCTCGGCCGACGACGTGGGCACCATCGAGCAGGCCCGGGCCCAGGTGAACCAGCTGCGCGCGGCCGGGCGCCCCAACGTCGACGTGGTCGTCTTCGACGACGGCCCGATCAACAAGCCGCACGGGCTCAACACCGCCCTGCGCTACGCCACCAGCGACATCGTGGCCATCTTCGACGCCGAGGACGAGGTCCAGCCGGAGCTGTTCGACATCGTCAACACCATCATGCTGACCGACGACGTCAGCGTCGTGCAGGCCGGCGTGCAGCTGATGAACTTCGACTCCAACTGGTACTCGACGTTCAACGTGCTGGAGTACTTCTTCTGGTTCCGCAGCCGGCTGCACTACCACGCCAAGAACGGCGCCATCACGCTCGGCGGGAACACGGTCTTCTTCAAGCGGGAGCTGATCGAGCGCCTCGGCGGCTGGGACGAGACAAACCTGACCGAGGACGCGGACATCGGCCTGCGGGTCTCCAGCATGGGGGAGAAGGTGCGGGTGGTCTACGACGACCGCTACGTCACCAAGGAGGAGACGCCGCCGACCCTGCAGAGCTTCATCAAGCAGCGGACCCGCTGGTGCCAGGGGTTCATGCAGACGCTGGGCAAGGGCACCTGGAAGCTGATGCCCAACCGGCGGCAGCGCTTCCTGGCCTGGTACACCCTCGCCTTCCCGCACGTGCAGGCGATGCTCGGCTTCTACCTGCCGGTCGCGCTGCTCAGCGCGTTCGTGCTGAGCGTGCCCGTGCCGGTCGCGATGCTGTCCTGGCTGCCGGTGCTGCTGCTCGGCGCGCACTTCGTGATGTCCGTCGTCGGGCTGTTCGAGTTCACCGGCGCGCACGGGCTCAAGGCCGGTCCGGGCACGGTCGTGAAGATGGCGCTGACCTGGTTCCCGTATCAGATGGTGCTGTCCTATGCGGCCGGCCGGGCGCTCTACCGCCAGCTCAAGGGCGCGACCAACTGGGAGAAGACCGCCCACGTCGGCGCCCACCGCACCGAGGCCCCGGAGCTGACCAATGTCGGCTGAAGTCCTGACCACGCCGAAGAAGCGGCCCCCGTCCGCGGCGGCCCGGGTGCCGCAGAAGGCGCCGAAGCTGCTCATCGCCGTCGCCCTGCTCATCGGGCTGGCCAGCCACGGCTGGAACATGTTCCGATATCCGCTGTACCTCACCGACGAGGGCATCTACATGGAGCAGGCCTGGTCGGTGCTCAAGGAGGGCAAGCTCTCCCCGTACACGTACTTCTACGACCACGCCCCGATGGGCTGGCTGGCGCTGGCCGGCTGGGTCGGCATCCTGCCGGGTGGCTTCGGGGCCTTCGGCAACGCCATCAACACCGGCCGGGTGCTGATGCTCATCGTCCACCTGGCGTCGGTGTTCCTGATGTTCGAGGTGGTGCGGCGCTTCACCGGCTCCAAGTCCGCGGCCTTCCTGGCCACGTTCGTGTTCAACCTCTCCCCGCTCGGGGTGTACTACCAGCGCCAGGTCCTGCTCGACAACCTCATGATGTTCTGGATCCTGCTCGGGCTCTACCTGCTGGCCCGCCGCGACGGGCGGATCGTCGCCGCGATGGGCGCCGGCGCCTGCTTCGGCCTGGCCCTGGTGACCAAGGAGAACGCGATCTTCCTGCTGCCGGGCTGCGCCTACCTGCTGCACAAGACGATCAAGGAGCAGCCCAACCGGCGGTTCGGGGCCAGCTTCTACTGGTTCACGGTGCTGGCCCCGGTCGTCGGGTACCTGCTCTTCGCCCAGATCAAGAACGAGCTGTTCCCGGAGGGCTTCCGGTTCAGCCCGGACAACAACCAGCTCCAGGGCCACGTGTCGCTGCTGAACACCATCTGGTGGCAGCTGCACCGCAACTCCAACAGCTCGACCGGCCTGTCGTTCACGTACCTGCTGCAGCAGAGCTGGCTGTTCAAGGACCGGTACCTGCTCATCGCCGGCGTCGCCGCGACGGTGCTCACGCTCATCTCGGGCCGGCGCAACAAGCGGCTGCGCACCCCGATGCTGGGCTGTGCCCTGATGACGCTCGGCTACGCGTTCTACCTCAGCCGCAGCGCGCTGCTGGACTTCTACATCGCGCCGATGGTGCCGCTGTTCGCGCTGAACCTGGGCATGTTCTTCGGCTGGCTGACCCGGCGCACCAACCAGAGCGGGGCGGCGGTGCTCGTCGCCTGCCTGCTGGTGCCGGTGCTGGTCATGCCGGGCGGGTTCATGATCAAGTACAACGCCAAGGGCGAGCTGGAGTTCAGCGACGCCTACCGGCTGCCGCTGACCCGGCTGCAGGAGCAGCAGGTCGCCTGGATCAAGCAGAACATCCCGACCAGCGCGCGCCTCATCATCGACGACGACATCTGGGTGGCGCTGCACGACAGCAAGCCGGCGTACAAGTACGCCCATCCGCACTACAAGGCCACGTCCGACCCGGACGTGCGGGACAAGGTCTTCCATTCCAGCTGGGAGAACGTCGACTACGTCGTGATGTCGAACAAGATGCGCGACGCCCTCCAGCGCGGCGGCGAGACCTGGATCATCGAGGCGATCGACCAGCACGGGGAGACCGTCTGGCAGGCCACCCGGGGCGACGTCTCGCTGTCAATCGTCAAGATCGGGAACACCTCCTAGCTGGAGTCCAACCATGCAGACGCTGAAGCACCGCCCGGCCTCCGGCCGCGCCGGGAAGAGGAAGCGGCCGAAAATCTCACGCAAGCGGCTGCTGCTGGCCGGTGTGGCCGCAGTCCTGCTCATCACGCTGGGCCGCTCGCTGCTGCCCGCCCTGGGCATCTCGGCGCCCGGCCTGGGCGGGTCGGCCGACGACGCCCCGACCGAGGTGCAGACCAAGGCCCCGCCGGCGCCGACGATCGACCTGAACGGGGTCATGGTGCAGGGCGGCGGCACGCCGATGATCACCCTGAACCCGGGCCTGGTGCGGCTGGGCGGGGGCGTGACCGTGTCCGGGTCAGGCTTCGACCAGGGCTCAATGGTCGACGTGTACCTCGGGCCGTCCTCCACGCCCGGGCAGAAGAAGCCGCCGAGCGGCGCCCCGGACGCCAAGCCCAAGCAGGTGGCCACCGCGAAGGCCGGCAAGTGGGGCGTGTTCACGGCCAACTTCACGATGCCCGGCAAGATGACGGTGCCCGTGCAGGAGGTCACCGCGCAGGCCCGCGGCAGCGACAAGGTGGCCAAGGCCGACGCGTCGGTCGCCCAGGGCGCCGGCCAGGCCTCGCTCTCGGCGGTGGTCGGCAAGCCGGGCGACACGATCAACCTGACGGTCAAGGGCTTCACGCCCGGCGAGCAGCTCAACGTGTACTGGGGCCGGATCAATGGCGACCCGAACCTCACCCTCAAGGCCGACGAGGGTGGCTCGGTGGGTAAGACGCCGATCAGAGTGGGCGTCACGGCCGTCGGGACGACCAGTCTGGTGGTCGTGGGCAAGACCAGTGGCGCGGCGGCGAGCGCGCCGTTCCAGGTGCTGCGGTTGTACCCGTCCATCAAGCTGGCGCCGTACGCCGTGAAGGCCACCCAGAAGATCACCTTCTCCGGCTCCGGCTTCGCGCCGGCCGAGCGGGTGCTGGTGCGGCTCAACGCGGCCGGGGGCCAGCCGGTCATGGCGGTCCAGACCGACGACGCCGGCACGTTCAAGGGCGCCGGGCTGGTGATGCCGTTCCAGCTCAAGGGCGCGCAGTCGCTGGTGTTCACCGGCGAGCAGAGCCGGGCCGCGGTCTCCACCGGCTTCACCATCCTGCCGTTCACCCCGCAGGCGCGCACCAACGCCTACGGCGGCCTGCCCGGCACCGTGGTGAACTTCTACGCCACCCAGTTCGCGCCGAACGAGGCCGTGCACGTGTCCGTCAGGACCGCCAAGGGCGCCAAGCCGCAGCTGGTGGCCGCGTTCCGGGTCGACGCCAAGGGCGCGGCGCGGGCGGTCGGGCAGTACACGATCCCGGGCGACACCGAGGACACCGTGGTGTTCCAGCTGCACGGCCAGCGCAGCGACGCGACCGCGACGGTGAACTTCAAGGTCGACAAGTCCGGCGGGCCGGTCGACCTGCCGTCCGCCAAGCCGTACGTGGTGCCCAAGGATCTGGAGAACTGACGCCCGTGTACTGGCAGGCGTTCCGCACGGCCCCGGAGGCGTTGGTCGTCCTCGACGCCTCCGGGGTGGTCCGCCTGGCCAGCGCGGCCGCCGAGACGCTGTTCCAGCGCGAGGCGGCCGCGCTCATCGGGTGCGACGCCCGCGACCTGTTCGGCGGCGAGCCCGCGTTCCGGGCCGAGGCGCCGACCACGGCCGTCGTCCGCCTGCCGGACGGCCATGAGCTGCCCGTCGACGTGCGGGTCCGCACGCTGGAGGGCGACCCGAGCGGGATGCTCGCCCTGGCCGTCGAGGAGCGCGGGGCGCCCGGGCGCAGCCGGGCCAGCCTTGAGCAGCGCATCACCCGGCTCACGCTCACCGGCCAGGAGCAGGGCGAACTGCTCACCGACGTGATCGTCACCCAGGAGCGGGAGCGGGCCCGCATCGCCGCCGGGGTGCACGACGACAGCCTGCAGGTCATCACCGCCGCCACCCTGCGCCTGCAGCAGCTGCGCCGCCGTCTGTCCGACCCGGCCGACCTGGCGATCCTCGACCGGCTCGAGGCGTCGCTGGTGCAGGCGGCCGAGCGGCTGCGGCGGCTCATCTTCGACTTCCGCCCGCCCCGGCTGGCCGACGACGGGCTGGCCGCGGCGACCGAGGACCTCCTCGACGACCTCGCCGAGCAGCACGGCCTCGGGGTGCGCGTCGACTCCCGGCTCACCGGCGAGCCCGCGCTGCCGACCCGGCTGCTGCTGTTCCGGATGCTGCAGGAGGCGGTGGCAAACGTCGGCAAGCACGCCGGGGCCGACCGGTGCACGGTCATCCTTGGCGAGGAGCAGGGCGGGTACCTCGTACGCGTCGTCGACGACGGCGTCGGCGCCGAGAACCTGCACACCGACCCCGGTCACCTCGGGCTGCTGCTCATGCGCGAGCGGGCGGCGCTGGCCGGCGGGTGGTTCCGGATCAGCAGCCTGCCCGGGCGCGGTACCACCGTCACGTTCTGGGTGCCGCGCGGCGCCGACCTCGAATCCAAGGGAGCCGTATCGTGACTCGTCCGCCCTACCGGGTGCTGATCGTCGAGGACCACCAGGTAGTCGCCGAAGGGCTCGCGGCGCTGCTCAGCGAGCACCCGGAGCTGCGCGTGGTGGCTCTGGCCGGCAGCGTCGGCGAGGTCGAGCACCTGGCCGACGTGGAGCGGGTCGACGTCGTGCTGTGCGACTTCTGGCTGCCCGACGGCACCGGGGCCGAGGCCGTCGCGGCGCTGCGGTCCCACCAGCCCGAGGTCGCCGTCGTCTTCCTCAGCGCCGACCAGAGCGACCAGGTCATCCTCACCGCGCTGGAGGCGGGGGCGGCCGGGTACCTCGTCAAGAGCGCCGGCGGCGCCGACGTCGCCGAGGCCGTGCGGCGGGCCGTCGACGGCGAGATCCTCGTCCCGGCCCGCCAGCTGGCCAAGCTCCTGGCCCGCCGCCGCGAGCAGGCCCAGCGCTCCGAGGACCACGCCCGCCGGCTGGACAGCCTGACGCCCCGGGAGCGCGAGATCCTCGCCCTGATGACCGAGGGCATGGACAACCGCGACATCGCGCGCGAGCTCAACATCAGCTACACCACCGTGCGCAGCCACGTGCGGCACCTGCTGAGCAAGATGGGCGCCCGGTCGAAGCTGGAGGCGGTGGTACGGGCGGCCGAGTGGGACGCTCCTACGGTGGGCACTTGACGAGTTGCAGGGCCGCGACTCCCTGTTCGTGCCGCAATGCGCGACGGTCCTCCTTCAATTGGCGTACAGGTAAATCCGACATCAGTACGCAGACACCATATGTCCGATATCCGTAATGTTCTGACCTGCCCCGCAGTCAAGTGTGAGGACAGGTCAGCTTTATGGGTCGCACGCGCCTTTACTGGATTTCCGCCCTCGTCGCGCTCGCCGTCGCCGGCGTGGCACTCGTACCGCTGCTGGACCACGACAAGAAGGTCCACCCGGCCATGACCGAGTCCGGCCAGCGCCTGCAGATGCCGCTGCATGCCGAAGGCTCAAAGATCGTCGACGCCCGCGGTGAGACCGTGACGTTTACCGGTGTCAACTGGTTCGGGCTGGAAACCAACACGTTCGCGCCGCACGGTCTGTGGTCGCGCAACCTCGACGACATGCTCGACCAGATGGTCGGGCAGGGCTTCAACTCGATGCGCCTGCCGTTCAGCAACGAGCTGTTCGACGCGGCGTCCAAGCCCAACGGCGTCGACTACGCGCTCAACCCGGACCTCAAGGGCCTCACCGGGCCGCAGCTGATGGACAAGGTGGTCGAAGGCGCGACCAAGCGCGGCATGATGGTCATCCTCGACCGGCACCGCCCGACCTCGCAGGGCCAGAGCAACCTCTGGTACACCGACAAGGTCAGCGAGGAGCGCTGGATCTCCGACTGGGTCAAGCTCGCCGAGCACTACAAGAACAACCAGCTCGTGGTCGGCGCCGACCTGCACAACGAGCCGCACGGCGAGGCCACCTGGGGCGACGGCAACGAGAAGACCGACTGGCAGGCCGCCGCGCAGCGGGCCGGCGACGCGGTCCTCAAGGCCAACCCCAACTGGCTGATCGTCGTCGAGGGCATCGAGAGCTACAAGACCGCCGACGGCAAGAGCGACGGCTACTGGTGGGGCGGCAACCTGCAGGGCGCCAAGGAGCACCCGGTGAAGCTGACCGACCAGTCGAAGCTGGTGTACTCCGCGCACGACTACAGCCCGAAGGTCTGGTCGCAGCAGTGGTTCACCGACCCGAAGTTCCCGGCGAACATGCCGGCGCTGTGGGACAAGCAGTTCGGGTACCTGGTGAAGAACAACACCGCCCCGGTCCTGATGGGCGAGTTCGGCGGCCGCTCGGTGGCCGAGAAGGACGCCCAGGGCAACAAGGACCTGGAAGGGATCTGGCAGCGCAACCTCGTCGGCTACCTCAAGGACAACGGGCTCAGCTACACGTACTGGGCCTGGAACCCGAACTCCGGTGACACCGGCGGGGTCCTCAAGGACGACTGGAAGACGGTCGATTCCGACAAGGCCGCCCTGCTGAAGACCTACCAGGCACCATTGGCCGCCGCCGCCCAGTAACACCGCGGCTCGCCGGTCGGGCGCGGCCCTCCCTCCGCTGCTACATTGCGCGGGGGGAGGGCCGATTCCATGCCTGAGCGAGATACGGTTGTCGATACCGCGATGGGGCCGCTCAACGCGATCCTGTGCACGCCGGACGGTCCGGCCCGGGCCGGCCTGGTGCTGTCCGACGGCTCCGGCCCGGCCACCCGCGACGCCTGGCAGGGCGTGCCCGGCTGGCTCGCCGAGCGCGGGATCGCCACCCTCCGCCACGACAAGCCCGGCTGCGGCGGCTCGCCCGGCGACTGGCGCGCGCAGTCCCTCGCCGACCGCGCCATCGAGGGCATCGCCGCCCTCGACACCCTGCGCAAGCAGGCCACGGTCGACCGGGCCGGGCTGATCGGCTACAGCCAGGGCGGCTGGGTCGCCGTCGCGGCCGCGGCCAACGAGCCCGGCCTCGTCGACTTCGTCGTCACCATCTCCGGCCCCATGGTCGGCCCGATCGAGCAGGAGCGGGTGCGCATCGAGCGGGCCCTGCGCGCCCGGGGCCGCTCCGAGGAGGTCATCGAGGACGCCCTGCGCTGGGTCGACGAGCGCGCCGACCGCCTCGTCGCGGGGCAGGACCCGGCCCAGATCCTGGCCGACCAGGCCCGTTACGCCCGCCGCGACTGGTACGCGGAGGCCGCCGGGCCCCCGTACGACACCGAGGAGCTGCTGGTCCTCGGCGGCCGGCTGGCCCGCTTCGACCCGGCCGAGATCCTGCCCTTCGTGCGCTGCCCCGTCATGGCGTTCTTCGGCGCCGCCGACGAGCTGGTGCCGGTCGAGCGCAGCCTGGTGGTGCTGGGCGAGCGGCTGCCGGCCGAGCAGCGGGGCAGCAACGGCGTGGCGGTGCTGCCGGGGGTCGGGCACATGCTGTATCCGGAGCCCCCACAGGCCGACGTCCCGCTCTTCCAGCAGCTGTCCCCGGCCTTCCTGCCGCTGCTCGGAGCCTTCCTCGACCGAGTAACTGCTGGGTAGTCACCATAGGGGATCGCCGATTCTGTGTGGCCCGACCACATAGCGACGTGCCCGACGCCACTCCTAGCGTGTCGAACACCGCCAGCAGGCGCTGGCCTTAACAAGGCGTTCACACGGAGGAAGCGTTGATCAGGCAGACAGGCGCGCCGCGGCGGGTGTTGTTCGCGGCGTTGGGGCTCACGCTGGCGGCGACGTTAGCGTCCGCGTGCAGCAGCCCTCAGGAGGCCGCGCAGGAGCCGGCCGGCGACGGCGCACCCATCAAGGTCGGGCTCGTCTACTCGCAGACCGGCCCGCTGGCCGGCTACGGCAAGCAGTACATCGAGGGGTGGAAGGCGGGGCTCGCCTTCGCCACCAAGGGCACCGGCAAGGTCGGCAACCGCCCGATCGAGGTCAAGGAGTCCGACGACGCCGGCGACGCGGCCAAGGCCGTCTCGGCCGCGAAGGACCTCATCGGCCAGGGCTACAAGATCATCGCCGGCAGCACCTCGTCCGGCGTCGCGAGCCAGATGGCCCCGCTCGCCGCGCAGAACAAGGTCCTGTTCATCTCGGGACCCGCGGCCACCGACGCGGTGACCGGCATCAACAAGTACACCTTCCGCTCGGGTCGCCAGTCCTACCAGGACGTCCTCGCGGCCAAGTCCTACCTGCCCGCCCCCTCGGGCAAGAAGGTCCTCGTGTTCACGCAGGACGGCGCCTTCGGCAAGTCCAACACGGACGCGGTCAAGGCCGTCATCGGCGGCGCCGGGGCGACCGTCGAGGCCATCTCGGTGCCGGCCAACGCCACCGAGTTCACCGGGTTCGCGGTGCAGGCCAAGAACGCCAAGGCCGATATGATCTTCGTCGCGTGGGCCGGCACCACCGCGACCGCCATGTGGCAGGCGCTCGACCAGCAGGGCGTGCTCGGCTCGACACTCGTGGTAACCGGCATCGACCAGCGCGCGTCGTGGCCGACGTTCGGCGCCGCCGGGTCGAAGATCTCGCTGCTCGCCCACTACTTCGACGGCGCGAGCGACAACGAGGCCACCGCGGCGCTGCGCAAGGGCGTCGACGGCGGCAAGGTCGACCTGTTCCACCCGGACGGCTTCACCGCCGCCCAGATGGTGGTGCGGGCCGCGCAGGAGGGCGGCGACGACGTCGACAAGATGGTCACCGCGCTCGAGGGCTGGTCGTTCGACGGCGTCAAGGGCAAGCTGACCGTCCGCAAGGAGGACCACGCCCTGCTCCAGCCGATGTTCCAGGGCAAGTTCAGCGGCTCCGGCGCCGACCTCAAGCCCGAGCTGGTGAAGGCGATCGACCCGGCCGCCGCCGCGCCGCCGGTCGCGCAGATGAAGGGCTGATCCCGTGGCGAACGCCCCGGGTCCGGTGGCCGGCGGTGTCCTTGCGGACGCCCCGGCCACCGGCCTGCTCAGCATCCGGCGCCTGACCTGGCGGATCGGCGGGGTCGCCATCGTCGACGGGGTCAACCTCGACCTCGCCGAAGGCGAGTTCCTGGCCGTCATCGGCCCCAACGGCGCCGGCAAGACCTCGCTGTTCAACCTGGTCTCCGGGCTGCGCCGGCCGTCGGACGGCTCGGTGTCGCTCGCCGGGCAGGACGTGACCCGGCTGCCGCCGCACCGGCGGGCCAGGCTCGGCCTGGGGCGTACCTTCCAGTCGTCCTCGGTCTTCGCCTCGCTCACCGTCGCGGCCAACGTGCGCCTCGCCGTGCAGGCCCGCCGCGGCGGCTCGATCCGCCCCTTCCCGCTGCCCGCCCGCGACCGGGACGTCGCCGAGCGCGCCGACCGGGTGCTGTGGCGGGTCGGGCTGGACCACCGCGCCGGCGCGCTCGCCGGCACCCTGGCCCACGGCGAGAAGCGCAAGCTCGAGATCGCGCTGCTGCTGGCCGGCGAGCCGCGGGTGCTGCTGCTCGACGAGCCGATGGCCGGGGTCAGCGCCGAGGACGTGCCCGGCCTGGTCGCGCTGATCCGCACGCTGACCCGCGAGGAGCGGCGCAGCGTGCTCATGGTGGAGCACCACATGGACGTCGTACTCGACCTGGCCGACCGGGTCGCGGTCATGCACCACGGGGCGCTGCTGGTCTGCGACACGCCGGACGTGGTCATGGCCGACCGCACCGTCCAGGAGGCGTACCTGGGGGAGAAGTTGTGAGCGGGCCGGAGCGAAGCGGAGGAGCCGGCGTGACCGTTCTCGACATCGCCGGGCTGGACGTGCGCATCGCCGGCTCGCACATCCTGCAGGGCGTGACGTTCGGCGTCGCGCCGCAGGGCGTCACCGCGCTGCTCGGGCGCAACGGCGTCGGCAAGACCACGACCCTGAAGGCGGTGCTCGGCCTGCTGCCGCGCGGCGCCGAACTGGCCGGCGAGGTGCGCTTCGCCGGGCAGCGGGTCACCCGGCAGCCGACCTTCCGGCTGGTGCGCGACGGGCTCGGGTACGTGCCCGAGGACCGCGGCGTCTTCGGCGGCCTCACCGTCGCCGAGAACCTGCGCCTCGCCGAGCGCTCCGGCGCCGCCCCCGACTACGAGCGCGTCTACGGCCTCTTCCCCGAGCTGCAGCGGCGCGGCCGGCAGCGGGCCGGCACCCTGTCGGGCGGCCAGCAGCAGATGCTCGCGATCGGGCGGGTGCTGCTCAACCCCAACCGGCTGCTGCTCATCGACGAGCCGACGAAGGGCCTCGCGCCGAAGGTCGTCGGCGAGGTGGCGGCCGCCCTGCACGCCGTAGCCCAGGTCGTGCCGATGCTGCTGGTCGAGCAGAACCTGGCCGTGGTGCGGCGCCTGGCGCAGGACGCGGTCGTCATCGCCGCCGGGAAGGTCGCCTACGCCGGGGCCGCGGCGGACCTCCTGGACTACACCGAGAAGACCAAGTCGCTGCTGGGCGTCGGGAAGGCGGATAGCGCATCATGAGCACGTTCGTGCTGCTCACCCTGACGGGGCTGGGGCTCTCCGCGCTGTACTTCCTCGTCGCCTCCGGTCTCGCCCTCGTCTTCGGCCTCGCCGACGTGCTCAACTTCGCGCACGGGCTGTTCCTCTCCGTCGGCGCCTACGGCACCTGGTGGGCGGCCGGGCACCTGCCCGGGGCCGGGCCGAGCGGCTGGGGCTTCGCGTTCGCGGTGCTCTTCGGGGTCGCGTGCGGGACGGTCGTCGCGGCGCTGGTCGAGCTGGTGCTCATCCGGCCGCTGTACCGCCGCACGATCGAACAGGTCCTGGTGACCGTCGGGCTCTCGCTGGCCGGCGTGGCGCTGCTGCAGGCGTCGTGGGGCAGCGACGCCCGGCCCTACCCACGTCCACAGTGGACCCAGCGGCTCACCACGATCGCCGGCGCGCGCGTGCCGAACGACCGGTTCCTGCTCATCGGGGCCGCGGTCGTGGTGCTGCTCGGGCTGCTGGCCTTCCTGAAGTACACCCGGATCGGTCTGGTCATTCGCGCCGGCGTCGAGGACCGCTCGATGGTCACCGCGCTCGGCATCGACGTTCGGCGCGCGTTCACCCTCGTGTTCGCCATCGGCGGCGCGGCCGCGGCCCTCGCCGGCGCGCTCGGCGGCGTGTTCACCGGCGCGATCTCGCCGACCGGGGGCAGCTCCCTGCTCATCTTCGGCTTCATCGTCGTCGTCATCGGCGGCATGGGCTCGGTCACCGGCGCCGCCTACGCCGCGGTCGCGGTCGGGCTGCTGCAGCAGTTCGTCAACTACACCTCGTCGGGCCTCGGCGACATCTGCGTCGTCGCCCTGCTCGCGGTCGTGCTCCTCGTCCGTCCACAAGGGATCACCGGGAAGGTCGCCACCTCATGACGACACAGACGGCACCGCAGGTGCGAACGGCGCCGGCCCGGCTGCGCGCGAGTCGTTTCGGGCCGGTCGCGGTGCTGGCGGCGGCCATCTTCCTGCCCTACTGCGGCCTGAAGATCCCGGGCGTCTTCGACTCCGCGCTCAACGCCCCCGGCACCCTGCAGCTGCTGGCCCTGGGCCTGGTCTTCGGCGCCCTCGCGCTGGGCTACGACCTGCTCTTCGGCCGCACCGGGATGCTCTCGTTCGGCCACGCCCTCTACTTCGCGGCCGGCGTGTACGGCACCGACATGCTTGTCACCAAGGCCGGCTACGGGCTGTGGACCGCGATCCTGCTCGCCGTCGTGGGCACCGCGATCCTGGCCGCGCTGCTGGGCGCGGTCGCGCTGCGCACCGGTGGCATCGCGTTCGCCATGGTGACGCTGGCGTTCGCGCAGGTCGCCGCGATCACCATCGGGCGCAACCCGGGCGGGGCCACCGGCGGCGAGGAGGGCCTGCCGATGGACGGCGCGAAGGTGCCCGGCTTCCTGGTCGGCGTGGCCAACACGGTGAACCTGTACTGGCTCGCCCTGGGCGTGCTCGTGATCACCGTCCTGGTCGTGCACGCGATCGCCGACTCCCCGTCGGGGCGGGTGCTGGCCGCCATCCGCGACGACGAGCGCCGGGTGGGCGTGCTCGGTCTCGACCCGTACCGCTACCGCCTCTTCGCCTTCACGGTCGCCGGCGGCCTGGCCGGGCTCGCGGGGGCCATGTACTCGCTGCTGATCGGCGGCGCGACGCCCCACGTGGCCGCCTCCGACCAGACCCTGACCCTGCTGGTGATGGTGGTCCTGGGCGGCCCGGGGACGCGCTGGGGGCCGCTGATCGGCGGGTTCCTGTTCACGTACCTCGACTACCGCCTCGTCGCCCTGGGCGACTCGGACGCGGTGGCCGGGCTGCCCGGCTTTCTGCGCGGCCCGCTGTCCCAGCCGCTGTTCATCCTCGGCACCGTCTTCATCCTGGCGGTGTACTTCTTCCCGGGCGGCCTCGCGGGCCTGCGCACCCGGCTCGGCCCGCTGGCGCGCTGGATCCCCGAGCGCCGGCCGGACCCACATAGCTAAGCATGGGAATGTGTGGATCAGCTCCGTAGTGGCGCCGGGAGTGACGGTCATACCTTGTGACGGCCGTCACTTCCGACGTCACAGGAGGGTGAATCCCACATGGCTGGTTCCGCGCTCGTCGCGCGTGGCCTCACCCGCGACTTCCGCGGCTTCCGCGCCGTCGACGGGGTCGATCTCGATGTCGCCACCGGCGCCGTGCACGCGCTCGTCGGGCCCAACGGGGCCGGCAAGACGACGCTGTTCAACCTGCTGACCGGGTTCCTCGCGCCGAGCGCCGGGCGGATCGAGCTGGCCGGGCGGGACATCACCGGGCTCGCGCCGGAGCGGGTCGCCCGCCTCGGCCTGGCCCGTTCCTTCCAGATCGCGAGCCTCTTCCCGCAGCAGACCGTGGTCGCCCACGTGGAGCTCGCGCTGCAGGGCGGCACCTCCCTCGGCTGGGCCTTCTGGCGCTCCGAGCGGCCGCTGCGGCGCTTCCGGGCCCCGGCCGAGGAGCTGCTGGAGCGCGTCGGGCTCGCCGCGGCCGCGCAGGAGCCGGCCGGGAGCCTGCCCTACGGGCGCAAGCGGGCCCTGGAACTGGCCATCGCGCTCGCCCTCGACCCGCGGGTGCTGCTGCTGGACGAGCCGACCGCCGGCATGGGGGTCGAGGACGTCGAGCGGACCGTCGAGCTCATCGCCGCGGTCCGCGACGGGCGCACGGTGGTGCTGGTCGAGCACAACATGAGCGTCGTGGGCCGGCTCGCCGACCGGGTGACGGTCCTGCAGGCCGGCCGGGTCCTCGCCGAGGGCCCCTACGAGCAGGTGCGCGCCGACGAGCGCGTGGTCGAGGCCTACCTGGGCAGCGCCGATGCTGCGCATTGAGGGACTTTCCGCGTGGTACGGCGAGGCCCGCGTGCTGCGCGACGTCGGCCTGCACGTGGCCGAGGGCGAGGTCGTCACGCTCTGCGGGCGCAACGGCGCCGGCAAGACCACGCTCCTGCGCTGCGTCATGGGCCTGCACCCCGGCCAGTCGGGGACGGTCACCCTGGCCGGCACGGACATCTCCCGCCGCCCCGCGCACGTCCGCGCCCGCGCCGGGCTCGGCTGGGTGCCCGACGACCGCGGGGCCTACGCCACGCTGAGCGTCGCCGAGCACCTGGCGCTGCCGCCCGTGGTCGGGCCCCGGCCGTGGGGCCTCGACGAGATCCACGAGGCGTTCCCGAACCTGTACGAGCGCCGCCGCAGCCCGGCCACCACGCTCTCCGGGGGCGAGCAGCAGATGCTCGCGCTCGCCCGGGTGCTGCGCATGGGCGCCACGGTGCTGCTGTGCGACGAGCCCACGGAGGGGCTTTCGCCGCTGCTCGTGCGGCGGGTCGGCGAGATCCTGCGCCGCGCCCGCGACCACGGCGTCACCGTCCTGCTCGTCGAGCAGAACCTGCGCTTCGCCACCACCGTCGCCGACCGCCACTACCTGCTCGCCGAGGGGCGGATCGCCGGCACTTTCGACAACGCGGACGTGCAATCCCGCGAGGACGAGCTCCTCGCGCTAC
Source organism: Dactylosporangium sp. NPDC049140 (assembly GCF_040648435.1). Lineage (NCBI taxonomy): Bacteria > Bacillati > Actinomycetota > Actinomycetes > Micromonosporales > Micromonosporaceae > Dactylosporangium > Dactylosporangium sp. NPDC049140. The sequence continues at coordinate 122,680 of NZ_JBEZDS010000009.1, read as the reverse complement.
TCGGCATCTGACCGGAGGTACACCCCAATGAAGCGTTCCATTGTGATCGGCACGGCGCTGTGCGCGCTGCTCGCCGGGTGCGGGGGCGGCGGCCCCCGCTCCACGGGCGGCGGCGGGCTCACCGGCGACAAGATCGTGCTCGGCGTGCTCAACGACCAGTCCGGCGTCTACGCCCAGCTGTCGGGCAAGAACTCCGTCGTGGCCGTGCAGATGGCCATCGACGACTTCAAGGCCAAGTACGGGGACAAGGCGGTCACCAAGAACATCACCGTGGAGACCGCGGACCACCAGAACAAGCCCGACATCGCCAACACCCGTGCGAGCGAGATGTACGACCGGCTCGGGGTCGACGCCATCCTCGACGTGCCGACGTCCTCGGCCGCGCTGAAGGTCGCCGACGTGGCCAAGCAGGCGAAGAAGCTGTACTTCAACATCTCGGGCGCCACCACGGACCTGACCGGCAAGTCCTGCAACAAGTACACGTTCCACTACGCCTACGACACGGCGATGCTCGCCAACGGCACCGGCACCGCGGCCACCCAGGCCGGGGCGAAGAACTGGTACATCGTCTACCCCGACTACGCCTTCGGCCAGGACATGCAGAAGTCCTTCAGCGCCGCGGTGACCAAGGGCGGCGGCACGGTGGTGGCCAGCGACCCCACGCCGTTCCCGAACGACAACTTCTCCACGTTCCTGCTCAAGGCGCCGACGCTGAACCCGAAGCCGGACGTGCTGGGCACCATGCAGGCGGGCGCCGACCTGGTGAACCTCGTCAAGCAGTACAACGAGTTCAAGCTCAAGGACAAGGGCATCGGGCTGGCCGTGGGCCTCATGTTCCTGACCGACATCCACTCGCTGACCCCCGACGCGCTGGCCGGCACCACCTTCACCGACGCGTGGTACTGGAACTTCGACGAGCGCAACCGCGCCTGGGCCGACAAGTTCGCCGCCCGCGCCGGCGGCCAGCGCCCCACGTTCGCCCACGCGGCGAACTACTCGGCGGCGATGCAGTACCTCGAGGCGGTCCAGGCGGCCGGCACCGACGACGCCGACGCGGTCGTCAAGCAACTGGAGGGCAAGAAGGTGGACGACTTCTTCCTGCGCAACGGCGAGTTCCGGGCCGCCGACCACCGGGTCCTGCACGACGCCTACCTGGCCAAGGTCAAGCCCGGGTCCGAGGTCAAGGAGGCGTGGGACTACGAGCAGATCGTCAAGACCATCCCGGCCCAGGAGGCCTTCCGGGCCCCGTCGCCGGACTGCAAGCTCTGACGCGCGATGGGTCTGCTCACCCACACGGTGAACGGTCTGGTCGGGGGCGGCTTCTACGCGCTGCTCGCCCTCGGCCTGGCCGTCATCTTCGGCATGCTCCGCGTGGTCAACTTCGCGCACGGGGCGTTCTACATGCTCGGCGCGGTCGGCGCCTTCTTCCTGCTGGACGCGTTCGGGCTCTCCTTCTGGGTCGCCCTGGCGGTCGTGCCGGTCGTGCTCGGCCTGCTCGGCGTGGTGCTGGAGCGTACGGTCGTGCGGCGGCTGATCGCGCTCGACCCGCTCTACAACTTCCTGCTCACGTTCGGCCTGACGCTGATCCTGCAGGACGCGGTGAAGTCGCGCTACGGCACCCAGTCGAAGCCCTACGGGGCGCCGGCCGGGCTCGGCGGGACGGTCGACTTCGGGGTGTTCGACTTTCCGGCGTACCGCGTGTTCGTCCTCGCCGTCGCGGTCGCGCTCTGCGCCGTCGTCTGGTGGGTGCTGGCCCGCACCCGGGTCGGGATGGTGGTGCGGGCCGGCATCGAGCGGCCCGAGCTGACCCGGGCGCTCGGCATCGACGTCGGGCGGTGGATCGCGCCGGTGTTCGGCTTCGGCGTGGCCCTCGCGGCGCTGGCGGGCGTCCTGGCCGCGCCGGTGCGGGCGGTCAACCCGCTCATGGGCGGCGACCTGATCATCGGCGTCTTCGCCGTCGTCGTCATCGGCGGGCTCGGCTCGGTCTTCGGCTCGGTGGCCGCCGGCTTCGGCATCGGCCTGCTGCAGGCCTGGAGCGAGGCGTACGCGCCGCCGCTGCTGGCCCAGACGCTCATCTTCCTGGTGATGGCGCTCGTGCTGCTCGTGCGCCCGGCCGGGCTGTTCGGGCGAGAGGAGAGTTCGGCGTGAAATGGGTGCTGCTGGCCGCCGGGGCGGCGATCGCGCTCTGGCTGCCCAACGGGATCTACCCGGCGGTGGCGGTGGACATGCTCTGCTGGGCGCTGTTCGCGGTCGCGATCGATCTGCTGCTCGGGTACGGCGGCCTGCTGTCCTTCGGGCACGCCGCGTTCTGGGGAACGTCGGCGTACACGGCCGGGCTGATCGCGGCCCGGCTCGGGGCGCCGTTCCCGGTCGCGGTGCTCGGCGGGGCGCTCACGGCGGCCGCGCTCGCGGTGCCGATCGGCTGGCTCGCCGTGCGCCGGACCGGGATCTACTTCGCGATGGTGACCCTCGCGTTCGCCCAGATGATCTACTACGTGGCCAACGCCTGGTCCTCGGTCACCGGCGGCGAGAACGGGCTGCAGAGCGTGCCGCGGGAGCTGTTCGGGCTGGACCTCTCCGACCCGTACTACTTCTACTACGCGGCGCTGCCCATCGTGGCGCTCGGCCTGCTCCTGGCCTGGCGGATCGTGCACTCGCCGTTCGGCCGGGTGCTCGTCGCGGTGCGGGACAACGCCGGCCGGGCGCGGGCGCTGGGGTTCGCGGCCTCCCGGTACAAGCTGCTGGCCTTCGTGCTGTCGGCCTTCCTGGCCGGGCTCGGCGGCGGCCTGTTCGCTGTCGCGCACGGCTTCGTCTCCCTCGACGTCGTGCACTGGACGACGTCGGGCAAGGGCGTGGTGCTTGTCGTGCTGGGCGGGATCGGCACGCTGTGGGGCGGCGTGCTCGGCGCCGGGCTCGTCGTCAACCTGGAGGACCAGCTCTCGCAGGCCGGCTTCGACCTGGTCGGCCTCGTCACCGGAGGGATCTTCGTGCTGGTGGTGCTGCTGTTCCGCCGGGGGCTGTGGGGCACTGTCGCCGGGTACCTGCCCCGTTTATTCCGCAGGTGGCGCCGGGTGTGATCGGACGCACTATTCAATACGAGACGGTTCCGTATCGGCGTTGGGAGGGCTACGTTGATACGGAACAGTTCCGTATCGTTATCGCGTTCCGACCAGGGGGAGCAACACCGTGGACGCAGCCATCCAAACGCCGGCCCCAGCCAACACAGGACATCCTCGCCGCTGGGCGATCCTCGGCGTGCTCGTCATCAGCCTGCTCGTGGTCGTGCTGGACAACACCGTCCTCAACGTCGCCATGCGCACCATCGCCGACCCGGAGAAGGGCCTGGGCGCGTCCCAGAGCCAGCTCGAGTGGGCGATCAACTCGTACACCCTCGTCTTCGCCGGCCTGCTCTTCACCGCCGGCATCCTGGCCGACCGCCTCGGCCGCCGCATCACGCTGACCGTCGGCCTCGCGCTGTTCGGCATCGCGTCGCTCGTCTCGGCCTACTCCGACTCCGCGGACCAGCTCATCTGGGCCCGCGCCCTCATGGGCCTCGGCGCCGCGGCGGTCATGCCCTCGACCCTGTCGATCATCGCCAACGTCTTCGACCCGCGTGAGCGCGGCCGCGCCATCGGCGTGTGGGCCGGCGCGGTCGGCCTCGGCGTGGCCATCGGCCCGATCGTCGGCGGCCTGCTGCTCGAGCACTTCTGGTGGGGCTCGGTCTTCCTGATCAACGTCCCGATCGTGATCGCGGGCCTGGTCCTGGTCAACACCCTCATCCCCGAGTCGCGCGACCCGAAGCCGGGACGCATCGACTTCGTCGGCGTGCTGCTGTCGATCATCGGCCTCACCCTGCTCACCTACGGCGTGATCGAGGGCGGCGACCACGGCTTCGGCAAGCCCGAGTCCTGGGGTGCCCTGGTCGCGGCGGTGGTCGTCCTGGCCGCGTTCGCCCTCTACGAGCGGCGCATCGAGTTCCCCTCGCTGGACGTGCGCCTCTTCGGCAACCGGCAGTTCAGCGCCTCGACCGGCATGATCGGCCTGGTCTTCTTCGCGGCCATGGGCATCATGTTCGTCAGCGCGTTCTACCTGCAGCTGGTCCGCGGCTACGGCCCGCTGGCCTCCGGCGCCCTGTTCGTGCCCTTCGCGGTCGCCCAGATGGTCTTCGCCCCGCGCAGCGCCGCCATGGTCAAGCGCTTCGGCCCCAAGGCCGTCAGCACCACCGGCCTGCTGCTTGTCGCCATCGGACTGGCGGCGTGGATGTTCATCCAGGCCGACACGCCGATCTGGATCGTCGGCGGGCTGTTCTTCCTGATGGGTGTCGGCATGGCCAACGTGATGCCACCCGCGACGGAATCGATCATGTCCGTGCTTCCCCGTGAGAAGGCCGGCGTCGGATCGGCCGTCAGCAACACCATCCGGCAGGTCGGCGGCGCCCTCGGCGTGGCCGCCCTCGGCGCCGTCATCTCCTCGGTCTACCGCAGCCACATGGAGTCGGCCACGAGCGGACTGCCGGCCGCGGCGCGCGACGCCGCCAACGAGTCGATCTCGGGCGCGTACGGGGTCGCCGAGCACGCGGGCCAGGCGGCGCCGGCGCTGATCCAGCACGCGAACGACGCGTTCCTCACGGCCATGCACGGCGCGGCCGTCGGCTCGGCGATCTTCGCGATCCTCGGTGCCGTCGTCGCCGTGGTGTGGCTGCCCGGCAAGCGCCCGGCCAGCGCTCCCGCCCCCACCAACGCCGAGGGTCTGGCGGAGGAGCAGGGTGTGGAACTGGTAGCCGTCGGCGACTGACGGGACTGGAGGAAACCGGTGAGTAGCTTCGGTGTGAAAACTCGGTAACAATGGAAAACATGACGCTCAGCGTGGAACCGGTGGCTGACCAGGACCGCAAAGGTCCGGGCCGGCCCCGGAGCGCCCGGGTCGACGAGGCGATCGTCGAGGCGGTGTTCGAGCTGCTCAGCTCCGGCCAGAGCGCGGACGCCATCTCGATCGAGGCGGTCGCCGCGAAGGCCGGCGTCGGCAAGGCGACGATCTATCGCCGCTGGCCCAACAAGGACGCGCTGCTCATCGACGCGGTGCTGGCGATGAAGGGCCCGCTGCCCGAGCTGAGCGGCGAGTCGGTCCGGGGCGATCTGATCACGCTGATCGCGTCGATGCGCAACAAGCGGATGGCCCACTACGGCAAGGTCACGGCCTGCCTGATGCCGGAGCTGTTCAAGAGCTCGGAGATGAGCCGGGTGTACCAGGGTGTGGTGGAGCCGCGCCGGGAGCTGATGCGCCGAGTCCTGCGGCGCGGCATCGCCTCCGGCGAGCTGCGCGAGGACCTCGACGTGGAGCTGGCCCTGCTGGTCCTGTCGGGCCCGACGCTCGCGCAGAACATGCTCCGCTGGAACCCGAACGTGCCGGACGAGGGCTTCGCCGAGAACCTGGTGGACTTCGTCCTGCGCGGCGCCCACGCCTGACGCCCGATCGATGTACGACGGCCCGGCCCGCGCAACCAGCGGGGCCGGGCCGTCGCTCATGAGGTCTGCAGGCGGTGCAGGCGCAGCGCCAGCTGGACCTCCAGGGCCCGCTCCGGCTTCTGCCAGTCCTGACCGAGCAGCTGCGCGATCCGCTCCAGGCGCTGCGTCACCGTGTTCACGTGGACGTGCAGGAGCTCCGCCGCGCGGGCCAGGCTGCCGCCCACGCCGAAGTACGCCTCCAGCGTCTTGACCAGCGCGGTGCCCCGGCGGACGTCGTAGTCCACCACCGGGCCGATCGTCGCGGCCAGGAAGGACTGCACGTCCCGGTCGCGGCCGTCCGGGGCCGAGCCCAGCAGCAGCCCGACGAAGCCGAGCTCGGCGGTGCTCGCGCCGGTGCCCGTGCGGCCCAGGGCGGTCAGCGCCGTCACGCAGCGGTCGGCGTCGCGGTACGCCGCGGCGATCGCCTCCGGGCGCGTCGACGGGCCGCCGGAGCCCGCCGTGATCGGGCGGGCCAGCAGCTTGCCCAGGTCGCGGGCGACCGCTCGCGCCGCGTCGCCCGGGGCGTCGCCGGGCAGGAGCAGGACCACGTGGCCGTCGCGCGCGGCGGCCAGGCCGGCGCGGCTGTGGGCGTACGTCTGGGCCCAGGACACCGCGCGCTGGCGGATCGAGCCGCCCGTGAGGGCGTCCGCGCCGATGGCGACCACGACGTTCGGGGCGTCGAGGTCGACGCCGAGACGCTTGGCCCGGGTGCGCAGCGCGTCGGCGTCGCGCACGGGGCGGGTGATGACGTCGTCCAGCAGCTCGCCGCGCACGCGGCCCTCGGCCTCCGCGACGGTACGCCGGAAGAGCTGCAGCAACGCGGTGACGACGGCGGCCCGCTCCAGGATGCGCTGGTCCGCGTCGACCAGGGGGCTGTCCGGGCGCAGCACGAGGGCGCCGAGGTTCTCCGCGCCCGCCACCACCGCGGCGACCCACAGCTCGCCGCGGCGGACGCTGCGGCCCTCGGTGCGGGAGGCGGCCAGGGCCTCGGCGATCGCGGCCGGCTCGGGCCGGGTCAGCACGCCGACCAGGGCCAGGTTGCGGCCCTCGGCGTCCAGCACGAGCAGGGAGCCGCCCAGGACCTCGACCACCACCGCGGCCACGTCCTCGACCCCGGCGCCGCGCAGGACCAGGGCGGTCATGCGGTCGTGGGCGGCGGCCGCGCGCTCGACGGAGTCGCTGTGCGCGCGGATGACCCCGTTCGCGGCGGAGAGCTCGGCGAGCGCCTCCTGCGTCTCGCCCAGCAGGCGGGCGGTGTCGATCGCGACGGCCGCGTTGGCCGCGAGCGAGACGAGCAGCGACACCTCCTCGCGCGCGAACGGGCGGGCGGAGCGGTTCGCGGCGTACAGCACGCCGATGATCCGCGCCCCGAGCCGCAGCGGCACGCCCAGGATCGCGACCAGGCCCTCCTCGCTCACGCCGGCGTCGATGTCGCCGGTGTGGCGGAAGCGGGCGTCGCGGGGGTAGTCGGCGGTGACGTACGGGCTGCCGGTCTGGGCCACCAGCCCGCCGAGCCCGGCCCCCATCGGCAGCCGCAGCGCCTGGAAGCGGGCCGAGATCGAGCCGTCGGTGACGCGCATGTACGTGTCCCCGCGCGCCTCGTCGTTGAGGGTCATGTAGGCCACGTCGGCCCCGAGCAGCGTCCGCGCCCGGTGCACGATCGCGGCGAGCACCGCGTCGACGTCACGCAGGCCGGCGAGGTCGCTGGCGGTGTCGAAGAGCCCGGACAGCTCCTCCTCGCGGCGCCGGCGGCGCTCGAGCAGGGCCCGCACCCGCAGCGCCACGACCTTGGCCTGCTCCAGCTCGGCGAGGTGCTCCGGGGGCAGCCCGGCGCCCCGGGCGGCGACGAGCGGGCCCTCGAATTCGACGGCGGCGGCCTCGCGGGCCAGCAGCTCGAGGTACTCCAGCATCGTCACGTGCCTAGTGTGCGGTCCAGCCGCCGTCGATCGACAGCGAAGTGCCGGTGATGAACCCGGCGACGTCCGTGCACAGGTAGGCGACCAGCTCCGCGACCTCGGCCGGCTCGATGAGCCGCTTGATCGCCGCGCTGGTCAGCATGATCTTCTCGACGACCTCGGACTCGGGGATGCCGTGGGTGCGGGCCTGGTCGGTGATCTGGCCCTCGACGAGCGGGGTGCGCACGTACGCCGGGTTGATGCAGTTCGCGGTCACGCCGTGGGGCGCGCCCTCCAGCGCGACGGTCTTCGACAGGCCTTCCAGGGCGTGCTTGGCGGTGACGTATGCGGCCTTGAACGGCGACGCGCGCAGCCCGTGCACGGAGGAGATGTTGACGATCCGGCCCCAGTTGCCGGCATACATGTGCGGCAGGACGCCCCGTACCAGGCGGAAGGGCGCCTCGACCATGACCGCCTGGATGTACGCGAAGCGCTCCGGCGGGAACTCCTCGAGCGCGGCCACGTGCTGCAGCCCGGCGTTGTTGACCAGCACGTCGATGTCGGCGTGGTCGCGCAGCAGCCGGTCGATGGCGCCGGCGTCGGAGAGGTCGGCCAGTACGGGTACGACATCGTCCTGGGTCTGGAAGGCACGGTCCACCGCCACGACCTTCGCTCCCGCCGCGGCCAGGCGCATGGCGACCGCGCGGCCGATGCCGCTGCCGGCCCCCGTGACCATCGCGGTGCGCCCCCGCAGGTCCAGGGCGACCACATGCTCCGTCGTCATGGCGGGAAACGTACGAGGCTGAGCGCCGCCGTCCCATGGGGGAGGCCCACATACCTTCACCGCACTCGGTGTGTGTGTCGCGCGATCGGCGTGCGGCGATCGTCCGATAGGGTGTCGAACACACGTATGAGGGTGGTGTGGAGGGGTGTGACCGTGCGCGTGCTGGGGGTCGACCCGGGCCTGACCCGGTGCGGCGTCGGGGTGGTCGAGGGCTCGCCCGGCCGCCCGTGCCGGCTCGTGCACTACGAGGTCGTCCGCAGCGATCCGGACCAGGACCTCTCGCTGCGCCTGCTCAACCTCGACCGGCGCCTCACCGAGCTCGTCGCCGAGCACAAGCCCGAGAGCATCGCCGTGGAGCGGGTGTTCTCCCAGCACAACGTGCGCACGGTCATGGGCACGGCCCAGGCCGGCGCGGTGGCGATCCTCGCCGCGGCGCGCGCCGGGCTGCCCGTGCAGCTGTACACCCCGAGCGAGGTCAAGGCCGCCGTCAGCGGCAACGGCCAGGCCGACAAGGCGCAGGTGACCGCGATGGTGACCCGGCTGCTGCGGCTCGAGGTCGCGCCTCGCCCGGCCGACGCCGCCGACGCCTTAGCCTTGGCCATCTGTCATGTGTGGCGAGGTGGTGCGCGCGAGCGCATCAGCGCGGCGTTGAGGAGGACGCGGTGATCGCGAGCGTTCGCGGCAAGGTGGCGGCGGTGTCGCCCGACGGCGCGGTGATCGAGGTCGGCGGGGTCGGGCTGGCCGTGCAGTGCTCCCCGCACACCCTGGCCGAGCTGCGGGTCGGCCAGGAGGCCCGGCTGGCCACCTCGCTGGTCGTGCGCGAGGACTCGCTGACCCTGTACGGCTTCGCCGACGACGAGGCCAAGCAGCTGTTCGAGCTGCTGCAGACCGCCACCGGGGTCGGGCCGCGGCTGGCCCAGGCCGTGCTGGCCGTGCACACCCCGGAGGTCGTGCGCCGGGCGGTCGCGTCCGCCGACACCTCGACCCTCACGCAGGTGCCGGGCATCGGCAAGAAGGGCGCCGAGCGGCTGGTGCTGGAGCTGCGGGACAAGATCGGCGCGCTGCCGGGCGCCGGGAACGCCACGCTCCTCGCCGGCGGCGCGGTGTGGCCCGAGCAGGTCCGCCAGGCCCTCGTCGGGCTCGGCTGGAACGAGAAGCAGGCCGACCAGGCCGTGGCCGCGGTCGCCGAGCAGCTCGACGGGCAGGCCGCCCCGCCCGTGCCGGTGCTGCTGAAGCAGGCGATCCGGATGCTGGGCACCATTCGATGAGCGGTCCGCAGCGAAGCGGAGGGGCCGCTCACCGGGGGCTCAGCATTCTCGCGTCGGCGCCGGAGCTTGCGGAGGCGACGGCGTGCGGTCCGCAGCGAAGCGGAGGGGCCGCTCATCCAGAGGCTCGGTCTGCGTCATGGCGCCGGAGCGAAGCGGAGGCGTCATGACCGATCCGCTCGTCAGCTCGTTCGCCTCCGACGAGGACATCGCGGCCGACCAGAGCGTCCGGCCCAAGCGCCTCGTGGAGCTGATCGGCCAGCACCGGGTGCGCGAGCAGCTCGACCTGCTGCTGCAGAGCGCCCTGCGCCGCGGCAGCCCGCCCGACCACATCCTGCTCTCCGGCCCGCCGGGGCTGGGCAAGACCACCCTGGCCATGATCGTCGCCGCCGAGCTCGGCGCCGGGCTGCGGATGACCAGCGGGCCGGCCATCGAGCGGGCCGGCGACCTGGCCGCCGTGCTGACCAGCCTGTCCCACGGCGACGTGCTGTTCATCGACGAGATCCACCGCATCGCGCGACCGGCGGAGGAGCTGCTGTACAGCGCGATGGAGGACTTCCGCGTCGACGTCGTGGTCGGCAAGGGCCCGGGCGCGACCGCGATCCCGCTCGACGTCGAGCCGTTCACGCTGGTCGGCGCGACGACCCGCAGCGGACTGCTCACCGGCCCGATGCGGGACCGCTTCGGCTTCGTCGGCCAGCTGGACTTCTACGACCCGGACGAGCTCGAGCAGATCATCACGCGCTCGGCCCGCATTCTCGACGTACCGATCACCGAGGACGGGGCGGTCGAGATCGGGCGGCGCTCCCGCGGTACCCCCCGCATCGCCAACCGCCTTCTCCGGCGGGTCCGCGACTATGCCGAGGTACGGGCGGACGGCATCGTGGACCTCACCGCGGCCCGGGCGGCGCTACGGGTGTACGACGTCGATGAGCTGGGCCTCGACCGGCTCGACCGGGCGGTGCTCACGGCCCTGCTGCGCCACGGCGGCGGGCCGGTGGGCCTGTCCACCCTGGCCGTGGCCGTCGGTGAGCAACCCGATACCGTGGAAGAGGTCTGCGAGCCCTTCCTGCTGCGTACGGGACTCATGGCCCGCACGCCCCGTGGTCGCATCGCCACGGCGAGCGCATGGCAGCATCTCGGAATTCCAGCTCCCGCTGGTACCGTCGGTGGCGGAAATTCCAAGGGCGGCTTGTCACAAACGCCCGATCTATTCAGTTTGTGATTAGAACGTGACGGACGCCGGTCATCGTGCTTTCCGCCACACCGACTAGACTCGCCGCGATCCGCTGCGCGGACGTCAGTTACCTCGAATGGGAAGGCCACCAATCGTGTATTACGCCGCGGGGAGCTCGGGCGGCAGCTCGGCACTCCCGCTTCTTGTCGTTGTCGCCTTCGCCGCCTTCGTGTACTTCCTCATGATCCGCCCGCAGCAGAAGCGCCGGCGCGACGTCGAGAGCATGCAGTCCACGATGGGCATCGGCGACGAGGTGGTGACGGTCGGCGGCCTCTACGGCATCGTGACCGAGGTGGACAGCGACACCGTCATGCTCGAGATCGCGCCGGGAGTCACCGCCAAGTACGCCCGGGCCGCGATCGGCAAGGTGAACAGGAAGGCGGCGGTCGAAGAAGAGCCCGCTGCCGAGGAGGAGTCCGCGCCGAGCACGGACGACTGAAAGCTCGACCCGCGCCGCCCCGCCAAGTGAAACATTCACGCCGCGCGACCTCCGCCGGCGTCGTGTAGGGAGACCCGACAGCCGTGGCACAACCTCAGGCACCGATGCGCCCGAGCCGCCAGCTCGCCGTGCTTGCCGCCATCTTCGTCATCCTGGCCGCCATCGTATGGTTCGGTGGCAAGGGTGGCTGGCGGGACCGGCTCGAGCCGAAACTCGGCCTTGATCTGATCGGCGGGACCACGGTCACGCTGCAGGCCCAGAACCTGGAGGGCAACAAGCCGCCCACCCAGGATCAGATGGAGACCGCCCGCCGCATCATCGACCAGCGGGTCAACGGCCTGGGCGTCGCCGAGGCCGAGGTCGTGGTCGAGGGCAGCAACAACATCGTCGTCTCCCTGCCGGGCAAGAGTGACGACCGGCTCAAGCAGATCGGGCAGACCGCGGAGCTGCGGTTCCGCATGGTGCTGGGCTCGACCGCCGACACCGGCGCGACCTCCTCGTCGGCGTCGGCCTCGGCGTCCGCGCCGGCCTCCACGGGCGCTTCGGCGACGCCGACGGCCAACGCCTCGGCGACCGCGACGCCGGCCGCCACGAGCGCCGCGCCGACGGCCTCGGCCTCGGGCTCGGCGCCCGCCGCCGCGGCCCCCTCCGCGTCGGAGTCCCTCGCGCCGGACATCGCCACGCAGCGCGCCGCGGTGCAGAAGAAGCTGGGCGCGGACGTCTGGGCCGCGGCCCTGGCCGAGCAGGCCCCGCTGGACTTCTCCAAGGACCCGGCCAAGGCCGAGGCCTACGCGAAGTTCAAGGACCTGAGCCCCGCCGAGGTCGCGGTGCTGCCGGCGTCGATGCAGTACAACATCCCCTACGTCAACTGCGACAAGCTCAACCACCGGCCGGTCGGCTCGATCAGCAAGGCCGACGAGCAGGCCGTCGCGTGCGGGCCGGGCGCCAAGTACCAGCTCGACGTGGCCAAGGTTCTCGGCACCGACGTCTCCAGCGCCAACTCGGGCATCAACTCGCAGAACGGCCAGTGGACGGTCAACCTGTCCTTCCACAGCGACGGGCAGAACCGCTGGACCGACCTGACCCGCGTGGCCTACAACAACGGCCAGGACAGCAAGCAGGTCGCCGTGGTGCTCGACAACGAGGTCGTGTCGGCGCCGACGATCCAGAACGTCATCCCGGGCGACGCCGAGATCAGCGGCAGCTTCACGAAGACCGAGGCCCAGCTGCTCGCCAGCCAGCTGCAGTACGGCGCCCTGCCGCTGTCGTTCACCTCGCAGGACGCGCAGAGCATCTCCGCCACCCTGGGCAGCTCGCACCTGGAGGCCGGCCTGCTCGCCGCCGGCATCGGCCTGCTGCTGGTCGTGCTCTACTCGTTCTTCTACTACCGGCTGCTCGGCGGCGTCATCATGCTCAGCCTGGTGCTCTCCGGCGTGCTGGTCTTCATGTCGCTGATCATCCTGGGCCGCTGGATCGGCTTCACCCTGAGCCTCGCCGGATTCGCCGGGTTCATCGTCTCGCTCGGTGTGGCGGCCGACTCGTTCGTCATCTACTTCGAACGGCTCAAGGACGAGATCCGCGACGGCCGAAGCCCACGCAGCGCGGTGCCGCGTGCCTGGGTCCGGGCCCGCCGCACGATCATCTCGGCCAACACGATCACGCTGCTGGCCGCGGCGATCCTGTACTTCGTCTCGATCGGCTCGGTGAAGGGCTTCGCCTTCGCCCTGGGCGTGGCGACGATCCTCGACCTCGTGGTCGTGTTCCTCTTCCGCCATCCGATCATGACGCTCTTCGCCCGCCAGAAGGCCTTCTTGTCGCCCCGGGTCAGCGGCCTCGGGCGTGTGCTCAACCAGCACCCGACCACCAGCGACGCGGCGCCCACCACCCGTCGTAACCGCCCGAAGGAGGCCTGACGATGAGCGCCAGTGGCATCGCAGCCCGGCTCTACCGCGGTGAGGCCGGCGTCAACATCGTCGGCCGCCGCAAGCTGTGGTTCACCGTCGCCGGCATCGCGATGCTCATCGCGATCGCGAGCATGTTCATCCGCGGCTTCACGCTCGGCATCGAGTTCGAGGGCGGAAACCAGTACAACGTGCCGGCGAAGGTCGGCACCCTCGCCGACGTCGAGAAGGCGTTCGGGGATGCCGGCGTCGAGGTCAAGACGGGCCAGACCGTCGGCGACAGCCAGTACATCATCAAGACCGAGCTCATCACCGACGCCGAGAAGCAGACCGCGATCAAGGAGACGGTCGCCAAGCAGTTCGGCATCGACGCGTCGCAGATCTCCGACAGCGCGGTGAGCACGTCGTGGGGCGGCCAGGTCACCAACAAGGCGGCGCTGAGCCTCGCGATCTTCCTCGCCGCGGTGCTGGTCTACCTCGTCGCGCGGTTCGAGTGGCGGATGGCCGTCGCCGCGATCGCCTCGCTGCTGCTGGACCTGATCCTCACCGGCGGCGTGTACTCGCTGGTCGGCTTCGAGGTCACCCCGTCCACGGTCATCGGCTTCCTGACGATCCTCGGTTTCGCGCTCTACGACGTCGTCGTGGTGTTCGACAAGGTGCAGGAGAACACCCGCGGCATCACCGGCTCCAGCACCTCGACGTACGAGGAGGCGGCCAACCTCGCGGTCAACCAGACCCTGATGCGCTCGATCAACACGGGCCTGGTGGCGCTGCTGCCGGTCGGCGGCCTGCTCTTCATCGGCGCCGGCCTGCTGGGCGCCGGCACGCTGAAGGACCTCGGCCTCGTGCTCTTCATCGGCATGGGCGTCGCGGTGTACTCGTCGATCTTCTTTGCCACCCCGGTGCTGGCCGAGCTCAAGAGCCGCGAGCCGCGCCTGATGCAGCACGCCAACCGGGTCAAGGCCAAGCGCGCCTCGCAGGCCAAGGAGGCGGCGACCCGCGCCGCGAACCCGGCCCGCGACAGCGACGGGGTGCCGATCGGCGGCCCGGCGAAGGCGGCCGAGCGCTCCGAGCTCGCGGGCGCGGCCCCGCGGCCCGGCGCCCGCCCGACCGCGCGGCCCGGACAGGGCAAGCGCCCGCGTGCGGGCGGCCGTCCGGGCGGGGGCAGCGGCCGGCGGTAACACCGGCTTGAGAGTATGACGGGCGTCGCGATCGCGGCGCCCGTCTTTCTTGTGCAAAGGAGCCTTGGTGGAGATCGCCGAGCTGGTCGCGAGCAAGGTCCTCGACGTGCCGGACTTCCCGAAGCCGGGGATCCTGTTCAAGGACCTCATGCCGCTGTTCGCCGACGGCCCGGCGTTCGCGGCCGCCATCGACGCGGTCATCGCCGAGCACGGCGCGGAGAGCTTCGACGTCGTGGCCGGCATCGAGGCCCGCGGGTTCGTGATCGCCGCCGCGATCGCCTACGCGACGGGCAAGGGTCTCGTACCCGTTCGCAAGGCCGGCAAGCTGCCCCGCGCCACCGTCTCGGCGACCTACGCCCTGGAGTACGGCGAGGCGACCCTGGAGGTGCACGCCGACGCGTTCGTGGCGGGGCAGCGGGTGCTCGTCGTCGACGACGTGCTCGCCACCGGCGGCACCGCGGCGGCCACGCTCGCGCTCGTCGAGCGGGCGGGCGGCACGATCAGCGGCTTCAGCGTCCTGCTGGAGCTGTCGGGGCTGGCGGGGCGGCAGAATCTGGTCGGGCGTCCGGTTCATGCCCTCTTGACCGTCTGAGGGCGGGTAACCGGCCCTTTTCGTTGACGAGAAATGTCGGCGGGGGCGGGTAAGCTTGCCGTTCGGATCGTTGTCGGCGATGAGGAGCGGCCGGTGAGCGGCGACATCGCACCCCCCATTGAGGGTACGGTCGACCACGTGCAGGATGAACCGCAGGACGCCCGGGAGTCGGCCTCGCCGGAGACGGCGGAGGCGGGCGGCGTGGTGCTGCAGTTCCCGACGCCGCCCGGCGCGCCCCAGCGGCGCGCCTCCGATCAGCAGGCGCCCCGCCGCACGCCCGAGGAGATCCTGGGCGAGGACACCGAAGACCTGACCGACGCCGCCGGCGGGGTCACGGGCGCCGTCGCCGGGTTCGTCGGGGCCGCGCCGACCGGCCGCCGCGTGCGCGCCCGCCTGGCCCGCTTCAACGCGCCCTGGCAGAGCCCGTCGGTCAGCGAGGTCCTCGAGCCGCTGATCGCCCAGCACAAGGCCAGCCACCCGAAGGCCGACGTCCGGCTACTCCAGCGCGCCTACGACATGGCGGAGCACTTCCACAAGGGGCAGTACCGCAAGTCCGGCGACCCCTACATCACGCACCCGCTCGCCGTCGCCACCATCCTCGCCGACCTGGGCATGGACACCACCACGCTGGTCGCCGCCCTGCTGCACGACACGATCGAGGACACCGAGTACACCATCGAGCGCATGCAGGTCGACTTCGGCGGCGAGGTCACGCTGCTCGTCGACGGCGTCACCAAGCTCGACAAGGTCAAGCTCGGCGACGCGGCGAAGGCCGAGACGATCCGCAAGATGGTCGTCGCGATGGCCAAGGACCCGCGGGTGCTGGTCATCAAGCTGGCCGACCGGCTGCACAACATGCGCACCCTGACCTTCCTGCCCCGGCCCAAGCAGGAGCAGAAGGCCAAGGAGACGCTGGAGATCCTGGCCCCGCTCGCGCACCGCCTGGGCATGAACACGATCAAGTGGGAGCTGGAGGACCTGGCGTTCCGCACGCTGTTCCCCAAGCGCTTCGACGAGATCAGCCGGCTCATCGCCGAGCACACCCCGCAGCGCGACTCGCTGCTGCGCTCCGTGACCCAGAAGGTCGCCAACGACCTCAAGGCCGCCAAGATCAAGTCCGAGGTGACCGGGCGGCCGAAGCACCTGTACTCCGTCTACCAGAAGATGATCGTCCGCGGCCGCGACTTCGGCGACATCTACGACCTGGTCGGCGTGCGCATCCTGGTCGACACCGTGCGCGACTGCTACGCGGCCCTCGGCGTGATCCACGCGAACTGGCAGCCCGTCCCGGGCCGGTTCAAGGACTACATCGCCATGCCGAAGTTCAACATGTACCAGTCGCTGCACACGACGGTCATCGGACCCACCGGCAAGCCCGTCGAGCTGCAGATCCGCACCTACGCGATGCACCGCACCGCGGAGTACGGCATCGCGGCGCACTGGCGCTACAAGGAGACGAAGAACGCCACGATCGCCGGCCCGCCCGCGCACATCGACGAGATGACGTGGCTGCGGCAGCTGCTGGACTGGCAGCGCGAGGCGAGCGACCCGAGCGAGTTCCTCGACGCGCTCCGCTTCGATCTTTCGAGCCAGGAGGTGTACGTCTTCACGCCGAAGGGCGACGTGATCGCACTGCCCACCGGCTCGACGCCCGTGGACTTCGCCTACGCCGTGCACACCGAGGTCGGGCACAAGTGCATCGGCGCCCGGGTCAACGGCAAGCTCGTGCCGCTGGAGAGCACGCTGTCCAACGGCGACGTCATCGAGATCTTCACCTCGAAGTCGGAGACCGCCGGGCCGACGCAGGACTGGCTGGGCTTCGTCAAGAGCCCGCGGGCCCGCACCAAGATCCGGCAGTACTTCAACAAGGAGCGCCGCGAGGAGGCGATCGAGGCCGGCAAGGAGGCGATCGTCAAGGCCATGCGCAAGCAGGGCCTGCCCCTGCAGCGCCTGCTCACGTCCGAGTCGCTGATGACGATCGCCCGCGAGCTGCACCTGTCCGACGTGGCCGCCCTCTACGCCGCCGTCGGCGACGGGCAGTCCTCGGCCCAGTCCATCGTGCAGCGCCTCGTCCAGGGCTACGGCGGCGAGGAGGGCGCGGTCGAGGACATCGCCGAGACCGCCATCCCGACCCGACCGGCCCGTGCGCGCACGGCCGCGACCGACCCCGGCGTCGAGGTCCTGGGCGTCGACGACGTCTGGATCAAGCTGGCCCGCTGCTGCACCCCGGTGCCGGGCGACGCCGTCTTCGGCTTCGTCACCCGCTCCGGCGGCGTCTCGGTCCACCGCGACGACTGCGCCAACGCGGGCGACCTGAAGGAGCAGCCGGAGCGCGTGCTCGAGGTCAGCTGGAAGCCCACGAGCGCCTCGACGTTCCTGGTCGCCATCCAGGTGGAGGCCCTCGACCGCCACAAGCTCCTGGCCGACGTGACGCGCGTCCTGTCGGACGAGAAGGTGAACATCCTCTCGGCCACCGTGACAACGACCCGCGACCGCGTGGCCATCAGCCGCTTCAGCTTCGAGATGGCCGACCCGAAGCACCTGAACCATCTGCTGGCCGCGGTGCGCCGCATCGACGGCGTGTACGACGCCTATCGGGTGACGTCGGGCGCCTGACCGATCACGCACAGTCTCGACCGGCTCGGCCCAGCGGACCGCGCGCGACGGTGGCGGCTACGCCTCGATGCCTTCCTGATCCGGTCCAGCTGGTGATCCCGGTCCTCGATGGGCCTGAGCCGCCCGAAGGCCACGAGCGCTGATCAACGACCGCCTGGCCACGCCGACCCGCCGGCAGGCTCTCTTCCCGGCGGCGGGAGCGGGGAAGCAGGGCACACGGCGAGAGTCGGCCGATTCGGCGGAGGTCTGTGCCGATAACGGGCCGAGGGCCGCTCACCGTTGCCGGTGGGCGGCCCTCGTGACGTCCTTCGAACCGGTTACTGCTTGGCCTCGCTCATGGTCAGCGACTTGATGCGCACCTCGGTCTTGGGCTTGCCCTCGCTCGGGCCCGCCGACGGGTCCGCGGCCGGGGCCGACGGGTCCGGCACGACGCCGGCCTCCGCGACCTTCTTCACGAGGTCCAGGCCCTCGGTCACCTTGCCGATGACCGTGTAGTTCGCGTCCAGCTCGGTGATGTCCTTGTACACGATGAAGAACTGGCTGCCGGTCGACGCGGGCTGGCCGTTGTTCGCCATCGCGACGACGCCCTCGCCGTACGCCGGGCGCTTGCCCGTCGGCAGGTTCTCCTCGGCGTAGCGGTAGGAGGGGCCGCCGTAGCCGGTGCCGAACGGGTCGCCGCACTGCAGCACGTAGATGCTCTGCAGCACCAGGCGGTGGCAGATGGTGTCGTCGAAGAACTTCTTGCTGGCCAGGTACGTGAAACTTTCCGCGGTGCAGGGCGCGTGCGCGGTGTCGACCTCGATCTTGATCGTGCCCACGCTCGTGTTCAGGGTCATCGTCTGGGTGCCCGTGCGCGGCTCGCCCGAGGTCGGGGGCTTGCCCACGTCCTTGGTGTTCTTCGCCAGCTCCGGGTCGGGCGAGGCGCTCGCGCTCGGGTCGACCAGCGGCTGCCACACGCAGTTGGTCGGCGTGGCCGAGCCCGACGGGCTCGCCGAGGCCTGGTCCTTCTTGTCGCCGTCGCTGGTGAGCGCGATGACCACCCACGCCGCGGCGAGCACCACGATCAGGGCGCCCGCCCCGGCGGCGATCGTCGTGTTCCTACGGCGCCGGAGCCGGGACTGCTCGGCGCGTACGGCCATCTCCCGCTCCAGCCGTGCACGCGCTGCAGCGCGCTGACGGTCCCGGTTGGTGGTCACGGTTGGTACTCCTTGCTCAACAGGGATGGGGTGGACTTCACGACTCAGGAGTTGCTGGAGGCGGCGGCCGAGGGGGTGGCCGAGGGGGTGGCCGAGGTGGCGGGGGCCGATCCGCTCGTCGAGGGGACGGGCTCGGGCTCGCCCGGCGCCTGGTCGGTGACGGTCAGCGAGCTGATCTTCACCTCCTGGTTGGGCTTGCCCCCGCCGGCCTGGCTGGAGCCGTCGTTGCCGGCCGCGCCGATCTTCTGCAGTACGTCGAGGCCGCCCGTGATGGTGCCGAAGATGGTGTAGTTCGGCGGGAACTGCTGGTCCTTGAACACCAGGAAGAACTGGCTGCTGTTGGTGTTCGCGCCGGAGTTGGCCATCGCGATGGTGCCCGCCGGGTACAGCGCGGTGCTGCTCGGGGCGGCCGAGGGGTCCGCGGACGCGCTCGGGTCGGCCGACGGGGCGGCCGGGGTCGGCAGGTTCTCGTCCGGGAAGCGGTACGCCGGGCCGCCGCTGCCGGTGCCGGACGGGTCACCGCACTGCAGGAAGGTGTCCCCGAGCCGGTGGCAGGTGGTGTTGTCGAAGAACTTCTTGCCCGCCAGGTACCGGAAGCTGTTCACCGTGCACGGTGCCTTGCTCGGGTCGAGCTTGACCGTCACCGTGCCCTGGCCGAGGGAGATCGACATCGTCTCGACGCCGTTCTTCACCACGTCGCGCGTGGGCGGCTTGCCGACGTCCGTGATGCCGGTGGCCTGGTCGACCGAGGTGTAGGCGCATTCCTCGGCCGCGGCCGGAGCGGGGGAGAAGCCCCCGGTCTTCCAGATCACGACCACGACCAGCAACGCGAGGACCACGGCCGTGCCGATGCCCGCCTGCCACTGGCGGCGGCGCCGCGCCGCGGCCGCCCTCCGGGCGATCTGCCGCTCGGTCTTCGCCCGCGCCAAAGCACGCTGCCGGCTCTTACTGGAAGCCACCTGCGCTCCCCTCCAGGAAAATACATTTGGGTGCCACGTCACACGCCCGCCAGAGTGTACGGGTAGAACCCGGAATGCGCGTCGCCGCCCGGTCACGGTTCGCTGTGCCTGACCTCCGGATAGGGTCTACCTGGTTGTTGGCAGGACATCGACAGGGAGGAGCGCCGCCGTGCTGGTCGCCGGGTTCCCCGCCGAGGCGTTCGGGACCAACTGCTTCGTGGTGGCCCCCGGGCCGGGCGAGCAGTGCGTGGTCATCGACCCGGGCATCGGGGTGACGGACCGGCTGGACGAGGTGCTGGCCCAGCATCGCCTCCAGCCCGCCGCGGTCCTGCTCACCCATGGTCACCTCGACCATACGTTCTCCGTGACGCCGGTCTGCGGTGCGCGCGGGATCACCGCGTACATCCACCCCGACGACGCCGAGATGCTCGCCGACCCGGCCAAGGGCCTCAGCACCGACCTGACCGCGCTGTTCGGCGGCCGGCTGGCGTGGACCGAGCCCGAGGACGTGGCCCCGCTGGAGGACGGCCTGGTGCTCAAGATCGCCGGGCTGGAGCTGACGGTCGACCACGCGCCCGGCCACACCCGCGGCTCGGTGATGTTCCGGGGTGCCGACGGCGACGCCGCGCTGTGTTTCTCCGGCGACGTGCTGTTCCGCGACTCGATCGGCCGCACCGATCTGCCCGGCGGCAGCCTGGACCAGATGATGGCCAGCCTCCGCGACAAGGTGCTGACGCTGCCCGACGAGACCGTCGTGCTGCCCGGGCACGGCCCCGAGACCACGATCGGGCGCGAGCGGGCCCGCAACCCGTATCTCCGTGAGGCGCTCGAGGCGCCCCGTAAAGGCTGGTAGACCATGACCCGACCCATGCCGCTGTCCGGCTTCCCGGAGTGGCTCCCCGCCCAGCGTGTCGCCGAGCAGCAGGTGCTCGACCGGCTGCGCCGGACCTTCGAGCTCTACGGCTTCGCGTCGCTGGAGACCCGGGCGGTCGAGCCGCTCGACCAGCTGCTGCGCAAGGGCGAAACCTCGAAGGAGGTGTACACCCTGCGGCGCCTGCAAGCCGCGGAGGGCGACGAGGAGCTGGCGCTGGGGTTGCACTTCGATCTGACCGTTCCGTTCGCCCGTTATGTGCTTGAAAATGCCGGAAAGCTGCAGTTCCCCTTCCGGCGGTACCAGATCCAGAAGGTGTGGCGGGGCGAGAAGCCGCAGGCTGGCCGCTACCGCGAGTTCCTGCAGGCCGACATCGACATCGTCGACCGGGACACCCTCCCGCCCCACTATGAGGCCGAGATCCCGCTGGTCATCGGCGACGCGCTGCGCTCGCTGCCGATCCCCCCGGTCAAGATCATGGTGAACAACCGCAAGCTCTGCGAGGGCTTCTACCGTGGCCTCGGCCTCGACGAACCCGAGGAAATCCTCAGGATAGTCGACAAACTCGACAAGATCGGGCCGAACGCCGTCGCCGAGCTGATCGAGAAGGCCGGCGGCACCGCGGTCCAGGCCCAGGCCTGCCTCGCGCTGGCCGGGATCCGCGCCGGCGACGCCTCCTTCGCCGACGCCGTGCGCGCGCTCGGCGTCGAGCACCCGCTGCTCGACGAGGGCATCGCCGAGCTCGCCGCGGTCGTGGAGACCGCCCGGGAGCACAGCCCGGGGCTGGTCGAGGCCACCCTGAAGATCGCCCGCGGGCTCGACTACTACACCGGCACGGTGTACGAGACCGAGCTGGTCGGCTATGAGCAGTACGGCTCGATCTGCTCCGGTGGCCGGTACGACAACCTCGCCAGTGCGGGCAAGGACGTCTTCCCCGGCGTCGGCATCTCGATCGGCGTTTCGCGGCTGCTCGGCCTGCTCTTCGACGCCGGCGAGCTGGCCGTCAGCCGGCCGACCCCGACCGCGGTGCTCGTCGCGCTGTGGAGCGAGGAGGAGCGGGCGACAAGCAACCGCATCGCCGCCGAACTGCGCGCCCGGGGCATCGCCACCGAGGTCGCGCCCGTCCCCGCGAAGCTGGGCAAGCAGATCCGCCACGCCGAGCGGCGGGGGATCCCGTTCGTGTGGTTCCCGGCCAGCGCGTCGGCCGAGGGCGGCGACCAGGTCAAGGACATCCGCTCCGGCGACCAGGTCCCGGCCGTGAGCGGGGAGTGGAACCCCCCGGCCGAGGACATGGCGCCACGGCTGCAGTGAAAGAATGGGCCGTCTTGCGTAGTTCGCCGAAGGAGACCCTGTGATCCGATCCCATGAGTCCGGCACCCTGCGTGGCGCCGACGCCGGAACGACCGTGACGCTGGCCGGCTGGGTGGCCCGCCGCCGCGACCACGGCGGGGTCATCTTCGTCGACCTGCGCGACGCCTCGGGCGTCGTCCAGGTGGTCTTCCGCGAGGAGATGCAGGCCGCGCACGCGCTGCGCAACGAGTACTGCGTGCTCGTCACCGGCGAGGTGCGCGCCCGGCCCGAGGGCAACGAGAACCCCGACCTGCCCACCGGCGCGGTCGAGGTCGTCGCCACCGCGCTCGAGGTGCTCTCCGAGGCCGCGCCGCTGCCGCTGCCGATCGACGACGGGGAGGCGGCCAGCGACGACGTCCGCTACCGGTACCGCTACCTCGACCTGCGCCGCTCCGGCCCGCACAACGCCATGAAGCTGCGCAGCCGGGCCAACCAGATCGCGCGCAACCTGCTCGCCGACCGCGACTTCGTCGAGGTCGAGACGCCGACGCTGACCCGTTCCACGCCGGAGGGGGCCCGCGACTTCCTGGTGCCGGTCCGGCTCCAGCCCGGCACCTGGTATGCACTGCCCCAGTCGCCGCAGCTGTTCAAGCAGCTGCTCATGGTCGGCGGGCTCGAGCGGTACTACCAGATCGCCCGCTGCTACCGCGACGAGGGCTTCCGGGCCGACCGTCAGCCGGAGTTCACCCAGCTCGACATCGAGATGTCCTTCGTGACCCAGGAAGACATCATCGAGCTCGGCGAGTCGATCGTCCGGTCGCTGTGGTCCGACCTGGCCGGGCACGAGATCGCCGGCGACATCCCGCACCTGACCTGGCACGACGCCATGGCGCGGTACGGCTCCGACAAGCCCGACCTGCGGTACTCGGTGGAGCTGACGGAGCTGACGGAGTACCTGCGCGGCACCGAGTTCCGCGTCTTCGCCGGCGCGATCGACGCGGGCGGCTACGTCGGCGCGGTCGTCATGCCCGGCGGCGCCGCGCAGACCCGCAAGGAGCTCGACGGCTGGCAGGACTGGGCCAAGGCGCGCGGCGCCAAGGGCCTGGCCTACGTGGTCCTCGACGCCTCGACGGGCGAGGCCCGCGGCCCGGTGGCCAAGAACCTGTCCGAGTCGCACCTGGCGGGTCTGGCCGACTTCGTCGGGGCCAAGCCCGGCGACGCGGTGTTCTTCGCCGCCTCCACCGCGCGGCGCGAGGCGCAGGAGCTGCTCGGCGCCGCCCGCATCGAGATCGCCAAGCGGGCCAAGCTGGTGGACGAGAGCGCCTGGGCATTCTGCTGGATCGTCGAAGCGCCGATGTTCGAGCCCACCGACCCCGAGGCCGGCGGCACCGGCGGCGGCGCCAAGGGCTGGACCGCGGTGCACCACCCGTTCACCTCGCCGAACCGCGAGTGGATCGACCGGTTCGAGGAAGCGCCGGGGGAGGCCCTGGCGTACGCGTACGACATCGTCTGCAACGGCAACGAGATCGGCGGCGGCTCGGTCCGTATCCACCGCGGCGACGTGCAGCGGCGCGTGTTCGACATCCTCGGCATCTCCGCCGACGACGCCGCGGACAAGTTCGGCTTCCTGCTCGAGGCGTTCAAGTACGGCCCGCCGCCGCACGCCGGCATCGCCTTCGGCTGGGACCGCATCTGCATGCTGCTCGCCGGCGCCGACTCGATCCGCGAGGTCATCGCGTTTCCGAAGACCGGCGGCGGCTTCGACCCGCTGACCGGCGCGCCGACCCCGATCACGACCGAGCAGCGGGCCGAGGCCGGCGTCGACGCCAAGCCCAAGGCCCCGGCCCCCGCCGACGTGAAGGTCCCGGTCGAGCGCTCGAATTGAGCCCCGGACTGTAGGGTCTGGGGCCGTGGACGGCTTGTTTGAGGTTGCGTCATCCGGTGACGGTCCGGTCTCCCCCGGTGGGGACCAGGCCGTCACCGGCGGTTTCACCGACGTGGCGGCCGACGCGCCGCTCGCGGTCCGGATGCGCCCGGCCGGCCTCGACGAGCTCGTCGGCCAGCAGCACCTGCTGGCCCCCGGCGCGCCGCTGCGCCAGCTCGTCGGCGGCGCCTCGCCGATGTCGGTGATCCTCTGGGGGCCGCCCGGCTCCGGCAAGACCACCATCGCCCATCTCGTCGCCGGCGCCACCGACCGGCGCTTCATCGCGCTCTCCGCGCTCTCGGCCGGCGTCAAGGACGTGCGCGCGGTCATCGACACCGCCCGCAAGGAGCGCCGCCGCGGCGGCCCGCCCACCGTGCTGTTCATCGACGAGGTGCACCGCTTCAGCAAGACCCAGCAGGACTCGCTGCTGGCCGCGGTCGAGGACCGCACGGTGACGCTGCTCGCGGCCACCACCGAGAACCCGTACTTCTCCGTCATCTCCCCGCTGCTGTCCCGCTGCGTGCTGCTGACCCTCCAGCCGCTCACCGACGACGACGTGCGCACCCTCCTGCGGCGCGCGGTCACCGACGCCCGCGGGCTGGACGGCGCCGTCACGCTCGACGACGACGCGGAGGCTCATCTGGTACGGCTGGCGCGCGGTGACGTCCGTAAGGCGCTCACGGCCCTCGAGGCGGCCGCGGGGGCGGCGCTCGCGCAGGGCCTGGCCACCGTTGACCTCCCGACCGCCGAGAAGGCCGTCGACGTGGCCGCGCTGCGCTACGACCGCGACGGCGACGAGCACTACGACGTGGTGAGCGCCTTCATCAAGAGCATCCGCGGCTCCGACGTCGACGCGGCCCTGCACTACCTGGCCCGCATGATCACCGCGGGGGAGGACGCCCGGTTCATCGCCCGGCGTATGGTGATCTCGGCCAGCGAGGACATCGGCATGGCCGACCCGACCGCGTTGCCGATCGCGACCGCGGCCGCGCACGCCGTGGAGTACGTCGGATTGCCCGAGGTCCAGATCGTCCTGGCCCAGGCGGTGATCCATCTCGCGCTGGCGCCGAAGTCCAACGCGGTCGTCGCCGCCATCGGGGCGGCCATGGCCGACGTGCGCTCCGGGCACGGCGGTACAGTTCCCGCGCATTTACGCGATTCGCACTACAAGGGTGCGAGTCGGGTCGGGCACGGGCAGGGGTACAAATACCCTCACGACGACCCGCGCGGCGTGGTCCAGCAGGAGTACGCCCCGGAGGGGATCCGCGACCGGGAGTACTACCGCCCGACGGGCCATGGCGCCGAGCGCGCGGTGGCGGAACGATTGCCGAAACTGCGGCGTATCGTGCGGGGGGCCGGAGCTTCCGGGGGCTCAGGGGCGGGTGACGCTCCGGAGTCGAACAGCAGCAGCATGGAGGAGCGACACCGGTGAGTTCGGGTCGAGACGAGGCCAAGAAGCGGCGTGGCCGCGGCAAGGCCGATCCAGGCTCGAGCGACGACGAACTGGGCTGGCTCGCCGAGCTGCGCAGCGCCGGCAACGACCGCGCCGACGAGTTCGGCGCCGCCGGCCCGGCCGACGTGCTCGATGGGGTGAACCCGCGGCGCGGGGTGCCGCCCCAGCCCCGCGGCGACGCCAACCCGCCGGTCGCCGAGCGGCCTTCGCGGTCGCGTCCGGATGCCCAGCCCCCCGCCGCGCCGATCGCAGGGCCGGCCGGTCGTTCGGGGGCGCGTTCGTCGCGGTCGCGCTCGGATGCGCCGCCGCCGGTCGCGGAGCCTCCGGGTCGCCCGGGGGGCCGGTCCCGCGCGGACGGCCCGCCGCCCATGGCCGAGCCGGGGCGGCGGGCCCCCGCCGCCCCGGAGCCGACCCAGGCGTGGCGGGCCCCGCGGGAAACGCCGCCGGGCCCCGCCGTGGAGGCGATGCCGACCTGGCGCCCGCCGCGGGATGTTCTGCGCGAGTCCGGCGAGAACCCGCCGCCGGCCCCGGCCAATCCGCAGGCGAGCCCGGACGCGACGCAGGCCTGGCGCGTGCCGCGCGGGCCGGCTCGCGAGTCGACGTCCGGCAACCGTCCGGCGGCCCCGCCCGACCCGCGCCGTGAGTCCACTTCGGGCGCGCGGCCGGCGAATCCGCCGGAGCCGTGGCGGGAGCCGGCCTCGGATCCGCGCCGTGAGTCGACGTCGGGCGCGCGGCCCGCCAATCCGCCGGATCCGCGCCGTGAGTCGACGTCGGGCGCGCGGCCCGCCAATCCGCCGGATCCGCGCCGTGAGTCGACGTCGGGCGCGCGGCCCGCCAATCCGCC
>NZ_JBEZDS010000009.1:53697-96632 GCF_040648435.1 Dactylosporangium sp. NPDC049140 | reverse complement strand
GCCGGATCCGCGCCGTGAGTCGACGTCCGGCTCGCGGCCGGCGAACCCGTCCGAGCCATGGCGGGAGTCCACCATGGACAGTCGCGCGGCCGAGGAGTCGCGGGCCGCGGCGGGCCGGGGTGGGCACGAGGCCGATCCGCGGCGGGAGTCGAAGTCGCAGGGGCGGCGTACCGCGCGCGAGATGGCCGCGGCCTGGGAGGCCACCGCGGCCGCCACGCTGGCGCCATCGGGGTCCGCGCCTCCGGCCGGCCCGCCGGCGGGTGGTCGCCGGCGCGCGCCCGAGGCCGAGCAGGAACCGCCGAACGCCGGGCGGAAGGCCGCGCACGCGCTGCCCGAGCCCCGCCGCGGCGAGACCGAACCCCCCGACTCGCGGCGCCCGTCCGGGCCTGGCGGCGGCGGTCGCCGTCATGCGGCCGAGCCCGACGAACCGGCCGCCTTCCACCCCGGCCCGCCGGCCGACCCGCGCGCCCCCGACCCGCGAACCGGAGATGTCCGCGGAGGCGGCCAGCGGACCGGCGGCGATCCGCGTACCGGCGACGTTCGCGGTGGCGGACCACGCACGGGTGATGTGCGCGGCGGCGATCCGCGGGCTGGAGGCGACCCGCGGAACGGTGACGTACGTGGTGGCGACCCCCGTAGCGGCGATGTCCGCGGCGGTGGCGACCCGCGTACGGCCGACGCGCGTTCCGGCATGCCCGCCGAGGCCCCCAACCGACGTGGACCGGGCGGCGGCCCCGGTGGCCGTGATGGTCAGGGCGGGCGCGATGGTCAGGGCGGCCGCGACGGTCAGGGCGGCCGCGACGGCCAGGGCGGCCGCGACGGACAAGGCGGGCGCGGACCCGGCCAGGGCGGCCCCGGTGGCCAGGGCGGCGGACGCGGCCCCGGCCAGCGCGGCCCGAACCACGGCGGCCGCGGACCGGGCCAGGGTGGCGGCGGCCCCGCCGGACCGGGCCCGTTCGGCAACGGGCGCGCCCCCGGCGGCCGGTTCCAGGGCGAGGGCCCCCCGCCCAAGCCCTTCGTCGACCTCGCGCGCTTCGACACGAACCCGGTGACGTACCGGGGCACGGCCAGCTCGCCTTCGGGCATCGACTGGGAGTCCACGACGCAGATCGCGCCGTTCGGGCTGCTCCAGCACGCTCAGGTGAAGCGGGTTCGGCAGCTGCGGTACGCCACGATCATTTTTCTCGTGCTCGCCATCGTCAGCGCCCCGGCCGCGTTCTTCGTGATCCGGGAGCTCTCGCGCGACCCCGTGTTCGCCGAGCTCGACGACCTCGACCTGCCCGAGTGGGCCGCGCGGAACCCGACCGACGGCGCCGTCGGCAGCCGATGGTGCATCGACGAGTGCCGGTCGCGCCAGCGCACCTGGGAGTCCGCACGCGGGCCCGAGGAGACCAACCGGGCCTTCGTCGGCAAGCTGCGCGACGCCGGCTGGGTCGAGTGGAGCATCCCGGACTGCCAGGCCGAGGGCGTCGACGGCATCGAGACGTGCTGGCAGCGCGACGAGTACGTGCTCGACCTGTGGGTCCGCGCGGCCGTGTGCGACGTGAAGGGCGCCCGCCCGACCATCAGCCCCGCCCCGGCCTCGACCGGCGGCGCGAAGACCCCGACGGCCAAGCCGCCGGCGTCGAAGCCGCCCGCGTCCGAGCCGCCCGCGGAGGGCGACAGCCCGGGCGCGGCCCCGACGGCGATCTGCCCACTGGCAGTGACAACGATCAAGGTGTTCAACCGCATCAGCTACGACCCGGGCGGCGGCGGACCACCGGGACCGTGAGCGCCGTGCGCGAATGCGCACACAACTGCGCCGGTCGAAGCGCGGCAATGCCTCACGGAGGGTAGGGTTCCTCCGTTGGAATCACCCATTCATGCGGGTTGAGGAGGAACGGCGTGACCGTGTCCCTGGGCGGAATCGCGGCGCTCGTAGCGTCGGGTGGATTCTTCGTGCTCGTGCTTGTGCTCGCGGTGCCGATCCTGCGAACTCGCCACACAATCGACGCGGCCACCGGCGCCCTGCGCGACGCCGCCAACCAGACCACGCCCATGCTGGAGCGGGTCAACACCACCATCGACAATGTGAACACCGCGCTGACGCAGGTGCACACCACCCTCGACGGGGTCAACATGCAGCTCGCCCGGATCGACACGATCACCGAAAACGTGTCGCACGTGAGCGCGAACGTTGCGAACCTGTCAACGGTGGTCAGTGCCGCCGCGGCCAACCCGCTGGTGAAGGTCGCCGCGTTCGGTTACGGCGTGCGCAAGGCCGCCGCCAACC
The DNA here is from genome assembly GCF_040648435.1 of Dactylosporangium sp. NPDC049140. Classification (NCBI taxonomy): domain Bacteria; kingdom Bacillati; phylum Actinomycetota; class Actinomycetes; order Micromonosporales; family Micromonosporaceae; genus Dactylosporangium; species Dactylosporangium sp. NPDC049140. The sequence goes on along the minus strand of NZ_JBEZDS010000009.1, from coordinate 94,360 downwards.
GTCGCCACGCCGCGGACGAGGCCGAGGTCCGCGAGCAGGTCAAGCAGCGGCGCCGGCGCGGCTGAGCAAGCACCGAAGGTACAACCAAACACAACAAGGGAAGGGTTGAGCCATGCGGCGTCTGCTGTGGCTCGGTATCGGACTCGCCGTCGGGGCACTGGTGGTCCGGGCGGTCACCAAGAAGGTGAACGCCTTCAGCCCGCAGGGGATCGCGGCCTCGGCGCGCGACTCCGCGACGGGAATCGCCGCCGGAGTGCGCAACTTCGTCGGCGACGTGCGTGACGGCATGGCCGAGCGCGAGGCCGAGATCCATGCCGCCTTCGCCGAAGGCCTGCCCCTGGACGAGGATCTTTACCCGGAAGGCCCGCAGCACCGATGAGAACCGCCGAGATCAAGCGACGTTTCCTGGCCCACTTCGAGGCCAACGGGCACACGGTGGTGCCCTCCGCCCCGCTGCCGGCGATCGCGGACCCCAACCTGCTGTTCATCAACGCGGGCATGGTCCAGTTCGTGCCGTTCTTCCTCGGCCAGCGCACCCCGTCCTACTCGCGGGCCACGAGCGTGCAGAAGTGCATCCGTACGCCCGACATCGAAGAGGTCGGCAAGACCAGCCGGCACGGCACGTTCTTCCAGATGAACGGCAACTTCAGCTTCGGCGACTACTTCAAGGAAGGCGCCATCAAGCTGGCCTGGGAGCTGTCCACGAACTCCGTCGCGGACGGCGGGTTCGGGCTGGACCCCGAGCGCATCTGGGCGACCGTGTACCTCGACGACGACGAGGCCATCGACATCTGGAGGCGCACCGGCCTGCCGGCCGACCGCATCGTGCGCCGCGGCAAGAAGGACAACTTCTGGTCGATGGGTATCCCGGGCCCGGCCGGCCCCTGCTCGGAGCTGTACTACGACCGCGGCGACGCCTACGGCAAGTCCGGCGGCCCGGAGGTCGACGAGGACCGGTACCTGGAGTACTGGAACCTCGTCTTCATGCAGCACGAGATCGCCAACGTGAAGTCGAAGGAGACCTTCGACATCGTCGGTGACCTGCCGAAGAAGAACATCGACACCGGCATGGGCCTGGAGCGCATCGCCTCGATGCTGCAGGGCGTCGACAACCTGTACGAGATCGACGAGGTCCGGCCGATCCTGGCCAAGGCCGCGGAGCTGACCGGCAAGCGCTACGGCCAGGCCGTGTCCCACATCGCCGCCGAGAGCCACCCCGACGACGTACGCCTGCGCGTCATCGCCGACCACGTGCGCACCGCGCTGATGGTCATCTCCGACGGCGTGATCCCGAGCAACGAGGGCCGTGGCTACGTGCTGCGCCGCATCCTGCGCCGTGCGATCCGCTCGATGCGCCTGCTCGGCTGGCAGGAGGGCCCGGCGCTGCCGCTGCTGCTGCCGATCGCCCGCGACTGCATGGCCCCGTCCTACCCCGAGGTCGCCGCGGAGTACGACCGGATCTCGCAGTACGCGTACGGCGAGGAGGAGCGCTTCCTGCAGACCCTCAACGCCGGCACCACGATCCTCGACCTGGCCGTGACCGAGACCAAGGCGACGGGCGGCCGCCTGCTGGCCGGCGACAAGGCCTTCCAGCTGCACGACACCTACGGCTTCCCGATCGACCTGACCCTGGAGATCGCGGCCGAGCAGGGCCTGAGCGTCGACGAGGACGGCTTCCGCCGGCTGATGGCCGAGCAGAAGGCCAACGCCAAGGCGGACGCCCAGGCGCGCAAGACCGGCCACGCCGACCTGTCGGTGTACCGCGCCGCGCTGGAGGAGGGCGGCCCGGTCGAGTTCACCGGGTACCGCGAGATCACCCGCGAGTCCCGGGTCCGCTCGCTGCTCGGGGCCAAGGTCGCGGGGGAGGGCGAGGAGGTCTCGCTGGTCCTCGACGCGACCCCGTTCTACGCCGAGAGCGGCGGCCAGCTCGCCGACTCCGGCTTCATCACGCTCGGCGGCGGCAAGGTCGAGGTGCTCGACGTACAGTCGCCGCTGCCCGGTCTCATCGTGCACCGCGCGCGCGTGGTGGCCGGCGAGGTCCACCCCGGCGACACCGCGTTCGCCGAGATCGACGTCGACCGGCGCCGGGCGGTCTCGCGCGCCCACACCGCGACGCACCTGATCCACCAGACGATGCGCAACTTCCTCGGCGAGTCGGCGACCCAGGCGGGCTCGCTCAACGCCCCGGGCCGGCTGCGCTTCGACTTCAACACGCCCTCGGCGGTCCCGGCGAGCGTGCTGCACGACGTGGAGCAGCAGGTCAACGAGGTACTCCTGCGCGACCTGCTCGTGCACGCGTTCATCACCTCGCAGGAGGAGGCGCGCAAGATCGGCGCCATGGCGCTGTTCGGCGAGAAGTACGGCGACGAGGTCCGCGTCGTCGAGGTCGGCGACTACGCCCGCGAGCTGTGCGGCGGTACCCACGTCGAGCGCTCCTCGCAGCTCGGCCTGGTCAAGATCCTGTCCGAGGCGTCGGTCGGCTCGGGCGTGCGCCGCGTCGAGGCCCTCGTCGGCCTGGACGCGTTCAGCCACCTGGCCCGCGAGCACGTGCTCGTGTCCCGGCTGGCCGAGCTCTTCCGCGTGCCGGGCGACCAGGTCGCCGACCGCGTCGAGCAGACGGTCGCCCAGCTGCGCGACGCCGAGCGCGAGCTGGAGAAGCTGCGCACGCAGGTCGTCCTGGCCGGCGCGGGCGCGCTGGCCGAGGCCGCCCGCGACGTGCGCGGCGTCGCCTTCGTCGGCACCGAGGCGCCGGAGGGCACCTCGGCCAACGAGGTGCGCACGCTGGTGCAGGAGATCCGCGGCCGCATCCCGGCCGACCGCCCGGCGGTGGTCGCCGTGACGTCCCGCGCGGGCGGCAAGGCGTCGCTGGTCGTGGGCGTCAACGCGGCCGGCAAGGGTCGCGGCCTCAAGGCGGGCGACCTGGTCAAGGGCGCCCTGTCCGGCCGTGGCGGCGGCAACGCCGACCTGGCCCAGGGCGGCGGCGTGCCGGCCGCCGAGGCCCCGAACCTGCTGATCGCTGTGGAAAAGGCCTTGTAGCAGCGCTGTTTGTTCGACTGGGCGGTCCCGGAAGGGGCCGCCCGGTTCGTTTCCGCGCGACGCGCCGATTTCCCCAAGTCGGAAATAACGGACTCGTCACCCGAGTGGGGTACAGGGTTCGCATCCGGCGTGTCGGACGGTGACGCGGTGCGCACAGGCCGGGAAACCCCGGCGGGACAGCGGTTCAAGACCGCCTTAAGTCTTGCCTTGGCGGACCCCGGACGGGCCGCGGGTAGCGCGCGGAAGTGCGCGAAACGGTTATCGTGCGCGTGTGGAGCAGTGGACCCGGGGACGACGCCTCGGCATCGACGTGGGGTCGGTGCGCGTCGGCGTGGCCGTGTGCGACCCGGACGGCATCCTCGCCAGCCCCGTGGCCACCGTCGCGCGCGACCAGAAGACCGAGCCGGACACGGTACCGTCCGACATTTCGGAAATTCTCGGTTACGCCGCCGAGTACGAGGCGGTCGAGCTCGTCGTCGGCCTGCCGATCAACCTGGCCGGCCGCGAAGGGCCGGCGGCGACCCTGATCAGGCAGTACGCGGACCGGCTGGCCACGGCGGCCGCTCCGGTGCCCGTCGTGCTGACGGACGAGAGGATGTCCACCGTGACGGCAGCACGTAGGCTGTCGGAGCGCGGCGTCCGAGGCAGACGCCAGCGCGCGGTGGTCGATCAAGCGGCTGCGGTGGAGATCCTGCAGGGTTGGCTCGATGCCAGACGTGCCGGAATCGTTCGTGGCTGAGCGCCCAGGAGGCAGAGTGCAGATGAACGAGCTGGATCTGGCGTGGGAGGACGAGGAGCGGCCGCGTCACCGGCATCGCTCCAGCTCCGCCCCGGCCAAGAAACGCAAGAAAGGCCGCGGCGGCAAGACCTTCCTCGCCTTCTTCATCAGCCTGCTGGTCGTGGGTGGCCTCGCCCTCGGCGCGTACGTCGGGATCGACAAGGTCAAGGGCATGTTCAGCGCCCCCGATTACAACGGCGGCGGCACCGGCGAGGTGACGGTCGAGATCATCTCCGGTCAGCTCGCCGCGGACATCGGCACCACCCTGCAGGAGAAGGGCGTCGTCAAGAGCGCCAAGGCGTTCGTCGAGGCGGCCAAGAAGGACGAGCGCAGCCGCAAGCTGCAGCCGGGCTTCTACAACCTGCGCAAGGAGATGAAGGCCTCGGCCGCCCTGACGCTGCTGCTCGACCCGCGCAGCCGCCTGGTCAACAAGGTGACCCTGCCCGAGGGCCTGACCTGGCAGGACACGTTCAAGAAGCTCTCCGAGGTCACCAAGATCCCCTACGCGGACTTCGAGAACGCCGCCAAGGACCCGAAGGCGCTCGGCGTCGGCGACGTCTGGTACACGCGGCAGGACAAGAAGGAGCGCGACCCGGGCATCGAGGGCTTCCTCTTCCCGGCGACCTACGACTTCCCGCCGAACGTCGACGCGACGGCCATCCTGAAGCTCATCGTGGCGCGGTTCAACCAGGAGGTCGAGAAGATCAGCTTCATCGACACGGTGCAGAGCTCGCTGCACATCTCGCCGTTCGAGGCGCTCGTCGCGTCGTCGATCGCGCAGGTCGAGGGGCTCGACAAGGACCAGGCCGGCATCGTGCGGGTGCTGTACAACCGCGTCTACAGCGGCAAGTTCCAATGCAACTGCCTGCAGGTCGACAGCACGGTCAACTACTACCTGCGCATCACGCACCAGGGCGCCAAGCCCTCGACCGAGCTGCTCAACAGCGAGATCCACAACAAGAACAACCCGTACAACACGCACGACTTCCCCGGCATGCCGCGCGGCCCGATCAGCAACCCGGGCACCAGCGCGCTGAGCGCGGCCATGAACCCGCCGAAGTCCGACTACTACTACTTCCTGGCCATCGACACCCAGGGCAACACCGCGTACGCCAAGACGTACACGGAGTTCCAGAACCTCTGGACCCAGGCCCAGAAGAACGGCGTCAAGTAGGTGCGCGCCGCGGTGCTCGGCAAGCCGGTGGGCCACTCGCGCTCACCGGCGATCCACCGTGCCGGCTACGTCGCGGCGGGGCTTGAAGATTGGCAGTACACCGCCGTCGAGTGCGACGAGGAGAGCCTCCCGGCGCTGGTGGACGGGCTCGGCCCGGAGTGGGCCGGGCTCTCCCTGACCATGCCGCTCAAGGAGGCCGCGCTCGCGGTCGCGACGTTGGTCGACCCGTTCGCGGCGGCGATCGGCGCCGCGAACACGCTCGTGCGGCGGCCGTACGGCTGGCACGCGTACAACACCGACGCCCCGGGCATGGTCCGCGCCCTGCTCGAGGCCGGCGTGTCCCGCACGCCCCGGCTGTCCCTGCTCGGCGCGGGCGGCACGGCCAGAGCGGCGATCGCGGCCGCGGCCAGCCTCGCCGCCGACGTCACCGTGTACACCCGGCGCCCGGAGGCGGCCGACGAGCTGCGCCCGGTGGCGGAGGCCCTCGACGTGGAGCTGACGGCGGCGCCGTGGAGCGCGGCGTCCGAGGCGACCGCGGCCCCGGTCGTGATCTCCACGGTCCCGAAGGGCGCGGCCGACCACCTGGCCATGGCGGACTTCTCGGGCCGCCCGGTCGTGTTCGACGCCATCTACGACCCGTGGCCGACGCCGCTGGCCGCGGCGGCCCAGGACGCGGGTTGCCCGATCGTGTCGGGCCTCGACCTGTTGCTGTGGCAGGCGGTGGACCAGTTCGAGCTCTTCACCTCGACGAAGGCTCCGGTCGCGGCGATGCGGGCCGCCATCAGGTGAGATGCACGCGGCCCGGCGGTCCGTCGGGTAATGCGCGCGTGACAAACTGGCGAGCGTGCTGCGCTGGTTGACTGCTGGGGAATCCCATGGCCCGGCGCTCGTCGCGATCCTCGAGGGCGTGCCCGCCGGAGTTGAGCTGACGAGCGCGTCCGTGGCGGCTGAGCTCGCCCGCCGACGCCTCGGCTACGGCCGCGGCGCCCGGATGAGCTTCGAGCAGGACGTCGTCGAGTTCATCGGCGGCCTCCGGCACGGGCTGACCATCGGCAGCCCGGTCGCGATCCGGGTCGGCAACAGCGAGTGGCCCAAGTGGGAGACGGTCATGGCCGCCGACCCGGTCGACCCCGAGCTGCTCGCCGCCCAGGCCCGCAACGCCCCGCTGACCCGGCCCCGGCCCGGGCACGCCGACCTGGCGGGCATGCAGAAGTACGGCCACACGGACGCCCGCCCGATCCTCGAACGCGCCAGCGCACGGGAGACCGCGGCTCGAGTCGCCGTCGGTACCGTCGCCAAGGCCATCCTGCGTCAGGCGCTCGGCATCGAGATCGTCTCGCACGTCATCGAGCTCGGCTCGGTCGCGGCCAAGCCCGGCCTGCTGCCCACCCCGGACGACTTCGAGCGCATCGACGCGGACCCGCTGCGCTGCCTCGACCCGGACGCGAGCGCCCGCATGGTCGAGGAGGTCGACGCGGCCAAGAAGGACGCCGACACGCTGGGCGGGATCGTCGAGGTCCTGGCGTACGGGGTGCCGCCGGGTCTCGGCAGCCACGTCCAGTGGGACCGCAAGCTCGACGCCCGCCTGGCCACCGCGCTCATGTCGATCCAGGCGATCAAGGGCGTGGAGATCGGCGACGCGTTCACGCAGGCCCGTTCGCGCGGCTCGGTGGCCCACGACGAGATCATCAACACCCCCGATGGCGTCAAGCGCGTCACCGACCGCGCCGGCGGCCTCGAGGGCGGCATGACCACCGGCGAGCCCCTGCGGGTACGCGCCGCGATGAAGCCGATCTCGTCGCTCAACCGCGCCCTGCAGACCGTCGACGTGACCACGGGCGAGCCGGCGACGGCGATCAACCAGCGCTCCGACGTGTGCGCGGTGCCGGCGGCGGCGGTCGTGGCCGAGGCGATGGTGGCGCTGGTACTGGCCGAGGCGGCCCTGGAGAAGTTCGGCGGCGACTCGGTGCCGGAGATCCGCCGCAACGTGACCGGCTACCTCGACAACCTGGTGATCAGGTGAGGCCCCGCGCCGTGCTCGTGGGGGCGCCCGGGGCCGGGAAGACCACCGTGGGGGAGCTGCTCGCCGAGCGCCTCGGCGTCGATTTCCGCGACGCCGACGCCCTCATCGAGGCCGCGGCCGGCAAGCCCATCCCCGAGATCTTCTTCGACGAGGGCGAGGATCACTTCCGCGCCTTGGAGCGGGCCACCATCGGTACCGCCCTCGAGTCCTTCGACGGCGTCCTGGCCCTCGGCGGCGGCGCGATCCTCGCCGAGGAGACGCGCAAGGCGCTGGCCGGACACACCGTCGTGTACCTCTCCGTCGAGTTCGCCGACGCCATGTCCCGCGTCGGCCTCGGCGCCGGCCGCCCGCTGCTCGCCCTCAACCCGCGGGCCACGCTCAAGCACCTGCTCGACCAGCGCCGCCCGCTCTACGAGGAGGTGGCGAGCGTGACGGTTCCGACCGACGGCCGCACGCCCGAGGAGATCGCCGAGCACCTGGCGGGTGTCGTATGACGATCGTCGACGTCTCCGGGTACGCCGTGCAGATCGGCCGCGGCGCGACCGACGCCGTCGCCGACCTGGTCAAGGGGGCCAACCAGGTCGCCGTGATCTTCGCCGGCCCGGTGCGCGCGCACGCGGCCCGGGTCGAGGCCGCCCTGACCGCCGCGGGCGCCAAGGTGCTGCCCATCGAGGTCCCCGACGCCGAGGCCGGCAAGGACATCTCGGTCGCCGCCCGCTGCTGGGACGAGCTCGGCGCGGCCGCGTTCACGCGCACCGACGCGGTCGTCGGCGTCGGCGGTGGTGCGGTCACCGACCTGGCGGGCTTCGTCGCCGCGTGCTGGTTGCGGGGGGTGCGGGTGGTGACGGTACCGACGAGTCTGCTCGGCATGGTGGACGCCGCGGTGGGGGGCAAGACCGGGATCAACACCGCCGCCGGGAAGAACCTCGTGGGCGCGTTCTACCCGCCCGCGGGCGTCCTGTGCGACCTCGCCGCGCTCGACACGCTCCCGGCCGACGACCTGCTCGCGGGCCTGGCCGAGGTCGTGAAGTGCGGCTTCATCGCCGACCCGGCCATCCTGGACCTCATCGAGGCCGGCCCGGACGCGGCCCTCGACCCGCGCGGCCCCGTGCTCGCCGAGCTGATCGAGCGCTCGGTGGCCGTCAAGGCGCGTGTGGTCTCCGCGGACCTCCGCGAAAGCGGCCTGCGCGAGATCCTCAACTACGGCCACACACTGGGCCACGCGATCGAGCGGCGGGAGCGGTACCGCTGGAAGCACGGCCACGCCATCAGCGTCGGCCTCATCTACGCCGCCGAGCTCGGCCGCCTCTCGGGCCGCCTGGCCCCGGAGGTGGCGGACCGGCACCGCGCGATCCTCGAGCGGCTCGGCCTCCCGGTGTCGTACCCGGCCGATGCCTGGGCGGAGCTCCACGCGGCGATGCGGGTCGACAAGAAGGCCCGCGGCGCGACGCTGCGGTTCGTGGTCCTCGACGGCCTGGCGGTGCCCGGCACCCTGGAGGGTCCCTCCGACGAGCTGCTGAAAGCGGCATACGGGGCAGTGGCCGGGTAAGCGCCCGATAAGTCGGGCGCTCCGCGCCGCGACTTATCTCTTTTATCGCCTGACGGGGTATAAATCCGGCATGTCGGGAAAGCGGCTTACCGCGCGGTCGGAGCGGCGTTCGAGGGTGTCGTGAACCCGCGGTCCGGGCCGAGCCGGCAACTACGAGGTCGCGGCCGCCGCCAGAGGTGCTGGGACCGGCGGCCTCATGCGCAGGTACAGCAGCCCCGCCACGGTGCCGACCGTCGCCGCCACCACCGCCTCCGGATACCCCGGCGCCCCCGTCGGCAGCAGGAAGAGCGAGAGCCCCACCGACCCCCAGACCGCCGCCTGCGGAACCCGCCGCAGGCCCGCCGCGAGCGGAACGAACGCCCACAGCAGGTACCACGGATGCACCACCGGCCCGAGCAGAATGATCGAGCTCAGCGCCAGTCCGAGCCCGGCCACCGGGTTCGGGGCCCGCAACAGCGCCCAGCCCGCGAGCAGGCAGCCCACCACCCCCGCCGCGGTGCGGATGATGTCCATCGGCCCCGGCCAGCCCAGCGCGCCCAGCAGCAGCCCCAGGTCGGTGCTGAAGGACAGGCCGTTGCGCACGGTCGTGGGGGTGTGCATCGCGCCGATCCAGCCGGTGCCCAGGCCCGATGCCAGTTGCAGGCCGGCCGCCGACGCGGTCGCGGCGGCTCCGATGCGCAGCCAGGCGCGCGGGGCGATCATCAGGATGGTGAGCAGGGCCAGCGCGGCCGGGGCCTTGATCAGGGCGGCGGCCGTGATGAGGGCGGCGCCCAGGGCGGGGTGGTGGCGTACCGCGGCGTAGATGCCCGCCGTCATCAGGCCGACCATTATCGCGTCGTTGTGCATGCCGGCGATCAGGTGCAGCAGGAGCAGCGGGTTGAGCGCGCCGAACCAGATGGCGCGCTGGGGCGGGACGCCGAAGCGCGTTGCGATGCCGGGCAGGCACAGCACGATCATGACCACGCCCGCCAGCGAGATCAGCCGGAAGGCCAGGACGCCCAGCGTCACGTGCGCGCCGGTGACGTTCACCACGGCCGCGGCCGCGCGCAGGAACAGCGGTCCGTAGGGCGCCGGGGTGTTCTGCCAGATCGCCGGCACCTCCGCGGCGAACGGCCCACCCAGATAAGCGGGCCCGTGTTTGTACGCGTCGAGCCCCTCGTGCACCATCGCGCCCTGGGCCAGGTAGCTGTACACGTCCTGGGAGAACATCGGCGGCACGAGCACCAGCGGGGCCGCCCAGCACAGCAGGGTGCGCACGAGGTCGGACGGGCTCTGCTCGTCCAGGGTGCGCCGCAGCCGGAGCCAGGCGCCGCACAGCAGGGCCAGCCCGACGTACGCCCCGGCGATCGCCACGAGTGGGAAGGAGCGAAGCTCGCGGATCACCGGCCAGTGGGCCAGCGGATCGCCGCGCTCGGGAAGAGCCCCGGCCGCCAGACCCCCCAGCGCGATGGCGACGGATCCGGCGAAGCCCAGGGTACGGTTGAGGAGGTCCGGTCTTCCCACCCCGGCACGCTGGCAGAGTCAGGTGTCTCGATGGATAAGGAAAGATGAACACGGACCTCTGAGGCCGGTACACTGCGTCGGGCCCCAACTGCCTTCCCGGTACACTTCACCGGGCCTTTTTCCCGCGTACCGCTCGGGATCAACTCTTCCCGGTCCGCTGGGCCGGCAGTGACGAAAGTGACGTCGAATCACATGGCATCCACGAACGACCTGAAGAACGGCCTGGTGCTCAACCTCGACGGCGACCTGTGGACCGTCGTTGAGTTCCAGCATGTCAAGCCGGGCAAGGGCGGCGCGTTCGTGCGGACCACCCTCAAGAACGTGCTCTCCGGCAAGGTGGTCGACCGTACGTTCAACGCCGGCACCAAGGTCGAGACCGCCACCGTCGACAAGCGCACGATGCAGTACCTGTACGCCGACGGCCCCGACTTCGTGTTCATGGACCTGGACACGTACGACCAGATCACCGTCCCCGGCGGCATCGTCGGCGAGGCGAGCAAGTTCCTGCTCCCCGAGGCCGAGGTGACCGTGGCCACGCACGAGGAGGCGCCGCTCTACGTCGAGCTGCCGACCTCGGTGATCCTCGAGATCACGTACACCGAGCCGGGCCTGCAGGGCGACCGCTCCACCGGCGGCACCAAGCCCGCCACCGTCGAGACCGGCGCGACCGTCAACGTGCCGCTGTTCATCTCGACCGGCGAGAAGATCAAGGTCGACACCCGCGACAGCCGTTACCTGGGCCGGGCGTGACCGGTCCGGAGCGCAGCGAAGGGGCCGGGCACCATAAGCACAGTCCCCTGTCGCGGCGCCGGAGCGAAGCGGAGGCGGCGTGACAAGTTCCAAGGACTCGTTTCTGGGTGGTGACGTCACCGCCCAGATGACCGCGCGGCGCAAGGCGCGCAAGCGGGCCCTCGACGTGCTCTACCAGGCCGACCTTCGCGGTGAGCCGCGCGGGTCGGTGCTGACCGCCTACGTGGCCAACCTCGAGGAGCCGCGGCCCGGGTACCTGCCGTACACCGTCCGCCTGGTCGAGGGCGTCGAGGACCACGCGGCGCGCATCGACGAGCTGCTGGCCAGCTACGCCGAGGGCTGGACGCTGGAGCGGATGCCGGTGATCGACCGCAACCTGGCCCGCATCGCCGTGTACGAGCTGCTGTACAACGACGAGATCGACAACCCGGTGGCGATCACCGAGGCCGTGGAGCTGGCCGAGACGCTCTCCACGGACGACTCGCCCCGCTTCCTCAACGGCATCCTGGGCCGCATCGCCGACTACGCGACCTGACGGCCAGGACATGCAGAAAGGGGCCGCGCCGGTAGGCGCGGCCCCTCCTTGCGTCTCAGCTCTGGAACAGGCTCCGCGGGTCGGTCACCAGCACGCCGTGCTCGTTGAGGCGCTCGACCAGGCCCGACGGCGAGGCGTCGTACACGATCGCCAGCGCGCGCAGGTCGTCCGCGCGGATCGACAGCACGCGGCCGTTGTAGTCGCCCCGCTGCTGCTGGATGGCCCGGGCGTAGCGGGCGACGTAGGCGAGGTCCTCGGCACCGGCGTCGTAAAGGCGCTCCAGGTCGAGGACGATCTTGTTGGTGGGCTCGTGACGCACTCCGCTGCCCTCGGGCAGCAGCTCGGCCACGGGCACGCGGTAGAACTCGGCCAGCTCGGCCAGGCGAGAGACGGTGACGGCACGGTCGCCACGCTCATACGACCCGACGACGACGGCCTTCCAGCGCCCGGCCGACTTCTCCTCGACACCCTGCAGAGACAGCCCCTGCTGCTGTCGGATGGAGCGCAGGCGAGCACCAAGAGACTTGGCGTACTCAGACGGCATACGGACACTCCCAGTCACTGGCCTGAGGGGTTACCCCAGCGATCGCTACGGAGCGTGACCGTAACTGGCTCGCGACGCGTGGTCAAGTGGTCGAGACCCTTCCGTTGCCCTGGTCAGGGCGGTTGTTAGGGTAGTTGACGTTCGACGTCCTTTAACGACCCGTCCGGAGAGGCGGGGAAGGAGGTCCTGTTTTGTCGTCCCCGACAACCGGCACTGAGCTGGGTAAAACCATCCTAACGGCGACGGATGTCGCCCGTGTGGTGGACCGGATTGCCCATCAGATTCTGGAAAAGACGTCCGGCGCGGCCGAAACGGTGCTGCTGGGCATACCTACCCGGGGCGTTCCGCTGGCTCGCCGACTGGCCGCCCGGATCGCCGCATTCGAGGGCTTTGACGTTCCCGTGGGTGTGTTGGACATCACGCTGTATCGGGACGATCTGCGACTGCACGCGACGCGTGCTGTGGGTCACACCGAGATCCCTGCCGGCGGCCTCGACGGGCGCCGCGTGATCCTCGTCGACGACGTCCTCTTCTCCGGGCGTACCGTCCGCGCCGCGCTCGACGCGCTCAAGGATCTCGGCCGCCCCCGCGCGGTCCAGCTGGCCGTCCTGGTCGACCGCGGCCACCGCGAGCTGCCCATCCGGGCCGACTACGTGGGCAAGAACATCCCGACCGCGATGGACGAGAGCGTGCGGGTGCTGACGGCCGAGATCGACGGCAGCGACGCCGTCCTGATCAAGAGCAAGGGGGACCGGGCATGATCAAGCACCTGCTGAGCGCGGCCGACCTCGACGCGCCCACCGCCACCCTGGTCCTCGACACCGCCGAGGAGATGGCGAGCCTGGCCGCGCGCGAGGTCAAGAAGCTGCCCACGCTGCGCGGGCGCACCGTGGTGAACCTCTTCTACGAGGACTCCACCCGCACCCGGATCTCGTTCGAGGCCGCGGCCAAGCGGCTGTCCGCCGACGTCATCAACTTCTCCGCCAAGGGCTCCAGCGTCTCCAAGGGTGAAAGTCTCAAGGACACGGCGCTGACGCTGCAGGCGATGGGCGCCGACGCCGTGGTGGTGCGCCACCCGGCCAGCGGGGCGCCGCACCGGCTCGCCAACTGGGTCGAGGGCAGCGTGGTCAACGCCGGCGACGGCACCCACGAACATCCGACGCAGGCGCTGCTGGACGCGTACACCATGCGCAGCCGCCTCGGCCGCCTGGCCGGGCTCAACGTCACGATCGTCGGCGACGTGCTGCACTCGCGGGTCGCGCGCTCCAACGTGCAGCTGCTGCACACGCTGGGGGCCAAGGTGACGCTCGTCGCGCCGCCGACGCTGCTGCCGGTGGGCGTGGCGACGTGGCCGGCGAGCACCTCCTACGACCTCGACGCGGTGGTGCCCGGCTCCGACGTGGTCATGATGCTGCGCGTCCAGCGCGAGCGCATGAACCAGGCGTACTTCCCCTCCGAGCGCGAGTACTCCCGCCGGTACGGCTTCGACGTCCCGCGCATGCGCCGCCTGCCGGAGCACGCGATCGTCATGCACCCCGGCCCGATGAACCGCGGCATGGAGATCGCGCCCGAGGTCGCCGACTCCGCCCGCTCCACGATCGTCGAACAGGTCGCCAACGGCGTCTCCGTGCGGATGGCCGTCCTCTACCTGCTGCTCGGAGGCAAGTCGTGATCATCACCAAGACGCAGCTCGGCGAGATCACCGTCGAAAACGGCGTCATCACCGCCGTCGATCCGGCGAAGACCGGGCCGAACATCGCCCTTCCGGGCCTCGTCGACCTGCACACCCACCTGCGCGAGCCGGGCCGCGAGGACGCCGAGACCGTCGAGTCCGGCTCCCGCGCCGCGGCCCTGGGCGGCTTCACCGCGGTCTGCGCGATGGCCAACACCTCGCCGGTCGCCGACACCGCCGGCGTGGTCGAGCAGGTGTGGCGGCTCGGGCGCGAGGCCGGCCTGGTCGACGTCCAGCCGATCGGCGCCGTCACCGTCGGCCTGGCCGGCGAGCAGCTCGCCGAGCTCGGCGCGATGGCCGACTCCGCCGCCCGCGTCCGGGTGTTCTCCGACGACGGGCACTGCGTGCACGACCCGCGGCTCATGCGCCGGGCGCTGGAGTACGTGAAGGCCTTCGACGGGGTGATCGCCCAGCACGCCGAGGAGCCGCGGCTGACCACCGGCGCGCAGATGAACGAGGGCGCGGTCGCCGCGCGGCTCGGGCTCACCGGCTGGCCGGCCGTCGCCGAGGAGGCGATCATCGCCCGCGACGTGCTGCTGGCCGGGCACGTCGGCGCGCGGCTGCACATCTGCCACGTCTCCACCGCCGGCAGCGTCGAGCTGATCCGCTGGGCCAAGTCCAAGGGCTGGCGGGTCACCGCCGAGGTCACCCCGCACCACCTGCTGCTCACCGAGGACCGCGCCACCCAGTACGACCCGGTCTTCAAGGTCAACCCGCCGCTGCGTACCGAGACCGACGTGCTGGCCCTGCGCGAGGGGCTGCTGGACGGCACCATCGACTGCGTCGCCACCGACCACGCCCCGCACAGCGTGGAGGACAAGGAGTGCGAGTGGGCGTACGCCCGGCCCGGCATGCTGGGGCTGGAGACGGCGCTCGCCATCGTGGTGCAGACCATGGGCCCGCGCTGGGACCGCATCGCCGAGTGGATGTCGGCCGCCCCCGCCCGCATCGCCGCGCTGTCCGGGCACGGCACCCCGCTCGAGGTGGGGCAGCCGGCCAACATCGCGATCTTCGACCCGGGCGTGCGCTGGACCGTCGACCCGACGGCCCTGGCCAGCCGCTCCCGCAACACCCCTTACGCCGGAATGGAGCTGCGCGGCCGCATCGAGGCGACCTACCTGCGCGGCGAGCCGACGGTGCTGAACGGAAAGGCAACACGGTGAGGCGCAGAGAGGCCCTGCTCGTCCTGGAGGACGGGCGCACCTTCCGGGGTGAGGCGTTCGGTGGCATCGGGGAGACGTTCGGCGAGGCCGTCTTCAACACCGGCATGACCGGCTACCAGGAGACGCTCACCGACCCCTCGTACCACCGCCAGGTGGTCGTGCAGACCGCGCCGCAGATCGGCAACACCGGCGTCAACGGCGAGGACGACGAGTCCGGCCGGATCTGGGTGGCCGGCTACGTGCTGCGCGACCCGTCCCGCTCCTACTCCAACTGGCGCGCCACCGGCAGCCTCGAGGACCGGCTCGCCGCCGAGAACGTCGTGGGCATCAGCGGCATCGACACCCGGGCGCTCACCCGGCACCTGCGCGAGCGCGGCGCCATGCGGGTCGGCGTCTCCAGCGTCGAGGACGACCCGGAGGCGCTGCTCGATCGGGTCCGGCGGCAGCCGCAGATGCTCGGCGCCGACCTCTCCGCCGAGGTCAGCACGCCGCAGCGGTACACCGTGGAAGCCGAGGGCGAGCACCGGCTCACGGTCGCCGCGATCGACCTCGGGATCAAGCGCAACGTGCCGCGCCGGCTCGCCGCCCGCGGGGTCACCACGCATGTCCTGCCGGCCTCGGCGACCCTGGAGGACATCCGGGCCCTCGGCGCCGACGCGGTGTTCTTCTCGCCCGGCCCGGGCGACCCGGCCACCGCCGACGGCCCGGTGAACCTGGCCAAAGCGGTCCTGGGGGCGAAGATCCCGCTCTTCGGCATCTGCTTCGGCAGCCAGATTCTGGGCCGTGCGCTCGGTTTCGGCACCTACAAGCTCGGGTACGGCCACCGCGGCATCAACCAGCCGGTGCTCGACCGCACCACCGGCAAGGTCGAGGTGACCAGCCACAACCACGGTTTCGCGGTCGACGCGCCCCTCGACGAGCGGGTCGAGACCGAGTTCGGCGCCGTCGAGGTCAGCCACGTCTGCCTCAACGACAACGTGGTCGAGGGCCTGCGCTGCCTGGACACGCCGGCCTTCACCGTGCAGTACCACCCGGAGGCGGCAGCGGGGCCGCACGACGCGGATTACCTGTTCGATCGATTCGCGGAGCTGATGCAGACCAATGCCTAAGCGCACCGATCTCCGGCACGTCCTCGTCATCGGCTCGGGTCCGATCGTCATCGGGCAGGCGTGCGAGTTCGACTACTCCGGCACCCAGGCCTGCCGCGTGCTGCGGGCCGAGGGCCTGCGGGTCAGCCTGGTCAACAGCAACCCGGCGACCATCATGACCGACCCCGAGTTCGCCGACGCGACATACGTCGAGCCGATCACCCCCGAGTTCGTCGAGCAGGTGATCGCCCGCGAGCGCCCCGACGCGCTGCTGGCCACGCTCGGCGGGCAGACCGCGCTCAACACCGCCGTGGCGCTGCACGAGGCGGGGGTGCTCGAGAAGTACGGCGTCGAGCTCATCGGCGCCGACATCGACGCCATCCGCCGCGGCGAGGACCGGCAGCTGTTCAAGGACATCGTCGCCCGCGCCGGTGGCGAGACGCCCCGCTCGCGGGTGTGCCACTCCATGGACGAGGTACACGCGACCGTCGCCGAGCTCGGCCTGCCCGTCGTCATCCGGCCCTCGTTCACCATGGGCGGGCTCGGCTCCGGCATGGCGCACAACACCGCCGACCTCGAGCGCCTCGCCGGCGGGGGCCTGAACGCCTCGCCCGTGCACGAGGTGCTCATCGAGGAGAGCGTGCTGGGCTGGAAGGAGTACGAGCTCGAGCTCATGCGCGACAAGCACGACAACGTCGTGGTCGTGTGCTCGATCGAGAACGTCGACGCGATGGGCGTGCACACCGGCGACTCGGTGACCGTGGCGCCGGCGATGACGCTGACCGACGTGGAGTACCAACGGCTGCGCGATCTCGGCATCGCCGTGCTGCGCGAGGTCGGGGTCGACACCGGCGGCTGCAACATCCAGTTCGCCGTGAACCCGGAGAACGGGCGTCTCGTGGTCATCGAGATGAACCCGCGGGTGTCGCGCTCCAGCGCCCTGGCCTCCAAGGCGACGGGCTTCCCGATCGCGAAGATCGCCGCCAAGCTCGCCATCGGGTACACCCTCGACGAGATCCCCAACGACATCACCCTCAAGACGCCGGCCGCGTTCGAGCCGTCGCTGGACTACGTCGTGGTGAAGATCCCGCGCTTCGCGTTCGAGAAGTTCCCGGGCGCCGACGCCGAGCTCACCACCACGATGAAGTCGGTGGGCGAGGCGATGTCCCTCGGGCGGACGTTCGCCGAGGCCCTGGGCAAGGCCATGCGCTCGCTGGAGACCAAGGCCGCGGGCTTCTGGACACTGCCTGACAAATCGCCACTGCCGGACGAATCGCTGCTCGGGGAACTGCGGGTGCCGCACGACGGGCGCCTGTACACCGCCGAGCTGGCCCTGCGCCGGGGGCGGACGGTCGCCGAGGTCGCCGCGGCGTCCGGCTACGACCCGTGGTTCGTCGACCAGCTGGCCGCGCTCGTGGAGCTGCGGGCCGAGATCGTCGACGCGGCCGTGCTCGACCTGCCGCTGCTGCGCCGGGCCAAGCGGGCCGGGCTGTCGGACCGGCAGGTCGCGGCGCTGCGGCCCGAGTTCGCGGGCGAGGACGGCGTGCGCTCGCTGCGCCACCGCCTCGGGCTGCGCCCGGTGTACAAGACGGTCGACACCTGCGCCGCCGAGTTCGCCGCGGGCACGCCGTACCACTACAGCACGTACGAGGACGAGACCGAGGTCACGCCGTCGGACCGGCCGAAGGTGCTCATCCTCGGCTCCGGCCCGAACCGCATCGGCCAGGGCATCGAGTTCGACTACTCGTGCGTGCACGCGGTCATGGCGCTGCGGGCCAAGGGCTACGAGACCGTCATGGTCAACTGCAACCCGGAGACCGTGTCGACCGACTACGACACCGCCGACCGGCTGTACTTCGAGCCGCTCACCTTCGAGGACGTCCTCGAGGTCGTGCACGCCGAGGACAGCTCGGGCCGGGCGGCCGGTGGACCCGGCGTCGTCGGCGTCATCGTGCAGCTGGGCGGCCAGACCCCGCTCGGGCTGGCCGAGCGCCTGGAGCGGGCCGGGGTGCCGATCGTGGGCACGTCACCGGCGGCGATCGACCTCGCCGAGGACCGCGGACTGTTCGGGAAGCTGCTGACCGAGTCCGGGCTGCGCTCGCCCGCGCACGGCACCGCGACCACGTTCCCGGAGGCCAAGCGGATCGCCGACGAGATCGGGTACCCGGTGCTGGTGCGCCCGTCGTACGTCCTCGGCGGGCGGGGCATGGAGATCGTCTACGACGAGCCGACCCTGCGCGACTACATCGGCCGGGCCACCGAGATCTCGCCCGCGCACCCGGTGCTCGTCGACCGCTTCCTGGACGACGCCATCGAGATCGACGTCGACGCGCTGTGCGACGCGACCGGTGAGGTGTACCTCGGCGGCGTGATGGAGCACATCGAGGAGGCCGGCATCCACTCCGGCGACTCGTCGTGCGCGCTGCCGCCGATCACGCTCGCCGCCGTGCACCTGGCCGAGGTGCGCCGGTACACCGTCGCCATCGCGCGCGGGATCGGCGTGCGGGGGCTGCTCAACGTGCAGTACGCGCTCAAGGACGACGTCCTGTACGTGCTGGAGGCCAACCCGCGCGCCTCGCGCACGGTGCCGTTCGTGTCCAAGGCGACCGCGGTGCCGCTGGCCAAGGCGGCCGCCCGCATCGCGCTCGGGGCCACCGTCGCCGAGCTGCGCGCGGAGGGGCTGCTGCCGGCCGCGGGCGACGGCGGGGCGCTGCCCGAGCACGCCCCGATCGCGGTCAAGGAGGCGGTGCTGCCGTTCAAGCGGTTCCGCACCGTCGAGGGCAAGGGCGTGGACAACCTGCTCGGCCCCGAGATGAAGTCCACCGGCGAGGTGATGGGCATCGACCCGTCCTTCGGGCACGCCTTCGCCAAGTCGCAGGCGGCCGCGTACGGTTCGCTGCCCACCTCCGGCACCGTGCTCGTCACCGTGGCCAACCGGGACAAGCGCGGGATCGTCTTCCCGGTCAAGCGCCTCGCCGACCTCGGCTTCGCGATCGTGGCGACCTCCGGCACCGGGGAGGTGCTGCGCCGCTACGGCGTGGCGTGCGAGATCGTGCCGAAGCACTACGAGGAGGGCGGCGGCCGCAACGCCGTCTCGCTCATCGCGGCCGGCGAGGTCGACCTGGTGATCAACACGCCGCAGGGCTCCAGCGGGCGGCTGGACGGGTACGAGATCCGCAGTGCCGCGGTTGTCTCCGACATCCCGTGCATCACGACCCTGCCGGGCGCGGCGGCCGCGGTGATGGGCGTGGAGGCGCTCATCCGCGGTGAGATGACGGTCCGGCCGCTGCAGGAGCTGCACGCGGCCCTGCGGGAAGCGCGGTGAGGCTCTACGAGCGGGCGGTCCGCCCGGCGCTTTTCCGGCTCAACGGCGGTGACGCCGAGTCGGTGCACGAGCGGACCCTGCGCATGCTCGCGCGGCTGCCCCGGGCGCGGCGGGCCTACAGCCCGCCCGGGGCCCGCCGGACGGTGTTCGGGATCGACTTCCCCAACCCGGTCGGGCTCGCCGCGGGCATGGACAAGGACGGCCGCGCGCTGGGCGCCTGGCCGCGGCTGGGCTTCGGCTTCGTCGAGGTCGGCACCGTCACCCGGCACGCCCAGCCGGGCAACGAGCGGCCGCGGCTGTTCCGCCTCCCGGAGCAGGAGGCGATCGTCAACCGGATGGGCTTCAACAACGCCGGGGCCGAGGCGCTCGCGGCCCGGCTGCGGGCGCTGGGGCCCCTGCCCGTGCCGCTGGGCATCAGCCTGGGCAAGTCGAAGATCACCCCGCTGACGGGCGCCGTCGAGGACTACGTGCACAGTTTCCGGCAGCTGTACGGCCTGGGCTCCTACTTCGCCGTCAACGTCAGCTCGCCCAACACCCCGGGCCTGCGCGAGCTGCAGGACAAGGCGCACCTCTCGGCCCTGCTCGGCGCCCTGCGCACGGAGGCTCAGGGGCTCGGCGGTCCGGTGCCGGTCCTGGTCAAGGTCGCCCCCGACCTGACCGACGCGGCCCTGGGCGACCTGCTCGACGTCTGCCTCGGGCTGGACGTGGCCGGGCTCATCGCGACCAACACGACGATCGAGCGCCCCGGCGTGACGACCACCGAGGCCGGTGGGCTCTCCGGGCGGCCGCTCGCCCCGCGGGCCCTGGAGGTCGTGCGGTTCGTGGCCAAGGAGAGCGGGCTGCCGGTCATCGGCGTGGGCGGCATCACCCGCCCCGACGACGCCCAGCGGATGCTCGACGCCGGCGCCGCGCTGGTGCAGCTGTACACCGGGTTCATCTACCACGGCCCCGCTCTCGTGCGCGGGGCCGTCGCATCGACGAGGAGCGCTACGTGAGCGTGCACCGCGCGGAACGTGTGACCGACGCTTTCGGGGCCCGTTTGAGGGCCGCCATGGACACGCTGGGGCCCCTGTGCGTAGGGATCGACCCTCACCCCTCCCTCCTGGCCTCCTGGGGCCTCTCCGACGATGTCAAGGGCCTGGAAGCGTTCGGTCGGACGGTGGGGGAGGCCCTGGCCGGACGGGTCGCGGCCATCAAGCCCCAGTCCGCCTTTTTTGAGCGTTTCGGCTCCAGAGGCATAGCCGTCCTTGAGTCGGTTATCCGACAGTTGCGCGGCTCGGGCAGCCTGGTGATTCTCGACGTCAAGCGGGGCGACATCGGCTCGACCGCGGCCGCGTACGCCGACGCGTACCTCGATCCGGCCTCCCCGCTGTGCGCCGACGCGGTCACCGTCAGTCCCTACCTCGGCTTCGGCTCGCTGCGCCCGATCGTCGACAAGGCCCGCGCCAACGGGCTCGGCGCGTTCGTCCTGGCCCTCACCTCCAACCCCGAGGGCGCGGCGGTCCAGCGGGCCGTCGCGGCCGACGGGCGGACCGTCGCGCAGACCATCATCGACGAGATTTCCCAGGTCAACGCGGGTGTGAGCCCCATGGGCGACATCGGCGTGGTGGTCGGGGCGACCGTCGGGCCGACGGGGCACAGGCTGATCGATCTCAATGGACCGATCCTCGCGCCGGGCCTCGGCGCGCAGGGCGGAAAGGCCGAGGATCTGCGCGCCGTATTCGGGAACGCGCTCGATCTCGTTCTGCCGTCGTGGTCCCGCGAGGTCCTCTCGGCGGGCCCGGATCAGGCCGCGTTGCGGGCCGCGGCGGACCGCGCGCGTGATTCCTGTGCGTCCGCAATTGCGGTCACTGCGTGATCATCGAATCTTCACAAGGCGTCGATCTTGCCTTCTGACGTTGCCGAAATGGCTTCTGACCGCTAGTTTTCCCGGCGCTAGACCATCAACACTTTTTTCAAGGGACCTGAGGAGACCTGGTGCCGCTCCCGTCACTGAGCCCGGAACAGCGCGCTGCCGCTTTGGAAAAGGCGGCTGAGATCCGTAAGGCTCGCGCTGAGCTGAAGGAGCAACTCAAGCAGGGCAAGACGACGCTTGCCGCGGTGATCGATCGCGCGGAGTCCGACGATGTCGTCGGCAAGCTGAAGGTCTCGGCCGTGCTCCAGGCGATGCCCGGCATCGGCAAGATCCGGGCAACGCAGATCATGGAGAAGCTGAAGATCGCCGAGAGCCGCCGCCTGCGCGGCCTGGGCGACCAGCAGCGCAAGGCCCTGCTCGGGGAGTTCGCCGGCGGCAAGTGATGCCCCCGGCGGTCCCCCGGACCGGTGCAATCACCCCGACGCGCTCGGACTTCGGTCCGGGCGCGTCGGCGTTTGTGCACCTCTGGTAAGGTCGTAGGGTTCGCTCGCAAGAGCCGTCAATTCCGAGAGTGTTGAGGTTAGATCCGTGGCCGGAACCGTGGCAGACCCGCAGGGGATCACCAACCCGCCGATCGACGAGCTGCTGGAAAAGACGACGTCGAAGTACGCCCTGGTGATTTTCGCGGCGAAGCGTGCCCGCCAGGTCAACGCCTACTACAGCCAGCTGGGTGAGGGCCTCCTCGAGTACGTCGGCCCCCTGGTGGAGACCACGCCGCAGGAGAAGCCGCTCTCGATCGCGCTGCGCGAGATCAACAGCGGGCTGCTGACCGCCGAGCGCATCGAAGAAGTCGTCTGAGCTGACCCATGTCCGACCAGCCCGCCGAGGCACATCCTCGGGTCGTCCTCGGCGTGGCCGGCGGCATTGCCGCGTACAAGGCCTGTGAGCTGCTGCGGCTGCTGACCGAGTCCGGTCACCGGGTGCGGGTCGTCCCCACCGCCGCCGCGCTCACCTTCGTCGGCGAGGCCACCTGGGCCGCGCTGTCCGGCGCACCAGTCCACACCGACGTCTGGGCCGGTGCCCACGAGGTGCCGCACGTCCGCCTCGGCCGCGAGGCCGACCTGCTAGTCGTCGCCCCGGCCACCGCCGACCTGCTCGCCAAGGCCGCTCACGGCCTGGCCGACGACCTGCTCACCAACACGCTGCTCACCGCCCGGTGCCCGGTGCTCTTCGCGCCGGCGATGCACACCGAGATGTGGGAGCACCCCGCCACCCAGGCCAACGTGGCCACCCTGCGCGCCCGCGGCGCCGTGGTGCTCGAGCCCGCCGTCGGGCGGCTCACCGGAGCCGACACCGGCAAGGGCCGCCTGCCCGAGCCGGCCGAGATCTTCGCCGTCGCGATCCGGCTGCGGCGCCGCGGCCCGGACGGGTCCGACCTGGCCGGGCGGCACATCGTGGTCACCGCCGGCGGCACCCGCGAGCCGATCGACCCGGTGCGGTTCATCGGCAACCGGTCGTCGGGCAAGCAGGGGTACGCGATCGCCCGCGCCGCCGTCGCCCGCGGCGCCCGCGTGACGCTGATCGCGGCGAACGTCACACTGCCGGACCCGGCGGGGGCCGACGTGGTGCGGGTCGAGACCACCGAGCAGCTGCGGGTGGCCGCCGTCACCGCCGCCAAGGCCGCCGACGCCGTGGTCATGGCGGCCGCGCCGGCCGACTTCCGGCCCGCGAGCCTGTCCGCGACGAAGATCAAGAAGGTGGACGGGGCGGCGCCGGCCCTGGAGCTGGTGACAAACCCCGACATCGCCGCCGAGCTGGGCGCGGCCAAGCCCGAGGGGCAGGTGCTCGTCGCGTTCGCGGCCGAGACCGCCGACCTCGAGCAGGCCGTCGTCGCCGGCCACGAGAAGCTGCTGCGCAAGCGGGCCGACCTGATCGTGGTCAACGAGGTCGGGGTGGACAAGACCTTCGGCGCCGAGCGCAACCAGGCGGTCATCCTGAGTGCCGACGGTTCGCGCGATGCGCTGCCCGAGCTGCCCAAAGACGAGCTAGCGGATAGGATTTTAGACCGCGTGGCCGCCTGTTTTGCCTGATCGCCGAGGTGCGGGGCGCAATGAGGCGCCACGCTTCCCGCCGGTGCGTCGACCGCGGCACCAGCCCGAGGTCGTACACTCTGGCGAAACTCATCTCTCGTCCGTCGTTTCCCCCTGAGGAGCACCATTGGCACGCCGCCTTTTCACGTCGGAGTCGGTCACCGAAGGCCACCCGGACAAGATCGCCGATCAGATCAGTGACGGCGTCCTCGATGCGCTCCTCACCCAGGACGCGCGCAGCCGCGTGGCCGTCGAGACGCTCATCACGACCGGCCAGGTCCACGTCGCCGGTGAGGTGACCACGACCGCCTATGCCGACATCGCGAAGATCGTCCGCGAGACGATCCTGGGCATCGGGTACGACTCGTCGAAGAAGGGCTTCGACGGCGCGTCCTGCGGCGTGAGCGTGTCGATCGGCTCCCAGTCGCCCGACATCGCCCAGGGCGTCGACTCGGCCATCGAGATCCGTGAGGGCAGCGGCGGCGACGCGCTCGACCTGCAGGGCGCCGGCGACCAGGGCATGATGTTCGGCTTCGCGTGCAGCGAGACGCCGGAGCTCATGCCGCTGCCGATCGCGCTGGCCCACCGCCTGGCCCGCCGCCTCTCCGCGGTGCGCAAGGACGGCACGATCCCCTACCTGCGCCCGGACGGCAAGACCCAGGTCACCATCGAGTACGACGGCCTGCGCCCGGTGCGCCTGCACACCGTCGTGGTGTCCAGCCAGCACGCCCCGGACATCTCGCTCGACTCGCTGCTCACGCCCGACGTGCGCGAGCACGTCATCGCCCCCGAGCTCGAGGGCCTGGGCCTGGAGACCGAGGGCTACCGCCTGCTGGTCAACCCGACCGGCCGCTTCGAGATCGGCGGCCCGATGGGCGACGCCGGCCTGACCGGCCGCAAGATCATCGTCGACACCTACGGCGGCTACGCCCGCCACGGCGGCGGCGCCTTCTCCGGCAAGGACCCGTCCAAGGTCGACCGCTCCGCCGCCTACGCGATGCGCTGGGTGGCCAAGAACGTCGTGGCCGCGGGCCTGGCCGAGCGCTGCGAGGTGCAGATCGCCTACGCCATCGGCAAGGCGCACCCGGTCTCGCTGTTCGTGGAGACCTTCGGCACCGAGGTCGTGCCGGTCGAGCGGATCGAGAAGGCCATCAACGAGGTCTTCGACCTGCGCCCGGCCGCCATCATCCGCGACCTGGACCTGCTCAAGCCGGTCTACCAGCAGACCGCCGCCTACGGGCACTTCGGCCGCGAGCTTCCCGGCTTCA
Source organism: Dactylosporangium sp. NPDC049140 (assembly GCF_040648435.1). Lineage (NCBI taxonomy): Bacteria > Bacillati > Actinomycetota > Actinomycetes > Micromonosporales > Micromonosporaceae > Dactylosporangium > Dactylosporangium sp. NPDC049140. The sequence continues at coordinate 69,947 of NZ_JBEZDS010000009.1, read as the reverse complement.
CGTGGGAGCAGGCCTCCCGCACGGCCGAGCTGAAGTCCGCCGCCGGCGCCTGACGCGATTCGCTCCGCTCCGACGTTGGCCGATCAGCCCGAACCCCGGATTGATCGGCCAACGTCATTTTCGCCACCTGGCGAAAATCCGCCGGAGTCTATTCATTCAGCTTCATCTCGCATTGCGGCGCGCTCAACCGATCGATCGGAGCCTATTGAGCCGGCGTTGTTCCCCGAGTCGGAACTGAAGCCGCGGGCCGCCGCCGAGCGCATTGCCGGAAACGCCGGCGGGAAGGCGCGCGCCGCCCGCAAGGCCGCCCCGCCGAAACGCGCGACCGACGATTCGCCGATCGCGCGCGTCTGCGTAGACAGCCCGCTGCCGCATCTCGACCGCCCCTTCGACTACCTGGTGCCGGCCGAGGCCGCCGAGACCGCTCGCCCCGGCACGCGCGTGAAGGTCCGCTTCGGCGGCCAGGTCGTGGACGGCTTCGTGCTCGAACGCGCCGCGCAGAGCGACCACGACGGGCGGCTTTCGTTCCTGGACAAGGTCGTCTCGCCCGAGCGGGTGCTCACGCCCGAGGTCGCGCGGCTGGCCCGGGAGATCGCGGACCGGTACGCGGGCACCCTCTCCGACGTGCTCCGCCTGGCCATCCCGCCCCGGCACGCCCGGGCCGAGGCCGACCCGCCCCCGGCCGACCCGCCGCCGCCGTCCGGCTCGACTGCCGGGGCGGCCTGGGAGCGGTACACCGCCGGCGCCGCGCTGCTGCGAGCCCTCGCCGACGACCGGGCGCCCCGCGCGGTCTGGACGGCCCTGCCCGGCGAGGACTGGCCGGCCCGCCTGGCCGAGGCCGCCGCGGCAAGCCTCGCCGCCGGCCGGGGCGCGCTCGTCGTCGTGGCCGACGCCCGCGACCTCGAACGCCTCGACGCCGCGCTGCTGCGGGTCCTGGGCGGCCCGGGCCACCACGTCGCGCTCTCCGCCGCGATCGGGCCCGCCGAGCGGTACCGCCGCTTCCTCGCCGCCGCCCGCGGCACCGCCCGCATCGTCATCGGCACCCGCGCCGCCGCGTTCGCCCCGGTCGCCGGCCTCGGCCTGGTGGCCATCTGGGACGACGGCGATGACCTGCACGCCGAGCAGCGCGCCCCCTACCCGCACGCCCGCCAGGTGCTGCTGGCCCGCGCCGAGCAGGAGCACTGCGCCGCGATCGTCGGCGGCTTCGGGCGCACCGCCGAGGCCCAGCAGCTCGTCGAGACCGGCTGGGCGATCGAGGTCGGCGCCACCCGCGAGGAGCTGCGCCGCGCCATGCCGCGCGTGCTCACCGTCGGCGAGCACGAGCGCGCCCGCGACCCGGAGGCCGCGGCCGCGCGCCTGCCCTCGGTCGCCTGGCGCGCCGCCCGCGAGGCCCTCACCGGCGGCCGGCCGGTGCTCATCCAGGTGCCGCGCCGCGGGTACCTGCCCGCCGTCGCCTGCGCCGACTGCTACACCCCGGCCCGCTGCAGCCACTGCTCCGGCCCGCTCGCCCTCCCGGCCGCCGACGGCGTGCCCGCCTGCCGCTGGTGCGGCCGCCCCGCCGCCGGCCACGCCTGCCCCGAGTGCGGCGGCCGGCGCCTGCGCGCCGCCGTCGTCGGCGCCCGCCGTACCGCCGAAGAACTGGCCCGGGCCTTTCCCGGCGCCCCGGTGCGCACCTCGGGCCGCGACGGGATCCTGACCACCGTGCCGCACGAGGCCACGCTCGTCGTCTCCACCCCCGGCGCCGAGCCGCTCGCCGACGGCGGCTACGGCGCGGTGCTCCTGCTCGACACCTGGGCCTTCCTCACCCGCGCCGACCTGCGCGGCACCGAGGAGGCGCTGCGGCGCTGGTTCACGGCGGCGGCCCTGGCCCGGCCCGGCGCGCCGGTGGTCGTCGTCGCCGACGGCGGGCTCGCGGCCGTGCAGGCGCTGCTGCGCTTCGACCCGGCCTGGCTCGCCGCCCGCGAGCTGGCCGACCGGCGCGAGCTCGGCTTCCCGCCGGCGGCGCGGATCGCGGCGCTGACCGGGACGCCCGCGGCGGTCGCGGAGCTGCTGGCGCTGGCCGAGCTCCCGCCGGGCGCGGAGGTGCTCGGGCCGGTGCCGGCCGCGGAGGGGCAGGAGCGGATGCTGGTGCGCACCTCGCGGGCGGCGGGGAAGGCGCTGGCGCTGTCGCTCAAGGCGGCGGCGGGCGCACGGTCGGTGCGCAAGGCCGCCGATCCGGTGAAGATCCAGGTCGACCCGCTCGACCTGCTGTAGAGCCGGGCCGGGCGGCCTCTGGTCCGGGCATTGTCTATCTAGATAGAATTAGCGCATGGCCCGCACCCGACGTCCGTCGCCGCAGACCGCGGCCGTCCTGACCGCCCTCGCCGAGCAGCCCGGCACCTGGCGGCACGGCTACGAGCTCGGGCAGGAGGTCGGCCTCAAGGCCGGTTCCCTCTACCCCATCCTCATCCGTCTCGCCGATCGCGGGCTGCTCGAGGCGACCTGGGAGACCGATCCACCGACCGGCCGGCCGCCCCGGCACCTGTACCGGCTGACCGGCGCCGGGGCCACGCTCGCGGCCGAGGTCGCCGCCGAGACGCGGGCCACCCCGCGCAAGGCCGGCCCCGCCACCGAACTGCGAGGGGCCTGGTGAGCGCCCGGGACGGCGCGGCCCGGCTGCTGTCGGCGGCGGTCTGGCTGCTGCCGCCCGCGCGGCGCGACTGGGGCCGCGCGATGCGGGCCGAGCTGGTCGCGGTGACGGCCCGCCGCGACCGCTGGACGTTCGCCGCCGGCTGCACGGGCGCCGTGCTGCGCCAGCCGGTCGTGCTGCGGTCCCTGGTGTATTCGATCGTGATGGTGGGCGCCCTCGCCGGTGTCGTGGTGTGGAGCGCGGGCATCGTCAACCCGGCGCTGCGGTGGGACGCCGTCATGCTGGTGGCCGGGCTGGTCGCGGTCTCCTGGCTCGGCCGGGTCGCCGGCCCGCTCGGTCCGGTCGGCGCCGCCGGATCCGCCCGCACCGTGCGCGGATTCGGTTCCCTGGCGGTGGCGGTGGCCGCACTCGGCGTCGTCGCCGGCATGAACCAGATCGGGCAGAATCAGGAGGCCGAGCAGGTGGTCCCGGTGCTCGGCGCGATTCTGGTCGGCTACCTCGCCGGCTTCGTCGCGGTCACCGCCGACCGGTCACCCGCGACCGCGAGGACACTGTGGGCAGCCGGCGGCGCCGCGGTCGGCGGGGCGCTGTTGTGGCTGGCCCGCGCGGTGCTGGCCCCGCCGATTCCCGCGTCGGCCGGGTTCGCGGCGGCGCTTCTCGTCTGCGCCATGGGCATCGCCGCGTTCCTCACCCGCGGGCAGCCGTCCCGCCGAGTCGTCGGCGCCCTCACCGCCGGCGCGGGCCTGACCCTGCTGGTGCTGATCGAGGTGGTGCTGCTGTCCAGCTACGCGCCCGCCCGCATGATCCCCGACCTCGCGCCGGCCGCGCTGACGCCGGCCGACGATCTTGCCCAGAGCCGCTCCGAACTGCAGGACCCCTACGTCGCGCTCATGTTCCTCGGCGCGCTCATCGCGCTTGCCCTCGGCATCACGAGCGTTGCCCTGCGGCGACGAGCGGCCGGCCCGATGACATCCCGGTGACCGGCCGGCCTAGCGCTGCAGCACGGATTCGAGGGCCTGCAGCAGCGGCGGGGCGCCGGCCCGGTTGTCGATCTCCAGGTGCGGCACGGCCGGTGGGCGGTCCGGGGGTATCGCGGCCAGGAACTCCGGCCAGCGCGCCAGCTTCTGGCCGTCGCGGTGTGAGCCGCGCGCCAGCAGCCGCTGCCGCAGGGTCTGCTCGTCGGAGCGGACCCAGACCAGCGACACCGGGTCGCCGCCCAGTGCGGCGACGAACGCGTGCCAGCGGGCCGGGTCCGAGATCTGGCCGGTGAACGGGCCCGACAGCAGCACCGGGCAGCCGTGGGCACGGATCTCGCGCGCGGTCGCGGCCAGGCCCGCGTACTCGTGGATCTTGATGTTCGTGTCGTACCAGGGACCCTCGCGCTCGCCCGGGGGGCGCCCGGCCGCCTCCAGGGTCGCGGCCACGAAGTCGCCGTAGAGGGTGTCCTTGTCGAGCAGTGCGGGCGTGGGGGAGAGCAGCCGCAGCAGCAGGTTGGCGACCGTGGACTTGCCCGCCCCCGGCGGGCCGGCCACCACCCAGGCCGGCGCCGTCATGCCACCAGCAGCTGGTTCGTGGCCAGCTCCCGGTACAGCGGGCTGATCTCCAGCAGCTCCTCGTGGCGCCCGACCGCCGCGACCCGCCCGGCCTCCAGCACCACGATCTGGTCGGCGTCGACCACGGTGGACAGCCGGTGCGCCACCACGATCATGGTGCGGTTGCGGGCGACGGTGTCGATCGCCTCGCGCAGCGCGACCTCGTTGCGCGCGTCCAGGTTCGAGGTCGGCTCGTCCAGCAGCAGGATCGGGGGCGCGGCGAGCAGGGTACGGGCGATCGCCAGCCGCTGCCGCTCGCCTCCGGACAGCAGCACGCCGCCCTCGCCGACCTGGGCGTCGAGCCCGTTCGCGGTCCGTCCGACGATCTCGGTGAGGTTGACCGCCGCGAGTACCTCCAGCATCTGCGCCTCGGTCGCGCCCGGCACGGTCAGGCGCAGGTTCTCCCGCAGCGTGCCGGCCAGCACCGGGGCCTCCTGCTCGACGTACCCGAGCTGCGCGCGCAAGGCCCGGCGCGGCAGGTCGCGCACGTCCGCCCCGGCCACGCGGACCGTGCCGCCGGTGACGTCGTAGAAGCGCTCGACGAGCTGCAGCAGCGTCGACTTGCCGGCGCCGGACGGCCCGACGAGGGCGGTGCGCGTGCCGTACGGCACCGTGAACGACACGTCGCGCACAACGGGCTCGGGCGCGGCCGCGTAGCCGAACGTGACGCGCTCGAAGACGACCGCCGAGGGCCCGATCGCCGGGCGCGTGGTGCCGGTGTCGGCCTCCAGCGGCACGGCGAGGATGTCCTCCATGCGCTGCAGTGCGCCGAGGCCGGTCTGCAGCTGGGTGTACGCGTGCAACGCCTGCCCCAGCGGCATGACCAGGAAGAACAGGTACAGTACGAACGCCACCAGGTCCCCGACGGAGATCGTGCCGGCCGCGACCCGCGCGCCCCCGACCCCGAGCAGGAGCAGGAAGGCGCCCTGGATCGCGGCGATGCTCGCCGGCCCGACGAGCGCCTGCAGGCGGGCGATGCGCACGCCCGCGTGGTACGCCCCCTCGGCGCTGACCTCGACGGCCGCGATCTCCCGGTCCTCGGCGTTGCTGGCCCGGATCGTGCGCGCGGCCGACAGCGCCCGCTCCACGGCGCTGGTCATCTCGCCGATGCGCTCCTGGGCCGCCTCCGACGCGGGCCGCACCCGGCGCGAGAAGACCAGCGCGATCGACAGCCCCAGCGCGAGCCCGAGCCCGGCGGTCAGGAACAGGATCGGGTCGAGCAGCAGCATCGCCACCGCCGCCCCGACCACCATCACCGCGCCGGTGACGGTCTCGAACAGCCCCGACGTGACCACCGCGCGCAGTAGCGTCGAGTCCGCGCCGACGCGGGAGAGCAGGTCACCGGTGCGCCGCGAGTCGTACTCGCTGATGGGCAGCCGCAGCAGGTGCCGCGTGAGCCGGCGGCGCGAGGTGAGCACCAGCCCCTCGGCCGTGCGCTGCAGCAGGTAGTCACGGACCGCGGTGATGACGGCGACCGCCGCGAGCACCACGACGAGCAGGGCGACCGTGCCCCACACCGTGCGCGAGGCCTGAAGCCCGTCGAGCACTCGGCGGGTGAGCAGGGGCTGGGCGAGCGTGGTGACGGAACCGAGGAGGGAGAGGACCCCGACGACGACGAGGGTGGCCCGATGATCACGGAGGTAAGGCAGCAGCGACCGCAGCGAGACGCGAGGCGAGTCGGACACGAATCAAAGCTAGCTTAGACTTGACGAGCCCGAATTCAGCCGAAGCCAGATGAGGTGCCGCTTGACCGTCCAGTCCGTCCGCCTGTTCGGCGACCCGGTGCTGCGCACCGCAGCCGACCCGGTCGTCGACTTCGACAAGGAGCTGCGCAAGCTGGTGAGCGACCTGCTGGACACGATGCACCAGCAGAACGGCACCGGCCTGGCCGCCCCGCAGATCGGGGTCGGGCTGCGGGTGTTCTCCTTCGACGTCGACGAGGTCGTCGGGCACCTGGTCAACCCGGTGCTGGAGTTCCCCGACGAGGAGGAACAGGACGGGCCCGAGGGCTGCCTGTCGATCCCCGGGGTGTACGTCGACACCAAGCGGCGCCAGAACGTGATCGCCAAGGGCTTCAACGAGCACGGCGACCCGATCCAGATCGTCGGCACCGGGCTGATGGCCCGCTGCGCGCAGCACGAGACCGACCACCTCGACGGCGTCCTGTTCGTCGACCGGCTCGACCCCGAGCGGCGCAAGCAGGCGATGAAGGAGATCCGGGCGGCCGAGTGGTACAGCCCCGCTGCGCCCCCGGTCGTCAAGGCGAGCCCGCACGGGCTCTTCGGGATTCGGTGAGGCTCCGGTGAGGCTGGTTTTCGCGGGCACCCCGGTCGTGGCGCTGCCCGCCCTCGACGCCATCGCCGCGTCGCAGCACGAGCTCGTGGCGGTCGTCACCCGGCCGGACGCGCCCGCCGGGCGTGGGCGGCAGCTCGTCCCGTCGCCGGTCAGCGCGTGGGCGAGCGAGCGCGGCATTCCGGTGCTGACGCCGGCCAAGCCGCGCGACCCGGAGTTCCAGGAACAGCTGCGCGCCCTGGAGCCCGACTGCGCGCCCGTGGTCGCCTACGGTGCCCTGGTGCCGCGCAGCGCCCTGGACATCCCGCGGCACGGCTGGGTCAACCTGCACTTCTCGCTGCTGCCCGCCTGGCGCGGCGCCGCGCCCGTGCAGCACGCGGTGCTGCACGGCGACGAGGTCACCGGCGCGAGCGTGTTCCTGCTGGAGGAGGGCCTCGACACCGGGCCGGTCTACGGCACGCTCACGGAGCCCGTCGGACCGCGCGACACCTCGGGCGACCTGCTCGAGCGGCTGGCCAAATCCGGCGCCGAGCTGCTCGTGCAGGTCCTGGACGGCATCGGGGCGGGGGCCCTTTCGGCGGTACCGCAGCCGCACGAAGGGGTGACGACCGCTCCGAAGCTGACCGTGGAGGATGCTCAGGTGCGCTGGGGCGACCCCGCCTTCGCGGTCGACCGGCGGGTCCGGGCCTGCACCCCGGCCCCGGGCGCGTGGACCACGTTCCGCGGCGAGCGGCTCAAGCTCGGCCCGGTCACCCCGCTCACGGCGGCGACCGTGATCGCGGGCGGCCCGGCCTCGCCCGGCCCCGGCCAGATCGCCGTCGAGCGCAACCGCGTGCTCGTCGGCACCGGCACCGTGCCCGTCGTGCTGGGCACCGTGACCGCGCCCGGCAAGAAGGCGATGCCCGCCGACGCGTGGGCCCGCGGCGCCCGGGTCGAGTCCGGGGAGCTCGTATCTTGACGCGCCCGGTTCCTCGTCGCGGCCCGGGCCAGCGGCCCGCCGGTGGGCGCGACGACCGGCTGGCCCGGCCCCCGCGCGGCGGCCGGCCGGCGATCGACCCGGCCCGCGAGGCGGCCTACGAGGCCGTGGCGGCCGTGCACCGCGACGACGCCTACGCCAACCTGGTGCTGCCCGGCATCCTGCGCGAGATGGGCGTGTCGGGGCGCGACGCGGCCTTCGCGACCGAGGTGACGTACGGCACGCTGCGCCAGACCGGCACCCTCGACGCGATCGTCGCCGCCGCGGCCGACCGGGCGATGGAGCGCATCGACCCGCCGGTGCGCGACGCGCTGCGGATCGGGGCGTACCAGCTGCTGCACATGCGCGTCGGCGCCCACGCCGCCGTGGCCACCACCGTGGACCTCGTGCGCTCGCTGGTGCCGGGGGCCGCCGGCTTCGCCAACGCCGTGCTGCGCCGTGTCGCCGAGGCCGACCGCGCGGCCTGGGTCGAGCGCCTCGCGCCCGAGGACCCGATCGCCCGCGCCGCGCTGGCCCACGCCCACCCGGCGTGGATCGTCAACGCGTTCGCCGACGCGCTGGGCTCCCTCGACGAGGCCGAGCTCGCCCTGGACGCCGACAACCTGCCGCCGGCCGTGCACCTGTGCGCCCGCCCGGGCCTGGTCACGGCGGCGGACCTGGCGGCCGGGCTGCGCGGGGCGACCGTCGGGCGGTACTCGCCCTACGCGGTCGTGCTCGCCGGCGGCGGCGACCCGGCCGCGATCGCGGCGGTGCGCGACGGGCGCGCCCACGTGCAGGACGAGGGCAGCCAGCTGGTCGCGGCCGTGCTCGCCGACGCCCCGGTGGAGGGCCCGGACGAGCGCTGGCTCGACCTGTGCGCCGGCCCGGGCGGCAAGGCGGGCCTGCTCGGCGCGCTCGCCGCGCAGCGCGACGCGCACGTGACGGCGGTCGAGATCACCCACCACCGCGCGGAGCTCGTGGCCAAGGCGACGCCGGGGCTGCCGGTGTACACCATCAACGCCGACGGCCGCGACATCGGCAAGGACCCGGACCTGCCCGAGGGCGCCTTCGACCGCGTGCTGGTCGACGCGCCCTGCACCGGCCTGGGCGCCCTGCGCCGCCGGCCCGAGGCGCGCTGGCGCCGTCAGCCGTCGGACCTGCCGCCGCTCACCCGGCTGCAGCGGGAGCTGCTCCAGGCGGCCTTCCGGGCGGTCCGGCCGGGCGGCATCGTGGCGTACGTCACGTGCTCGCCGCACCAGGCCGAGACGGAAGTCTCGGTGACGGAGGCGGCACGGCGCTCGTCGATCGAGGTGGAGCTGGTGGACGCGCGGCCGTACCTGCCCGCGGCCCTGCCCGAGGTGGGCACGGGCCCGACGGTGCAGCTGTGGCCGCACCGGCACGGCACCGACGCGATGTTCGTGGCGCTGCTGCGACGGGCTAACTGATCGAGTCGTGGGCCATCGGGTCGCGCTGCTGCGGTACCTCCGGAATGAGCGCCGCGACCGCGTCCCAGGCCCCGCACCCGGCGTTGATGAGCCGGTCGCGCTCGGCCGCCCAGGCGATGCCGAGCGCCTCGCGGGCCGCGGCGTCGAGCTGGAGGCGGGCGTCGTTGAGCAGCGTGCGCTCCTCCTCGTCGAGGTGGTGCGCGAGGGAGTTGGCGAGCCGGCCCACGGCCCGGTCGAAGTCGGGCGCGAGCACGTCGCGCACCTCGAGCAGCGCCAGGAGCTTGCGGTGCCCGTCGATGTGCTCGTCGGCGCCGTGCTCGACGTGGGCGCCGCCGTCGGCCAGCTGGCGCAGCTTCGGGTACACCTCGGTCTCCTCGGCCGTGGCGTGCGCGATGAGCAGGTCGGCGAGCTCGGCCCGCGCGCTCGTGCGCCGGGCCCGCAGGGTGTCGGGGTCGGTGTCGCGGGTCCGCAGGACGCGCAGCAGGTACTCGAACCGCACGTGATCGCTGACGATCGCCTCGACGACATCCATGGGTGCCATTCTCGCAGCCGCCCACGGCAGATCACGCATCGAACGCGCGTCGTCGCGATGCGTCGCGGCGGGTCATGCGTTGGGGTGAGCGCCGCCCGGGATCGCGGATAGCATCACGCTGTGTCGGACAACCTGGTGATCGCGCCCTCGATTCTCGCCGCGGACTTCTCCCGCCTCGCCGACTCGGCGCGGGCCGTCGAAGGGGCCGCGGACTGGCTGCACGTGGACGTCATGGACTACCACTTCGTGCCCAACCTCACGATCGGGCTGCCGGTGGTGCAGAGCCTGCGCCGGGCGACGACCCTGCCGTTCGACTGCCACCTCATGATCGCCGACCCGGCGCGCTGGGCTACTGACTACGCCGAGGCCGGGGCGTACAACGTGACCTTCCACGCCGAGGCGGCCACCGACCCGGTGGCCATCGCGAAGGACCTGCACGCGGCGGGGAGCCGGGCCGGGCTCGCCATCGACCGGGACACGCCCGTCGACGGGTACCTCGACCTGCTGCCCCACTTCGACCTGCTGCTCATCATGACCATCAAGGCCGGCTTCGGCGGCCAGGCCTTCCTCCCCGAGCTGCTGGACAAGGTCCGCACGGCGCGTCGCCACATTGACACTGGTCATCTCGAGTTGCGCATTGAAGTCGACGGCGGCGTGGCCGAAGATACGATCGCGGCGTGTGCGGCGGCCGGGGCCGACACCTTCGTGGCCGGGACCGCCGTCTACGGCGCGCAGGACCCGGCCGCGGCCGTGCGCAAGCTGCGCGGCATCGCCGCGGACAACTGAGACCGGCGCCGGCCGGAAACGAACAGACGGGACGACAGTGGGCGAACGCGACCTGATCCTCGTGGTCGACGACGACGTCGACATCGCCCGGTTCATCAAGGTGAACCTCGACCTGGAGGGGTTCGAGGTGCTGATGGCCCACGACGGGTCCACCGCGCTCAACCTCATCCAGGAGCACAAGCCCGCGCTGGCCGTGGTCGACTGGATGATGCCGCAGCTCGACGGGCTCGAGCTGACCCGCCGGCTGCGGGCCGACCCGATGACCGCCTCGATGCCGGTGATCCTGCTGACCGCGCGCGGGCAGACCGCCGACAAGGTCATCGGCCTGCAGGCCGGGGCCGACGACTACCTGGTCAAGCCGTTCGACACCATGGAGCTCGTCGCCCGGGTGCGCTCCACGCTGCGGCGCAACCAGGAGAACCGCGAGGTGTCGCCGCTGACCGGCCTGCCCGGCAACACGCGCATCCTGCGCGAGATCACCGACCGGGCGCGGGCCGGCACCGACTTCGCGGTCTCGCACGTGGACATCGACCGGTTCAAGCCGGTCAACGACGTGTACGGCTTCCAGCGCGGCGACGAGTTCATCATCGCCCTCGCCCGCGCGCTGCACCGGGCCGTCGTCGACGTCGGCCTGCCGCCCGCGTTCCTCGGCCACATCGGCGGCGACGACTTCCTGATCGTCTGCACCCCCGACCAGCTCAAGGACCTCACGACAAACGCGATCCTGGCGTTCCAGGGCGCCGCCGACGCGCTGTACGACCCGGTCGACGCCGAGCGCGGCTACATCGAGGTCGTCTCCCGCACCGGCGAGGTCCAGCAGCCCAACCTGGTCACCCTGTCGATCGGGGTGGCCGTCGCGACGCCCGAGAGCGGCAAGTTCACCGACCCGCGCGAGGTCATCTCCATCGCCACCGAGATGAAGAAGGTGGCCAAGAAGCACAACGGCAACTACGTCGCCGTCGACCGCCGCAGCGTGGTGGACCTGAGCTGACCCGGTTGCTGTGACGCACATCCCGCAACCTGGAAGGTAAGGACCGGCGGTTGTGTGTCAGACTCAGGTTACGTACCCACCACGCGCTGGCGGGGCTCGGTGAAATTCCGAACCGGCGGTAATCGCTCCTCCACGGGGAGCGGGAGCCCGCGACCCGGTCGAAGCCATCGGCCGGTGGACCTGGTGTGAGTCCAGGGCCGACGGTCAAAGTCCGGATGGGAGTTCAGCGCGCGGGATCCGGTGTCGACCCATTTGGGGCGATTCCGGTGGGTCGCCGCGCGCTCCCTGGTCGAAACATCGGGGTGCCATAGGCGTCCCCCCGCGTGTGATCACTTGACCACGCGGGAGAGGGCCATGGCAGACGACGAGACGTTCATGCGACGCGCCATCGAACTGGCGCGCCTGAGCCTCGGCGAGACCAGCCCCAACCCCAACGTCGGCTGCGTGCTCGTCGCGCCCGGCGGCGAGATCGTCGGCGAGGGGCGCACGGCCCCGGCCGGCGGGCCGCACGCCGAGGTCCGGGCGCTGCTGGCGGCGGGCGAGCGGGCCCGCGGCGCCACCGCCTACGTCACCCTCGAGCCCTGCGACCACACCGGTCGCACCGGGCCGTGCTCGCGCGCGCTCGTCGCGGCGGGGGTGGCCCGGGTCGTGGTCGGGGTCGCCGACCCCAACCCGGTCGCCGCGGGGGGCGCCGAGACGTTGCGCGCCGCCGGGGTCGTCGTGGAAATGGGTTCGGTACTGCACGAGCCCGCCCACGAGGCCATGGAGGGCTGGCTCACCGCCGTTTCCCGGGGCACCCCTTACGTCATCTGGAAGTTCGCGGCCACGCTCGACGGGCGCTCGGCCGCGGCCGACGGGACCAGCAAGTGGATCACGTCCCCGGACGCCCGGGCGGACGTGCACCGGCTGCGGGCCGGGGTCGACGCGATCATCGCCGGCATCGGCACCGTGCTCGCCGACGATCCCCAGCTCACGGTCCGCTCGCGCCAGGGCGTCCTCGCCCCGCGCCAGCCGCTGCGGGTCGTCGTCACCGGCGCGCGCGGCGCCGAGCTCGACGACGGCAGCTTCCGGATCACGGACCGCTCGGCCCCCACCTGGCGCGCGGAGGGCTCGGACCTCCCGGCCCTGCTGCGCGAGCTGTACGCCCGCGGCGTACGGGTGGCGCTGCTCGAGGGCGGGCCGACCCTCGCGGGCGCCTTCCTCGCCGCGGGGCTCGTGGACCGGGTGGTGGCCTACCTCGCCCCCAAGCTGCTCGGGGCCGGCCCGGCCGCCCTGGGCTTCGCCGGAATCTCCAGCATCGCCGAGGCATTGACGCTCGACGTTGTCGACCTTGCCAGGATCGGGCCCGACGTGCGCCTGACGGCAACAGTGAAAGGTGCGTGAGCAGTGTTCACCGGCATCATCGAAGAGCTCGGGACCGTCGTCGCGATCGACGAGCTGGGCGACTCCGCCCGGCTGGCGATCCGCGGGACGACCGTCACCTCCGACGCCGCCCACGGCGACTCGATCTCGGTCAACGGGGTCTGTCTCACCGTCGTGGACAACGCCGACGGGGTGTTCACCGCCGACGTGATGGGGGAGTCGCTGCGGCGCTCGACGCTCGGCGCGCTGCGCCCGGGCTCGGCCGTGAACCTCGAGCGCGCCGCGACGGTCGCCACCCGCCTCGGCGGGCACATCGTGCAGGGCCACGTCGACGGGGTCGGGCAGGTCCTGTCGCGGGAGGCCGGCGACCAGTGGGAGACGGTGACGTTCGCGCTGCCCGAGGGGCTGGGGCGCTACGTCGTGGAGAAGGGCTCCATCACCGTCGACGGGATCTCGCTGACCGTCATGGCCGTCACCGACGACACATTCTCGGTCGGGCTCATCCCGACCACGCTCAAGCTCACGACGCTCGGCGCCAAGGGCGCCGGCGAGCGGGTCAACCTGGAGGTCGACATCATGGCCAAGTACGTGGAGAAGCTGCTCGGCAAGGCGGCCCAGTCATGAGCGAGCCGGCTTCGAGCCTGGACACGATCGAGCGGGCGGTCAAGGAGATCGCGGCCGGGCGCGCGGTGATCGTGGTGGACGACGAGGACCGCGAGAACGAGGGCGACCTGATCTTCGCGGCCGAGTTCGCCACGCCGGAGCTGGTCGCGTTCATGGTGCGCTACACGTCGGGCTACATCTGCGTGCCGATCACCGAGGCCGAGGCCGACCGCCTCGACCTGCCGCCGATGTACCGCACCAACCAGGACCGCCGCGGCACCGCCTACACCGTCACGGTCGACGCCCGCTTCGGCGGCACCACCGGCATCTCCGCCGCCGACCGGGCCCGCACGATCAACCTGCTCTCCTCGCCCGAGACCCAGCCGCACGACCTGACCCGGCCCGGGCACATCGTGCCGCTGCGGGCCAAGGACGGCGGGGTGCTGCGCCGGGCCGGGCACACCGAGGCGGCCGTGGACCTGGCCACCATGGCCGGCCTGCGCCCGGCCGGCGTGCTCTGCGAGATGGTCAACGACGACGGCACCATGATGCGCCTGCCCGACCTGCGCGCGTTCGCCGCCGAGCACGACCTGGCGCTGATCAGCATCGCGGACCTGATCGCGTACCGCCGCCACACCGAGCAGCAGATCGAGCGGGTCGCCGAGACGCGGCTGCCGACCGAGCACGGGGTGTTCCGGGCGGTCGGGTACACCCAGCGGTACGGCAACGGCGAGCACATCGCCCTGGTCTACGGCGACCTCGGCGACGGCGAGGACGTGCTCGTGCGCGTGCACTCCGAGTGCCTGACCGGCGACGTGTTCAGCTCGGTGCGCTGCGACTGCGGCCCCCAGTTGGAGGCGTCGATGAACATGGTCGCCGCCGAGGGCCGCGGCGTGGTGCTCTACATGCGCGGGCACGAGGGCCGGGGCATCGGGCTCATGCACAAGCTGCAGGCGTACCAGCTGCAGGACCTCGGCCGCGACACCGTCGACGCGAACCTGGACCTGGGCCTGCCCGCGGACGCGCGCGACTACGGCACCGGCGCGCAGATCCTGGTGGATCTCGGCATCAAAACGATGCGGCTGCTCACGAACAATCCGGCAAAGCGGGCGGGCCTGGAAGGGTACGGTCTGTCCGTACTGGGTCGCGTGCCCCTGCCGACCCGGCCGCACCCCGAGAACGTGCGCTACCTGCGCACCAAGCGGGACCGCATGGGGCATCTGCTGGACGAGCTCGACGAGGTTGCGGAGGGACTTGCGTAATGGCTGGTAGTGGGGCACCCGTCCTGCAACGGGTGGACGGCACCGGGCTGACGTTCGGGATCGTGGCCACGCGGTGGCACGCCGACCTCGTGGACCACATGCTCAACCGGGCGATCGAGGCCGCGGAGGCGTCAAACGTCGACCACATCACGGTGGCCCGGGTCGAGGGCGCGGTCGAGCTGCCGGTGCTGGCGCAGGGCCTGGCCCACCGCTTCGACGCGGTGGTCGCGCTCGGCGTGGTCATCCGGGGCGACACGGCGCACTTCGAGTACGTCTGCCAGTCCGTCACCGACGGCCTCACCCGGGTCGCCCTGGACAACTCGACGCCGGTCGCCCACGGGGTGCTCACCGTCGACAACTACGAGCAGGCGCGGGCCCGGGCGGGCTTCCCCGACTCCGCGGAGGACAAGGGCTACTCGGCCGCGCTGGCCGCCCTGGACGCGGCCGTGGCGCTGCGGCTGGTCGCCAAGTCCTGAGCCGTCACGTGGGTGGGAGGCCGCATGGGCCCCCCACCCGCGCTCAGACCTCGAGGGCCGCGGCCAGCTCGTCGCGGAAGCCGCGCTCGGCCGGGGTGACCTGCTCGCCGCCGATGCCCAGCACCCCGCCGGTGCTCGCCGCGCCCACGACCACGTCGGCCAGCGTGACGACCCAGTAGCGGTACGCCTCGGCGTCGGCCGTCTCGGCCTTCGCCGCCAGCAGCTCGTGCGCGGCCCGGGCCCGGGAGATCACGTCGGCCAGCCCGGCCTCGCGGTCGGGAAACTCGATGACCGGGGGCTCGTCGCCGTCGGTGATGTCACCCTGGCGGCTGACCACCTCGGCGGCGACGGTCTTCACGAGCTCGCTGGACGAGCCGCGGCCGTCGGCGATGGCGGTCATCCCCGCCGTCCACTCCTCGCGGGTGCGCCGGGCGCCGTCGGCCTCGGCCTGGGACGCGGCGATCAGGACGGACTGCGGGAGGCCGACGAGCAGGCCCCACTCTTCGTCGGTGTACTTCGGCTCCGTATCCACGAGGCACAGGGTAACCAGGTGATCAGGCCGGTAAACCGATGGGCGGACCCGCGCGTCGTCTGGGTGTGATGGCGGAAGCCGCGGCCGCGGCGTGGGACCGTAGGCCGGTGCAGGCAGCGACCCCCGGCAACCCGGCGCGCGACCCGGGCCGCGAGTTGCTGCGCGACACGCCGGAGGAGGGCGCGCGCGGCTGGAGCGCCGACGAGGCGATCGGGGCCCTCTTCGCCGCGCACTACCGCGGCCTCGTGCGCCTCGCGGTCCTGCTGCTGCACGACGAGGGGGTCGCAGAGGACGTGGTCCAGGACGCGTACGTCGCGCTGCACCGCCGCTGGTGGCGCCTGCGGGACGCGGACAAGGCGCTGGCGTACCTGCGCACGAGCGTGCTCAACGGGGCCCGGTCGGCGCTGCGCCGGCGGGGCGTGGCCGAGCGGCACGTCGCCCGGGGCCCCGACGGCCCGCAGGTCGTGGCCAGCGCCGAGACGGGCGCGCTGAGCCTGCTCGCGCACCGGGAGGTCCTGGACGCGGTACGCCGGCTGCCCACCCGGCAGCGGGAGGCGATCGTGCTGCGGTACTACGCCGAGCTGTCCGAGGCCGAGATCGCCGACGCCATGGGGGTCAGCCGCGGCGCCGTCAAGAGCCACGCGTCCCGCGGCATGGCCGCGCTGCGCCAGACCTTGGAGCGGATGCCGTGAGCGGTCCGGAGCGCAGCGGAGGGGCCGCTCACCAGAGGCACAGTTTTGTCGTGCTGGTGCCGGAGCTTGCGGAGGTGCCGGCGCGTGGTCCGGAGCGCAGC
>NZ_JBEZDS010000009.1:0-53599 GCF_040648435.1 Dactylosporangium sp. NPDC049140 | reverse complement strand
CGCGGAGCGCAGCGGAGGGGCCGCTCACCAGAGGCACAGTTTTGTCGTGCTGGTGCCGGAGCTTGCGGAGGTGCCGGCGCGTGGTCCGGAGCGCAGCGGAGGGGCCGCTCGCCAGGGGCACAGTTTTGTCGTGCTGGTGCCGGAGCTTGCGGAGGTGCCGGCGTGAGGCCCGGTCAGTCACCCGAGGAGCGGCTCCGTGAGGCGCTGCGGGCCCGCGCCGCCGAGGTCGAGCCGGCCCCGGACGCCCTGCCCCGCATCCGGCAGCGCACCGCGGCCGCCCGGGGCTTCGGCCTGTGGGCCATGGTCGGCGCGGTCGCGGCCGTCGCGACCGCCATCGCCGCCGGCGTCGTCGCGGTCGAGACCACCCGCGGCGAGCACCGGACCTTCCCGCCGGCGGCGCGCATCTCCGGCACGGCCGAGGCGCCGGCCCCCAGCACCGCGCCGTCCACGCCCGCGCCGGCCCCGCCGGGGAGCGTCAACCTGCCGGCCTACTTCACCCGCAACGGCCGCCTGTACCGCGAGTTCCTCCCCGCCACCGCCGACGGCGACCAGGCCCGCATCCGGGCCGCCGTCCTGCTCTCGCTGCAGGGCCGGGCCAAGGACCCCGACTACCGCAGCCTGTGGCCGGACACCGTCGAGGTGCACGGCGTCACCATCGACGGGAGCCGGGTCACCGTCGACCTCGGCGGCGTCGGCACCGCCCCGGCCGACCCGCCGCTCGCCGTCCAGCAGCTCGTCTACACCGTGCTGGCCGCCGCGACGTACACCTCGATGCGCCACGCCGACGGGGTGCGGGTGCTCGTCGACGGCGCGCCGGTGGCCCGCCTGTGGGGCGCCGTCGACACGAGCGGGACGCTGCACCAGGGCACCCTCGCCGAGCTCCAGGCGCCGGTCTGGGTGATCGAGCCCGACCAGGGCGCGGTGGTGGGCAAGACCTTCACGGTGTACCTCGCCGGGGTGGTCCCCGAGGGCACGGTCGACCTGCGCGTCCGCGACGCCGGCGGGGCCATCGTCGACGAGCGGGTCGTGCAGCTGAGCGCGGGCGCCCCGGCCCTGGGCGAGGCGCGCGTGCAGGTGACGCTGCCCTCGGGGCGGTACACGGTGGAGGCTTTCCTGCGCTCCGAGAAGGACGGCAGCGTGCAGTGGGTCGACGATCATGAATTCTCGGTGGGGTGATCGGCGACACGCCTGTCATCAATCGGATTCCGTTCGGGGGCTCAGGCCTGCGAGAATCCCTGCCCGTGAAGACCTTCGACGAGCTGTTCGCCGAGCTGAGCGCCAAGGCGGCGGCCGGCACCCCGGGATCCGGCACCGTGGCGGCGCTGGAGAAGGGCGTGCATTTCATCGGCAAGAAGGTCGTCGAGGAGGCCGCCGAGAGCTGGATGGCGGCCGAGCATGAGGGCCGGGAGCGCACCGCGGAGGAGCTTTCGCAGCTGCTGTACCAGGTGCAGTGCCTGATGCTGGCGACCGGGCTGTCGCTGGAAGACGTCTACCGACATCTGTAGTTCGGTCCCGTTCTTCCCGTACCCGCCGACAACCCACCCGTCTGGAGACCAGCAAATGCTCCTCCGTATCGCCGTGCCCAACAAGGGCACGCTCGCCGCTCCCGCCACCCAGATGCTCCAGGAGGCCGGCTACCGCCAGCGCTCCGACCCCAAGGACCTGCTCTGCCGCGACGAGGCCAACGGCGTCGAGTTCTTCTACCTGCGCCCGCGCGACATCGCCACCTACGTCGGCTCCGGCGACCTCGACCTCGGCATCACCGGCCGTGACCTGCTCATCGACGCGGGCAGCCCGGCCGTGGAGGTGCTCGACCTCAACTTCGGCCGCGCCACGTTCCGCTTCGCCGCCGTCCCCGGCTCGGTGAAGGGCTCCGCCCCGTCCGACCTGGAGGGCCTGCGGGTCGCCACCGCCTACCCCGGCGTGATGGAGCGCTACTTCGCCGAGCACGGCGTGCGGGCCGAGGTCATCCGGCTCGACGGCGCCGTGGAGAACGCCATCCGCCTTGGCGTCGCCGACGTCATCGCCGACGTGGTCGAGACGGGCAAGACGCTGCGCCAGGCCGGCCTCGACACGCTCGGGGAGCCGATCCTGAAATCCTCGGCGCTGCTCATCCGGCGTGCGGGGGAGGAGCTTCCGGCGGGTGTACCGCAGCTGCTGCGCCGCCTCCAGGGCGTCCTCGTCGCCCGGGAGTACGTGATGCTCGCCTACGACGTGCGGGCCGACTCCCTGGACGCGGCCGTCGCGCTCACCCCGGGCATCGAGTCGCCCACCATCTCCCCGCTGCACCGCGAGGGCTGGGTCGCCGTGCAGGCCATGGTGCCCCAGGCCGAGGTGCACCGGATCATGGACGAGCTGTACGAGGTCGGCGCCCGCGCCATCCTGGTGACCGGAATCCACGCCTGCCGCCTGTAGTGGCAGACTGGGGGCCGTGAGCAGCGAGCAGAGCCCGGTCACGGCCCCCGTCGTCGCCCGTCCGCAGCGGGCGCGGATCATCGCCTACGTCCTGGCACTGGTCGTCGTCATCGTCTTCACGCTCATCGCCTTCGGCCTGCACGGCAAGACCGGCGACGGGCCCGGCTACTTCCAGCGCGGCGACCAGGCGGCCATGATCGGCCTGGGCCTGTGCGCGGCCGCCGGCATCCTGCTCATGACCCGCCCCCGGGTCCGGGCCGACGAGCACGGGGTCCGGGTGCGCAACATCATCGGCTCCTACGACCTGCCCTGGGAGGTCGTCCGCGGGGTGACCTTCGGCCGCGGTGCGCCCTGGCTCACCCTCGACCTGCACGACGACGAGCGGGTGGCCGTCATGGCGGTGCAGATGGCCGACAAGGACTACGCCGTCAAGGCCGCCCGGCGCCTCCGCGCCCTCCACACCGCCTCCTTGACTCAAACGTCACAGGCCTCGTCGGCCGAGGCCTGATCGGCCAGGCGCCGGCGGATCCATTCGTGGTAGAGTAGCTTCCGTCGACCGCATCCCGTCCCAACCGGGATGTTCGAAGCGGGGCCTCGAGCCCCCACCCGCGCAGCTGACACACGGCAGCCGGGTCCGGTCCGACCGCAGCGGCCTATACTGGTCGTAGCGGTCGAACGGCCCTCGCCTGCGCATGCGCGGCGGGGGTTTTTGGCGTTGCTTTGCAGGATGCGTCGACCGTATGAGTGAAGTACCTATCGAGGAGGCCACATCAGCGTCGAGCCACGCGTCAACGAGCAGATCCGGGCACGTGAGGTCCGGCTGGTCGGCCCGGAGGGTGAGCAGGTGGGCATCGTCCCGCTCGAGCGCGCACTCCAGCTGGCCGCCGACGTGGACCTGGACCTGGTCGAAGTTGCGCCCATGGCACGCCCGCCCGTCTGCAAGCTCATGGACTTCGGCAAGTTCAAGTACGAGAGCGCGCTCAAGGCCCGGGAAGCCCGGCGTAACCAGCAGCAGACCGTCATCAAGGAGATGAAGCTCCGCCCGAAGATCGATCCGCACGACTACGAGACCAAAAAGGGTCACGTGGTGCGGTTCCTCAAGGCGGGCGACAAGGTCAAGGTAACGATCATGTTCCGTGGCCGCGAGCAGAGCCGCCCGGAGCTTGGTTTCCGGCTGCTGCGCAAGCTCTCGGAGGAGATCTCGGAGCTGGGCTTCGTCGAGGCCGCGCCGAAGCAGGACGGCCGCAACATGATCATGGTCTTGGCGCCGCACCGCAATGTGAAGGCCGCCGCGACCGAGCGTCGCGAGGGCAAGGCGGACGGCGGCACGGGCGCGGAGGGCGAACCAGACCTGGTCGCCGGGCTGCCCGAGCCGGTCACCGCCGACCAGGCTTGATCCGAACGGCCTGACACCAGGCCGCACCGGCGCCCCGATCGTCACCATGACCGGGGCGGCCATAACGCCCGGGCCGCACCAGCGGCCCGGGGCGGAGCAACACCATGTCCACCACCGCGTCGTGCGGGCGGTTCCGCACTGCGCGGAGCCCGGCTGCGCGCCGGAGCTACTGAAGGGCAACATCAGCATGCCGAAGTTCAAACCGCACTCCGGGATGAAGAAGCGCGTGAAGATCACCGGTCGCGGCAAGATCCTCAGCGAGCCGGCCGGCAAGCGCCACCTCCTCGAGGTCAAGCCGAGCAAGCGGACCCGTCGCCTGAGCGGCAACGTCGAGCTCGGTGCATCGGAGACCCGCCGCGTCAACAAGCTCCTCGGCCGATAACCCAGCGGCGTTCTCCCCCCGACCTTTCTTGACTTTCGACCGGCCCGCGCCGGGGCACGCCCCCGCGGCCGGTCTTGCATGAGGAGTTAGAACCGTGGCACGCGTAAAGCGGGCAGTGAACGCCCAGAAGAAGCGCCGCACCGTCCTGGAGACCGCCAGCGGCTACCGCGGGCAGCGCTCGCGGCTGTACCGCAAGGCCAAGGAGCAGGTGCTGCACTCGATGCAGTACGCCTACCGCGACCGTCGCGACCGCAAGGGTGACTTCCGCCAGCTGTGGATCACCCGGATCAACGCCGCGGCCCGCGCGAACGGCCTGACGTACAACCGCCTGATCCAGGGCCTGCGCCTGGCCGGCGTCGAGGTGGACCGCAAGATCCTCGCCGAGCTCGCCGTCAGCGACGAGAAGGCCTTCAGCGGCCTGGTCCAGGTGGCGAAGACGGCCGTTGCCGCCGCCTGAGCACGATCGACCGCGACCCGGGGTGTTCACCGTTCGAACGCCCCGGGTCGTTGCCGCCCGGCGCCTGCACCGCCGCCGGGACCGCGACGAGTCCGGCCGATTCCTGGCCGAGGGCCCGCAGGCGGTCCGCGAGGCGCTCAAGGCCGGGGCCGTCGCCGAGCTGTTCGCCACCGCCGAGGCCGTCGCCCGCTACCCGGAGCTGACCGCCGAGCACTCGCTCGTCGACGACGCCGCCCTGGAGGCGCTCGCCGACACCGTGCAGCCGCAGGGCCTCGTGGCCGTCTGCCGGCAGCGCGACATCCCGCTCGACGCCGCCCTCGCCGCCCGCCCGCGGCTCGTGGCCGTGTGCGTCGACATCCGCGATCCCGGCAACGCCGGCACCGTCCTGCGCACCGCCGACGCGGCCGGCGCCCGGGCCGTCGTCTTCGCCGGCGACTCCGTCGACCCGTACAACGGCAAGGCCGTGCGCTCCTCGGCCGGCAGCCTGTTCCACGTCGACGTCGTCCGGGCCCGCGACGCCGGCGCCACCGTGGATGCGTTGCGAAATGCCGGCATCCAGGTGCTCGCCGCCGACGGCTACGGCGACACCGACCTGTTCGATCTCGACACGCTCGGGAAGCCGACCGCCTGGCTGTTCGGCTCCGAGGCGCACGGCCTGCCCCGCGAGCTGGCGGCCGACCGGCGGGTCCGGGTGCCCCTCTACGGCGGCGCCGAGAGCCTGAATCTGGCTGCGGCCGCGGCGGTATGCTTGTACAGTTCCGCCAAAGCGATGAGGGAGTAGCCGAGATGCGCCTGTTTATCTGGCCCGCCGGAGACGGTGGGCGGACGGGACGCACGAGCTCCTGACACCTTCCCACGACCGGCGGGCGGACCTCACTACACTGTCCGAGGCCAATCTCCCGTGGGAAGAGTCCGATGACGTACCGCAATGATCCGTACGATCCGAAACAGGCCGCTCTGCTCGACCAGGGCGCGCTCGACGACGCGGTCGCCGCGGCCGACAAGGCGTTCGCCGGAGCGGGCGACCTCGACGCGCTCGCCGCGCTGAAGCACCAGCACCTCGGCGACCGCGCCCCGATCTCCCTGGCCCGCCGCGAGATCGGCTCGCTGCCCCCGGCCGCCAAGGCCGACGCCGGCAAGCGCGTCAACCTCGCCCGCGTCGCCATCCAGGGCGCGTTCGACGCCCGGCTCGTGGCGCTCACCGCCGAGCGCGAGGAGCGGGTGCTCGTCGAGGAGGCCGTTGACGTCACGCTGCCGGCCGCCCGCCGCCCGACCGGCGCCCAGCACCCGCTGACCAAGATCATGGAGCGGGTCGGGGACCTGTTCGTGAGCATGGGCTACGAGGTCGCCGAGGGGCCCGAGGTCGAGTGGGAGTGGTACAACTTCGACGCCCTCAACATGCACCCGGACCACCCGGCGCGCTCGATGATGGACACCTTCTTCGTGAAGGCCGGCGCCCCGCACGAGGACGACGACTCGCGCGTGGTGCTGCGCACGCACACCTCGCCGGTGCAGGCGCGGACGATGACCAGCCGCAAGCCGCCGATCTACATCGTCTGCCCGGGCCGCACCTACCGCACGGACGAGCTCGACGCGACCCACACCCCGGTCTTCCACCAGGTCGAGGGCCTGGTCGTGGACAAGGGCATCACGATGGGCCACCTCAAGGGCACCCTGGACAACTTCGTCAAGGGCCTCTTCGGCGACCAGGCCCGCACGCGGCTGCGCCCGTCCTACTTCCCGTTCGTGGAGCCGGGCGCCGAGATCGACCTGTGGTTCCCGCAGCACCGCGACGGCCCGCGCTGGGTCGAGTGGGGCGGCTGCGGCATGGTGAACCCGCGGGTGCTGCGCGCCTGCGGTATCGACCCGGAGGAGTACTCCGGCTTCGCGTTCGGCATGGGCATCGAGCGGGCGCTGATGTTCCGCAACGAGGCCGCCGACATGCGCGACATGGTGGAGGGCGACGTGCGGTACGCGCGGGCGTTCGGATGGGAGGCCTGAGGTGCGCGTTTCGCTTTCCTGGCTGCGCGAGCACGTCGACCTGCCGATCGGCCTCGACGGCGACGGGCTGGAGAAGGCCCTGGTCAAGGTCGGCCTGGAGGTCGAGGAGCTGACCGACGCCGGCGCCAGTGTCACCGGGCCGCTGGTGGTCGGGCGGGTCGAGTCGATCGAGGAGCTCACGGGGCTGAAGAAGCCCATCCGGTACTGCCTGGTCGACGTCGGCAACGAGCAGCCCCAGGGGATCATCTGCGGCGCCCGCAACTTCGCCGAGGGCGACCTCGTCGTCGTGGCGCTGCCCGGCGCCGTGCTGCCCGGCGGCTTCACCATCTCCGCGCGCAAGACCTACGGGCACGTCTCCAACGGCATGATCTGCTCCGGCCAGGAGCTCGGGGTCAGCGACGACCACGACGGGATCATCGTGCTGACCCCCGACTCGGCGAAGCCGGGCGACGAGGGCCGCCCGCTCGTCGGGCTCGACGACGTCGTGGTCGAGATCAACATCACCCCCGACCGCGGGTACTGCTTCTCCGTGCGCGGCATCGCCCGCGAGCTGTCGCACTCCCTCGGCGGCGCCTACCGCGACCCGGTCGCGGCGGTCGTCCCGCTGGAGGGCGACGGCGGCGAGGCGTACCCGATCGAGGTCCTCGACAGCGTGGCCTGCGACCGGTTCACCGCCGTCGCCGTGCGCGGCGTCGACCCGGCCGCGGCCACCCCGCAGTGGATCAGGACGCGCCTGGCCACGGCCGGCATCCGGTCCATCTCGCTGCCGGTCGACATCACCAACTACGTGATGATCGAGATGGGCCAGCCGATGCACGCCTGGGACCTCGGGCAGCTGACCGGCCCGCTGGTCGTGCGGCGCGCGCAGCCGGGGGAGAAGCTGACCACGCTCGACGGCGTCAGCCGCGCGCTCGACCCCGAGGACATCGTCATCGCCGACGGCACGGGCGTCGTCTCGCTCGCGGCCGTCATGGGCGGCACCACCACCGAGGTCTCGCCCGCGACCGTCGACGTGCTGCTCGAGGCCGCGCACTGGGACCCGCGCTCGGTCGCGCGCACCATCCGCCGGCACAAGCTGCCCAGCGAGGCCGGCAAGCGCTACGAGCGCGGCGTCGACCCGCAGATCACCGCGGCGGCCTGCGCCCGGGCGGCGGAGCTGCTGGCCGAGCACGGCGGCGGCACCGTCTCCACCGGCGTCACCGACGTCTACGCGGTCGTGCCGCCCGCGCCGGTCACGATGACCGTCCAGCGCCCCTCGCAGCTGGCCGGCGTCGACTACACGCCGGAGCGGGTGCTGGAGATCCTCGCGATGATCGGCACCCAGGTGGTCGTGGACGGCGACGCGCTCGCCGTCACCCCGCCGAGCTGGCGGCACGACCTCAACGACCCGGCCGACCTCGCCGAGGAGGTGCTGCGCCTCGACGGGTACGACCGGATCCCGAGCGTCCTGCCGATCGCGCCGCCCGGGCGCGGGCTCACCGCGACCCAGCGGCGCCGGCGCACGGTCGGGCGGGCCCTGGCCGACGCCGGCTACGTGGAGGCGCTGTGCTGGCCGTTCGTCGGCGAGGCGGCTCTCGACGCGATGCGCATCCCGGCCGGCGACGAGCGCCGCAACGCCCTGCTGCTGCGCAACCCGATCTCCGACGAGGAGCCGGGCCTGCGCACCACGCTGCTCCCGCCGCTGCTGGCCGCGCTGCGCCGTAACCTCGGGCGCGGTCTGCGCGACACCGCGCTGTTCGAGATCGGGCCGGTCTTCCTGCCCGACGGGCCGCTCGCCGTCGCGCCCGCGCACGGCGTCGACGGGCCGCCCAGCGCGGACGAGTTCGCGGCCGTCGAGGCGCTCCTGCCGCGCCAGCCGTGGCACGTGGCGACCGTCATCGCCGGCGAGGCCGACCCGGCCGGCTGGTGGGGCGGCGGCCGCCCGGCCGACTGGGCCGACGCGGTCGAGTCCGCGAAGGTCGCGGCGGCCGCGGCCGGCGTCGAGCTGACCGTGCGGGCCGCGGCCGAGGCGCCGTGGCACCCGGGGCGCTGCGCGGCGCTGCTCGTCGGCGACACCGTCGTCGGGCACGCGGGTGAGCTGCACCCGGCCGTCTGCGCGGACCTGGACCTGCCCCGTCGTACCGTCGCCATGGAGATCGACCTCGACGCGCTGCCGATCCCGGGCGTGTGGATCGCGCCCCGGCTGTCGAGCTTCCCCACGGCGCTGATCGACGTGGCGGTCGTGGTCGACGCGGCCACCCCGGCCGGCGCGGTCGGGGCGGCGCTGGCCGAGGGCGCGGGGCCGCTGCTGGAGTCGGTGCGGCTCTTCGACGTGTACGCCGGGGCGCAGCTGGGTGAGGGCCGCAAGTCCCTGGCCTACAAGCTGACGTTCCGCGCGCCGGACCGCACGCTCACCGGCGAGGAGGCCCTGGCCGCCCGCGACGCCGCGGTCGCCGTGGCCGCCGACCGGTTCGGGGCCGTCCTGCGCGGAGCGTGACGGAACGCATCGACGGTTCGGAGCCGTGACCGGCAGGATGGTACGGTCACGGCGCCGAGCCGACAATCCTGAAGGGGCAGCGCGTGTCAGACGTCAGTGCATCGGGGGGTTTCACCACCGACGTCGTGGTGATCGGCGGTTGCGGCCGGGTCGGTCTCCCGCTCGGCATCGCGCTCGCGTCCCGCGGTCTGCAGGTCACCCTGTACGACATCAACGAGGCCGCGGTCGCCGTGGTCAACACGGGCACGCTCCCCTTCGACGAGGAGGGCGCCGCCGAGCCGCTGGCCAAGGCGGTCGCCGAGGGCCGGCTCACGGCATCGACCGACCCGAGCACCGTGGCCACGGCCGAGCACCTCGTCGTGATCGTGGGCACGCCGGTCGACGAGCACCTCAACCCCAACATCGCGGCGGTGCCGAAGGCGATCGAGCGCTGCGCGGAGTACCTGCGCGACGGCCAGCTCATCGTGCTGCGCAGCACCGTGCACCCCGGGGTCACCGCGCTCACCGAGAAGCTGATCAAGAAGCTCGGGGTCAACGCCGACGTCGCGTTCTGCCCCGAGCGCATCGCCGAGGGCAAGGCGATGACCGAGCTGTTCGAGCTGCCGCAGATCGTCGCCGCGCGCACCCCCGAGGCGACCCAGCGCGCCGAGAAGCTCTTCCGCAACCTGGCCGGCCAGATCGTGGTCCTGGAGCCGGAGGAGGCGGAGCTCGCCAAGCTCTTCACGAACACGTGGCGGTACATCAAGTTCGCCGCCGCGAACCAGTTCTGGATGATGTCCAACGACTTCGGCCTGGACTTCGAGCGCATCCGGCACGCGATCCGCTTCCAGTACCCGCGCGCCGCCGACATGCCCGGCGCCGGCTTCGCGGCCGGGCCTTGCCTGCTCAAGGACACCATGCAGCTCGCGGCGTTCAACAACAACAACTTCGTGCTCGGCCACAGCGCGATGCTCATCAACGAGGGCCTGCCGCTGTACGTCGTGTCCAAGCTCCAGGAGCGCTTCGACCTGTCGGAGATGACAGTCGGCATCCTCGGCATGGCCTTCAAGGGCGGCAGCGACGACATCCGCGAGTCGCTCGCCTACAAGCTGCGCAAGGTCGTCATGCTGCGCGCCAAGGAGACGCTCTGCAGCGACCCGTACGTCAAGGACGACCGGTTCGTCCCGCTCGACGAGGTCCTCGGCCGCGCCGACCTGCTCATCATCGCCGCTCCTCACCCGGAGTACCGTGACCTGCAGACCGATGTCCCGGTTGCGGACATGTGGGGCGTGACGAACAAGGGCGTGCGTATATGAGCTTGCCGCCACAGATTTCTGTGGTCATTCCGGTCTACAACGAGGGCGAGGCCATCGTCCGCTGCCTGGACCGGATCCTCCGCGAGGTGATGATGCCCGCGGAGGTCCTCGTCGTGCACGACATGCCCGAGGACACCACCGTGCCGTTCGCGCTGCAGGTGCAGGAGCGCGACCCGCGGGTCCGGCCGGTGCTCAACACCTACGGCCGCGGCCCGGCCTACGCGATCCGTTTCGGCATCGACGTCGCCCGCGCCCCCGTGGCCGTGGTCACCATGGCCGACGGCTCCGACGACCCGCGCCAGATCGAGGACCTCGCGCGGCTCGTGGACCGCGGGGTCGTGGTCGCGGCCGCCTCGCGCTACATGCCGGGCGGGCAGCAGGTCGGCGGGCCGCGGTTCAAGCGGTTCCTGTCCCGCAACGCCGGGCGCAGCCTGCACTGGTTCGCGCGCGTCGGCACCCGGGACGCCACCAACAGCTTCAAGGCATACTCGACCCCGTTCGTCCGCCAGGTCGGCATCGAGTCCAAGACCGGCTTCGAGATCGGCATCGAGCTGACCGCGAAGGCGACCCGGCTGGGCCTGCCCGTCGCGGAGATCCCGACGATCTGGCTCGACCGGCAGCTCGGCGAGTCCCGCTTCGACGTGGGGCGTTTCCTGCCGAGCTACCTCAAGTGGTACTGGTTCGCCTTCGGCCCCAGACTGACCGTCGAGAAGCTGGCCAAGCGCCCGGCTTCCACGGCCGCGCGCGACGACGCGCAGGCCGCCCGCGAGAGCTCGTCCGCAACCCAGAGCTAGAAGGAGTATTTGTGGCAAAGGTCCTGGTCACCGGCTCGGCCGGCTTCATCGGTGGATATGTCGTCGAGGAGCTGCTCGCCCGCGGCTACCAGGTCGTCGGCCTCGACAACTACTCGAAGTACGGTCCGGTCACCCGCAGCTACGACTCGCACCCGGACTACCGCTTCGTCGAGGGCGACGCGCGCGACGTCGACCTGGTCACCGACCTGCTCGACGGCTGCGATCACTTCATCGCCGGCGCGGCGCTCATCGGTGGCATCTCGTACTTCCACGCCTACGCCTACGACCTGCTCGCGGCCAACGAGCGGATCATGGCCTCGTCCTGCGACGCAGCGATCAAGGCGCACCAGAGCGGCACGCTGAAGAAGATGACGTACCTGTCGTCGTCGATGGTCTTCGAGTCCACGACGCACTGGCCGTCGAAGGAGGGCGACGAGCGCAAGATCCCGCCGCCGCTCTCGTCGTACGGGTTCCAGAAGCTCGCCGTGGAGTACTACGCGAAGGCGGCCTGGGACCAGTACAAGCTGCCCTACACGATCGTGCGGCCGTTCAACTGCGTCGGTGTCGGCGAGGGCCGCGCGCTGGGCGAGGTCGAGGTGCTGTCCGGCAACGTGAAGCTGGCCATGTCGCACGTCGTGCCCGACCTGGTGCAGAAGATCGTCAAGGGCCAGAACCCGCTGCACATCCTGGGCACCGGGGAGCAGGTGCGCCACTACACCTACGGCGGCGACCTGGCCAAGGGCATCATCACCGCGATGGAGTCCGACAACGCGCTCAACGAGGACTTCAACATCTCCACCGCCGAGTCGACCACGGTCCTGCAGCTGGCCGACGTGATCTGGCGCAAGATCAAGGGCACGGACGAGCCGCTGAGCGTGGTCTCCGACGACCCGTACGAGTACGACGTGCAGAAGCGCGTGCCGGACTGCACCAAGGCTCGCGAGGTGCTCGGCTTCGAGGCGACGACCTCCCTCGACGAGATGCTCGACGAGGTCATCCCGTGGGTGACCGAGGCCGTCAAGGAAGGCCGCCTGTAAAGGCTTCCCGGAGAGGGCCCCGCCGCTTGGCGGGGCCTTTTTCGTTGGTGTGGGTGTGACGCTCGTCGAGGAACGCGAGACCGCCGCGCAGGTCGTGCGGGAAGGGTCCCGGCGGCGGTGGGCGTGGCCCGCCGTCGCGGTGGTCGCCGGTCGAGTGGGCGGCCGCCCTGAACGCGGTGCTCGACGCCGCGATCACCAGCCTGCTCGGGCTCGCCGTCCACGGCGCGGTCCGGTCGAGGCTCGACCGCCTCCCGGCCGCCGTGATCGTGGTCGCCGCGGCGCTGCCGACGGGGTTCGTGCCCAACGCGCTCGCCCAGCTGCAGTTCCCGCTCGTGTACGCGGGCCTCTGGATGCTGTTGTGGCGGCGCGCGAACCTGCTCACTGCCGGGCCGACCGCGCTCGCCGGGGCCGTGCAGCTGGCCGCGCAC
This sequence comes from Dactylosporangium sp. NPDC049140, assembly GCF_040648435.1. NCBI lineage: Bacteria > Bacillati > Actinomycetota > Actinomycetes > Micromonosporales > Micromonosporaceae > Dactylosporangium > Dactylosporangium sp. NPDC049140. The sequence continues at coordinate 40,918 of NZ_JBEZDS010000009.1, read as the reverse complement.
GGGTTCGGCGAGGACCGCTATCTGGTGCTGATCGGCCGGCCCGACGTCGCCGCCGGGGTCTGCCTCGCGGCCGGCGCCCAACGATCGGTACGGGCGCTGGGTTGCGTACATAGGTCAACGCGACTTGTCGTGTTCGCGACACTTGTCGCCGTGGTGCTGGCCGCGAACCTGCGCCCGGCGAGCCCGCGCGACGGCGGCCCGCGCTGGGGGGCCGCCGTGCGGTCCGCGCGCGCGGAATGCCTTGTCCGGCCGGGTCTCGCGCGGACCGGCGTGCACATCGCCCAGTGGCCCGTGCTCGGCTGGGAGGCTGTGCTGCCCTGCGCCCGGCTGCGGTGATCACCGGTCGATCGGGCGTCACCTCGGCGTCTCGCCTTGTTCCCCGGCCGTTGCGACGAACGGGCGTTCGTTAGAGACTCGGCGTCGTGGTGAGCACCTCGTCGGCGCCCATCGGCCGGGCCGATCTCCTGAGCCATGCCCGGGAGCGGCTGGCGGCGGGGGGCAGCGTCGTGCTCTGCGGGCCGGCCGGCATCGGCAAGTCCACCATCCTGGACGCGCTGGCGGCAGCCGAGCTCGAGGCGCTGGTGCTGCGCGCGGCCGCCGCCGAGGCCGAGGCCGACCTGCCCTACCTCGCCCTGGTCGACCTCTTCGACGGCGCCCCGGACGCCTCGGAGCTGCTCCCGGCCCATCTGCGCGCGGCGCTGGACGGCGCCCTGCTGCGCAGCGCCCTGCCCGCGACCCCGCACGACCAGCTGGCCGTGCGCCTGGCGGTGCTCGAGCTCTTCCGCGCCCTGGCGGCCGACCGGCCGGTGCTGCTCATCCTCGACGACGTGCAGTGGATCGACGAGCCCAGCGCCGGGGTGCTGCGGTTCGTCTCCCGCCGCCTGGGTGAGGTGCCGGTGAAGGTGCTCGCGGCCGAGCGGGTGCCCGACGGCGGCGCGCCGACCCGGCTCGACCTGTGCCCGCCGCCGAGCGTCACCCTGCCCGTCCCGCCGCTGCCCCAGAGCGACGTCGCCGACCTGCTGCGGGCCCGCTTCGGCGCCGAGGCCGGGCGCGCGCACGTCCAGCGCATCTACGAGGCCAGCGCCGGCAATCCGCTCTACGCGGTGGAGCTCGGCCGGGCCATCGGCAGCAGCTCGTTCCCGGTCACCGACCCGCTGCCGGTGCCCGACCGGCTCCGGGAGCTGCTGGCGGCCCGGCTGGCCTCGCTGCCCGCCGAGGACTGGCCCGCGCTGCTGGTCATCGCGGCCGCGGCCCGCCCGAGCCTGGCCCTGCTCGGGGCCTGCGGGCTCAGCGAGGCGCACGTCGAGGCCGGGATCGCCTCGGGTGTACTCCACGTAGAGCCCGACGGCGCCATCCGGTTCTCGCACCCGCTGCTACGGGAGATGGTCTACGCCGACGCGACGGTCGCCGCCCGCCGGGAGACCCACGAACGGCTCGCCGACACCGTCACGGACCCGGTCGACCGGGCCCGGCACCTGGCCGCCGCCCGCCCGGAGCCGGACGAGGGCCTGGCCGAGTGCCTGGCCGACGCCGCCTCGGCGGCCCGGCTGCGGGGCGCGCCCGCGATGGCCGCGGACCTGGCCGCCCTGGCCGCCGACCGCACGCCCCGGGACACGCCGGGCGTGGCCGCGGTGCGCCGGTTGAGCGCGGCCCAGTACGCGTACTCGGCCGGCTCGCCGGTCGACGCCCGCCGCCACGCCGCGGCCGCGCTGCGCGACGCGGCCGACCGCCGGACCCGGGTCGGGGCGCGGCTGCTGCTGGTGGAGATGTCGGGTGAGGACCACTCCAACTCCGGCCCGCTGCTCGACGCCGCGTTCGTCGAGGCGGTCGACACCCCGGACCTGCTCGCCCACGTGCGGCTGTACAAGGGGATCAAGGCCTACTGGGACGGCGACGGCGAGGCCGCGCTGGCCGAGCTCAAGCGGGCCGAGGAGGCCGCCGAGCTGTGCGGCGACATGGAGCGGCTGGTCGAGGTGCTCAGCTGGCGGGGCAACATCCTGCTCGGCACCGAGGGCGACGAGTACCTGGAGCGGGCCGGCAAGCTCGCCCGGGGCCTGTCGCTGACCCCGGCGACGGTCGCGGCCCGGCAGGTGGCCGCGATGAGCCGGCTGTTCAAGGGCGAGACGGCCGAGGCCGTGCGGCGGATCGAGGCGCTGCGGATCGCGGTGGAGCGGGCCGGCACCGTGCGTGACCTCGCGGCGGTGCTGGTGTCGGTGGCCGGCATCTACTGGCGGGCCGGCCGCTGCGCCGACGCGCTGACCGCCGGGCGGGACTGCGTGCGGCTCTACGTCGACGTCGAGTCCACGCCCGGGCCCGGGTACCTGGTCGCGGCGCTGGTGGAGTACGCGGGCGGGACCGCCACGGCGGCCGCGAGCCACGCCGAGCGGGGGCTGGCCGCGTGCCTGGCCGCCGGCGACGAGGACTGGATCAAGCTCGCGTACGCGACCGGCGGTCTCGTGCACCTGCTGCGCGGCGACCCGGTGGCCGCGGCCGAGACGATGCGCGAGGCGTACGCCCTCGACCAGCGCCTCGGCCGGCTCGACCCGGGCGTCCTGCCCTGGCACGCCGACTTCGTCGAGGCGCTCGTCGGCGCCGGGGCGCGCAACGAGGCGGCCGAGGTGCTCGCCGAGGTCGAGCAGCGCGCCCGGCACCTGGACCGCCAGGTGGTCTTCCTGGGCCTGGCCCGCGCCCGCGCCGTGCTCACCGCCGCGACGGGGGAGGCCCGCGAGGGCGCCGAGGCCCTGCACCGGGCGATCGAGGAGTGGCCCGACCACCCGTACCCGCTGGAGACGGCCCGCGCCTACTACACCCTCGGCGGGCTCGAGCGGCGCGCCCACCGCCGCGGGGCCGCCCGGGCGGCGCTGTCCGAGGCGGTCCGCCGCTACGGCGCGGCCGACGCCCACCCGTGGCGCGAGGTCGCCGCGGCCGACCTGGCCCGCCTCGACGGCGGCCGCGGCGCCGGGCTGTCCGAGACCGAGCGGCGCATCGTCGAGCTGGTCCGGGCCGGCGCCACCAACCGGGAGATCGCCCGCGCGCTCTTCCTGTCGATCAAGGCGGTCGAGGCGAACCTGACGCGGCTGTACCGCCGGCTCAACGTGCGCAACCGCTCCCAGCTCGCGCGGTTCCTCGACCCGGAGTAGCCGACCCTATCCTTACCCGCGCGTTCATCCGCGCGTGGCGATGTCATACATAGACTGCCTCCGATTCCTTCCACCGGAGGTACGCAGTGATCAAGCGGGCCCTGCTCGCCGTCGCGCTCATGACGGCGGGCGTCACCTACCTGGCCGGGGCGGCCGAATCCGAGGCCGCCGCCGTGCACCGTGTCCTGTTCGACAACACCAAGGCCGAGACCGCCGGGAATGCCGACTGGATCATCAGCACGTCCCAGCCCGACCCCCTGAGCCAGAACGGCAACCCGACGAGCGAGACGTCCTGGACGGGCGCGCTGTCGTCGTGGGGCGTGGCGCTGCAGCGCACCGGGCAGTACAGCCTCAAGACCCTGCCGGCCGGGAACACCATCACCTACGGCGGGTCGGGCGCGCTGGACCTCAAGAACTTCGACGAGTTCGTGATGCCGGAGCCCAACGCCCCGCTGAGCGCGGCCGAGAAGACCGCGATCATGCGGTTCATCCAGGCCGGCGGCGGGTTCTTCCTGATCGTCGACCACACCGCCAGCGACCGCAACAGCGACGGCTGGGACTCGGTGCGCATCGGCAACGACCTGCTGACCAACAACGGCGTCGACAACACCGACCCGTTCGGCTTCAGCATCGACGTGAACAACATCGGTACCGAGAACCCGGTCGCGATCAGCAGCACCACCGACCCGGTCATCAACGGCTCGTTCGGCAAGGTGCCGGGCAGCATCATCCGCAACGGCAGCACACAGACCCTGCACCCGGCGGACAACGCCTCGGTGAAGGGCCTGGTGTACCGCAGCGGCTTCACCCCCGGCGGCACGACCGGCGCGTTCTTCACCACGGCGACGTTCGGCTCGGGCCGGGTCGCGGTGTGGGGCGACAGCTCGCCGATCGACGACGGCACCGGACAGTCCGGCAACACGCTCTACGACGGGTGGAACGACACCGCCGGTACCAACGCCGCTCTGGCCCTCAACGCCACCGCCTGGCTGGCCGGCACCGGCGCCTCGACGCCACCGCCCACCACCCCCGGCGGGTCTTGCGCGTCCACCGAGCTCTTCGGGAACACCGGCTTCGAGACCGGCACGGCGACCCCGTGGACCGCGACCTCCGGTGTTGTGTCGAACGACACGTCAATGGCCGCGCACGGTGGATCATGGAAGGCGTGGCTCGACGGCTACGGCTCGGCGCACACCGACACGCTGTCCCAGACGGTGGCGATCCCGTCGGGGTGCTCGCAGGCGGTGCTGACCTTCTGGCTGTGGGTCGACACCGACGAGACCGGAACCACCGCCTACGACAAGCTCACCGTGACGGCCGGCTCGACCACCCTGGCCACCTACTCCAACGTGAACGCGTCGAGCGGTTACCAGCAGAAGACGCTCACGGTGAACGCGACCGGCAGCGTGAAGATCACCTTTACCGGGGTGGAGGGCAGCAAGCTGGCCACCTCCTTCCTGCTCGACGACCTCAGCATCAAGGGCGCCTGAGTTACCTCCTTGAAACAGACGCTTGCATAGCGATACAGTCGAGCGCATGGGAATACGTGTCGCCGTTGCGGGGGCCTCGGGCTACGCCGGCGGTGAGCTGTTGCGGCTCATCGCCGGCCACCCGCACCTGGAGCTCGCCGCCGCCACCGGGTTTGCGCAGGCCGGATCGACCATCGGGAGCGTTCACCCGCACGTGCGATCCTTCCGCGACGTCGTGCTGGCCAAGACCGAGGCGGAGGTGCTCGCCGACGCCGATCTGGTCTTCCTGGCCCTGCCGCACGGCGAGTCGGCCGCCCTGGCCGCGCAGCTGCCCGGGGCGGTGAAGATCGTCGACCTGGGCGCCGACTTCCGGCTCCGGGACGCCGCGGCCTGGGAGCGGTACTACCCCGGCGCGCACGCCGGCACCTGGACCTACGGCCTGCCCGAGCTGCCCGGCCAGCGGGAGCAGATCGCCGCCTCGACCCGGGTCGCCAACACCGGCTGCTACGCGGTCACCACCGTCCTCGCCCTCGCGCCGCTGATCGCCGCCGGGGTCGCCGACCCCGAGGACGTGGTCGTGGTCGCCTCCTCGGGCACGTCGGGCGCCGGCCGCGCGGCCAAGCAGCACCTGCTCGCCTCCGAGATCATGGGGTCGATGACGCCGTACAAGGTCGGCGCGCACCAGCACGTCCCCGAGATCAAGCAGGCCAGCGGCGCCCGGTCGCTGTCGCTGACCCCGGTGCTCGCGCCGATGCCGCGGGGCATCCTGGCCACGGTGACCGCCCGTTTCCGGCAGCGGGCCGACCCGCGTGAGGTGCTCGCGGCCGCCTACGAGGGCGAGCCGTTCATCCACGTGCTGCCCGAGGGGCAGTGGCCGCAGACCGGCGCGACCTTCGGCTCCAACTCCGCGCACCTGCAGGCGACCGTCGACGTGGACAGCGGCCGGATCGTCGTCGTCTCGGCCACCGACAACCTCGTCCGGGGCGCGGCCGGCCAGGCCGTGCAGAACGCGAACATCATGCTGGGCCTGCCCGAGACCGCGGGTCTCGCCGTCGACGGGATCGCGCCATGAGCGGTCCGCAGCGCGGCGGCGCCCGGTCCGGGTCGATCCCCGCGAAGCATCATCGAGTCAGCGCGAAGCATCATCGAGTCAGACTGGGCGGAGGGGCCGCTCATCAGGGAATCATCGGTGCGTCGGGCCGGCGCCGGAGCGAAGCGGAGGTGACGTCATGACCGTGACCGCACCGAAGGGGTTCCGGGCGTCCGGAGTCGCCGCCGGGATCAAGGCCGCCGCCGGGGCGCTCGACGTGGCGCTCGTCGTCAACGACGGGCCCGACACCACCGCGGCCGCCGTGTTCACCGGCAACCGCATCAAGGCCGCCCCGGTGCTGTGGAGCCAGCAGGTGCTCAAGGCCGGCATCGTGCGGGCCGTCATCCTCAACTCCGGCGGCGCCAATGCCTGCACCGGCGCGGCCGGCTTCCAGGACACCCACGCCACCGCCGAGCACACCGCGGCCGTGCTGTCCGGGCGGGCCTCGCGCTTCCCGGTCGGCGCCGGCGACGTCGCCGTCTGCTCCACCGGCCTCATCGGCGAGCGCCTGCCGATGCCGAAGCTGATCGCCGGCGTCGACGCGGCCGCCCGCGCGCTGTCCCGCGACGGCGGCTCGGATGCGGCCACGGCCATCATGACCACCGACACCGTGCCGAAGACGGCCGTCCAGAGTGGACAGGGCTTCACCGTCGGCGGGATGGCCAAGGGCGCCGGCATGCTCGCGCCGGGCCTGGCCACCATGCTCGTGGTGCTCACCACCGACGCCGTCGCCGACGCGACCACCCTGGACACCGCGCTGCGCCTGGCGACCGGCGTCACCTTCGACCGGATCGACTCCGACGGCTGCATGTCCACCAACGACACCGTCCTGCTCATGGCCAGCGGCGCCTCCGGCATCGAGCCGACCCCGCACGAGCTGGCCGAGGCGGTCACCGCGGTCTGCGCCGACCTGGCCCGGCAGCTCATCGCCGACGCCGAGGGCGCCACCAAGGAGATCGCCATCGAGGTCACCGGGGCCGCCTCCGCCGCCGACGCGGTCGTGGTGGGCCGCTCGATCGCCCGCAACAACCTCGTGAAGACCGCGTTCTTCGGCAACGACCCGAACTGGGGCCGCATCCTCGCCGCCATCGGCACCACGGCCGCGGCCTTCGAGCCCGACGAGGTCGACGTGGCCATCAACGGGGTGTGGATCTGCAAGGGCGGGGCCGCCGGCGAGGACCGGTCCAAGGTGGACCTCGGCGCCCGCGCGGTCACCGTCACCGTGAACCTGCACGCCGGCCCCGAGGCCGCGACGATCTGGACGAACGACCTTTCCATGGGGTACGTGCACGAGAACTCGGCGTACTCATCGTGAGCGGTCCGGAGCGGAGCGGAGGGGCCGCTCACCATGGGCTCAGTTCTGTCGCGCCGGCGCCGGAGCGAAGCGGAGGTGGCGGCGTGAGCGGTCCGGAGCGGAGCGGAGGGGCCGCTCACCAGGAAGCTCAGCCCGACGTTCAGGCGTCCGGAGCGAAGCGGAGGCGCATGAACGGACGGGACCTCGGCATCGCGCTCGGCAAGGCCAACACGCTCATCGAGGCGCTGCCGTGGCTGGAGCGGTTCTCGGGCTCGACCGTAGTGGTCAAGTACGGCGGCAACGCCATGGTCGACAACGAGCTCAAGCGCGCCTTCGCCGCCGACATGGTGTTCCTGCGCCACGTCGGCCTCAAGCCCGTCGTCGTGCATGGCGGCGGCCCGCAGATCTCGGCCATGCTCAAGCGGCTGGGCATCGCCAGCGAGTTCAAGGGCGGCCTGCGCGTCACCACCCCGGAGACCGCCGACGTGGTGCGGATGGTGCTCGTCGGCCAGGTCGGCCGCGAGCTCGTCGGGCTCATCAACGAGCACGGCCCGCACGCGGTCGGCATGTCGGGCGAGGATGCCGGGCTGTTCACCGCCGTGCGCCGCCCGGCCATCATCGACGGCGCGCCCGTCGACATCGGCCAGGTCGGCGACGTCGAGCGGGTCAACATCTCGGCCGTCGCCGACCTCATCGCGGCCGGGCGCATCCCGGTCGTGTCGACGGTCGCGCCCGACGCCGACGGGGTGCTGCACAACCTCAACGCCGACACCGCGGCCGGCGCGCTCGCCGTCGCGCTGCAGGCGCGCAAGCTCGTGGTCCTCACCGACGTCGAGGGCCTGTACCGCAACTATCCGGACCCGTCGTCGCTCATCTCGCAGCTGACCGCCGACGAGCTCACGGAGCTACTGCCCACCCTGGAGGCCGGGATGGTGCCGAAGATGGAGGCCTGCCTGCGGGCGGTCAAGGGCGGGGTGCCGGCCGCGCACGTCGTCGACGGGCGGGTACCACACTCGCTCCTGCTGGAAGTGTTCACGTCGGAGGGTTTCGGGACGATGGTGGTGGCGCAATGACCGGGGCGTTGGTTTCGCGGTTCGAGCAGTCGGTCATGAACACGTACGGGCCGCCGCAGCTGGGTCTGGTCAGCGGGCGCGGCGCGGTCGTCGTGGACGAGGCCGGTCGGTCCTATGTGGACCTCCTCGGCGGCATCGCCGTCAACCTGCTCGGCCACGGCCACCCGGCCGTCGTCGCCGCGGTCTCCGAGCAGATCGCGACCCTCGGGCACGTGTCGAACCTGTTCGCCTCGCCGCCCGTCGTCACCCTCGCCGAACGCCTGCTGGCCCTGGCCGGCCGGCCCGGCGCGGTGTTCTTCGGCAACTCCGGCGCCGAGGCCAACGAGGCCGCGTTCAAGCTCTCCCGGCGCACCGGGCGCACGAAGATCGTCGCGGCCGAGGCCGGCTTCCACGGCCGCACCATGGGCGCCCTGGCGCTGACCGGGCAGCCGGCCAAGCAGCAGCCGTTCCTGCCGCTGCCCGGCGACGTGGTCCACGTGCCCTACGGCGACGTCGCCGCGCTCGCCGCCGCCGTCGACGACGCGACCGCGATGGTGCTGCTGGAGCCGATCCAGGGCGAGTCGGGTGTGGTGGTACCGCCGGCCGGGTATCTCACCGCCGCCCGTGAGCTCACCGCCGCCCACGGCGCCCTGCTCGCCCTCGACGAGGTGCAGACGGGCATCGGGCGCACCGGCTACTGGTTCGCCCACCAGGCCGAGGGCGTACGCCCCGACGTCGTCACCCTCGCCAAGGGCCTCGGCGGCGGCCTGCCGCTCGGCGCGATGATCGCCTTCGACGAGGCCGCCACGCTGCTCGGCCCGGGCATGCACGCCTCCACGTTCGGCGGCAACCCGGTCTGCTGCGCCGCCGCCCTGGCGGTGCTCGACACCATCGAGTCCGAGCACCTGCTCGACGCGACCAAGCGGCTCGGCGAGCGGATCCGCCGCGGCGTCGAGGCGCTCGGCCACCCGCTCGTCACCGGCGTGCGCGGCTCCGGCCTGCTGCTCGGCATCGTGCTGCGCGGCCCGGCGGCCGGCGCGCTCGCCGCCGTCCTGCGCGACGAGGGCTTCCTGGCCCAGGCCGCCCAGCCCGACGTGCTGCGCATCGCGCCGCCGCTGATCCTCACCGACGAGCAGGCCGACGCGTTCGTGGCCGCGCTCGGCCCGGCGCTGACCGCGGTGCAGCCGTCATGACCGTCCGGCATTTCCTTCGCGATGATGACCTCAGCGCGGCCGAGCAGCTGCAGGTCCTCGAACTGGCGGCGGCGATGAAGGCCGACCGCACCGGCTTCACCCCGCTGGCCGGCAAGTCGGTCGCGGTCATCTTCGAGAAGCCGTCGCTGCGCACCCGGGTCTCGTTCGAGGTCGGCATCGCCCAGCTCGGCGGCACGCCGCTCATCATCGACGCGACCACGACGCACTTCGGGCGCGGCGAGGAGATCGGCGACGCGGCGAAGGTCCTGTCCCGCTACGTCGACGCGATCGTCATCCGCTCGAACTCCGACGTGCGGGTCGGCGAGCTCGCGGCCGGGGCCACCGTGCCGGTCGTCAACGCCCTGACCGACGGGTTCCACCCCTGCCAGCTGCTGGCCGACCTGCAGACGGTCCGCGAGCGCTTCGGGACGACCCAGGGGCGCATCCTGACGTACCTCGGGGACACCGCCAACAACATGGCGCACTCGTACGCGCTCGCCGGCACCCTCGCCGGGATGCGGGTGCGGCTCTCGGGTCCGGCCGGGTTCGAGCCCGACGCGGCCGTGCTGGCCGCCGCGCGCGCCCAGGGCGTGGTCGAGGTCGTGCCCGACGCGGTCGAGGCGGCCAAGGACGCCGACGTGGTGGTGACCGACACGTGGGTCTCGATGGGCCAGGAGGGCGACGGGCTGGACCGGCGCACGCCCTTCCGGCCGTACCAGATCAACGAGGCCCTGCTCGTCAACGCCAAGCCGGAGGCGATCGTGCTGCACTGCCTGCCGGCCCATCGGGGCGACGAGATCACCTCGGCGGTGATGGACGGGCCGCAGTCGGCGATCTGGGACGAGGCGGAGAACCGGCTGCACGCGCAGAAGGCCCTGCTGACATTCCTGAACGAGCGACGATGAGCGCTCCGACGACCAAGGCCGCTCGTCTGGATCGCATCTCGTCGCTCATCCGCGGCTCGGCCGTGCACTCCCAGACCGAGCTTGCCGAGCTGCTGGCGGGGGACGGGTTCCAGGTGACCCAGGCGACGCTGTCGCGGGACCTGGAGGAGCTGCGGGCGGTGAAGGTGCGCGGGGCGTACCTCATCCCCGAGGACGGCGAGCGCGCGTTGCGCCCGGCCGAGGAGGCGCCGACGCGGCTCATCCGGCTGCTGCGCGAGCTGCTGACCGGCGTCGACTGCTCCGGCAACCTCGTGGTGCTGCGGACCCCGCCCGGGGCCGCGCAGTTCCTGGCCAGCGCGATCGACCGCACCGGCCTGCCCGACATCGTGGGCACCATCGCGGGCGACGACACGATCCTGGTCGTCGCGCGCCAGGCGCCCGACCCCGCCCGCCCGAGCGCCGGCGACCTGCTGGCCGCGAAGCTGAGCGAATGGGCCCAGCTCGGCTGATCTTGTGTTTGTGGAAGGATCGTCTGCGTGTCTTCTGAAACTCCTACCCGCCTCTGGGGCGGGCGCTTCGCCGGTGGCCCCGCGGAGGCCCTGGCGCGCCTGTCCGTGAGCGTGCAGTTCGACTGGCGCCTCGCCCCGTACGACATCGCCGGCTCCCGCGCCCACGCCCGGGTCCTGGCCCGCGCCGGGCTGCTGGACGCCGACGAGCTCGGCCGGATGCTCGCCGCCCTCGACGACCTCGAGTCCGCCTGCGCGGCCGGCGACTTCCGCCCGACGGTCGACGACGAAGACGTGCACACCGCGCTCGAGCGGGGCCTGCTGGAGCGCCTCGGCACGCTCGGCGGGAAGCTGCGGGCCGGCCGCTCGCGCAACGACCAGGTCGCCACCGACCTGCGGCTGTACATGCGCGACCACGCCCGGGGCGTCGCCGCCCGCATCGTCGAGCTCGCCGACGCCCTCATGGAGCAGGCGGCCCGGCACATCGACACGCCCGCGCCCGGCTTCACCCACCTGCAGCCCGCCCAGCCGATCTCCTTCGGCCACCAGCTGCTCGCCCACGTCCAGGCCCTGCTGCGCGACCTCGACCGGCTGCGCGACTGGGACACCCGCACCTCGGTGAGCCCCCTGGGCGCCGGCGCGCTGGCCGGCTCGTCGCTGCCGCTCGACCCGACCCAGGTCGCCAAGGAGCTCGGCTTCGACCACGCCGCGCCGAACTCGATCGACGCCGTGGCCGACCGCGACTTCGTCGCCGAGTTCCTCTTCGTGGCCGCCCTCACCGGCGTGCACCTGTCCCGCCTCGGCGAGGAGGTGGTGCTCTGGACGACGCCGAACTTCGGCTGGGTGCAGCTCGACGACGCGTTCGCGACCGGCTCGTCGATCATGCCGCAGAAGAAGAACCCGGACATCGCCGAGCTCGCCCGCGGCAAGTCCGGCCGCCTCGTGGGCAACCTCACCGGCGTGCTGACGATGCTGAAGGGGCTGGCGCTCGCGTACGACCGGGACCTCCAGGAGGACAAGGAGCCCGTCTTCGACTCCGTCGACACGCTGGAGCTGGTCCTGCCGGCCCTGGCCGGCATGATCTCGACGATGACGGTGCGCGTGGACAACCTCGCGGCGCAGGCGCCGATCGGCTACACCCTGGCCACCGAGGTCGCCGAGTGGCTGGTCCGCCAGGACGTACCGTTCCGCGAGGCCCACGAGATCACCGGCAAGCTGGTCGTCATCTGCGCGGCCCGGGACATCGGCCTCGACGAGGTGAGCGACGAGGACCTGGCGGCGGTGAGCCCGCACCTGACGCCGTCGGTCCGGGAGGTCTTCTCGGTGCCGGGCGCGCTGGCGGCGCGGATCACGCCGGGCTCGACCGGCCCCGGCCCGGTGTCGGACCAGCTGGCGGTGGCCGCGGACAAGCTCGACCGCTGGCGCGACTGGTCCGGTCAGCAGGTTATCCCGCGCGATTGATCTTCGGGGTCGCTCCGCCCACCCCCCATTTTTTTGGACAATTCGGGCATACGGAAGATCACGCAGGACGTGCTCGGCGGCCCGGACGTGCTCCGGGTCGTCGAGGCCGACGTGCCGGTGCCCGGGCCGACCGAGATCCTCGTCGAGACGCGGGCGATCGGCGTGAACCCCGCCGACTGGAAGACCCGGGCGAGCGGCGGCCGGCTCGGGGCGCCGCCGTTCACGCTCGGGTGGGAGGTCGCCGGCGTGGCGCTCAACGACGAGGACGCCCGGGCCGTCGTCGACGTCGAGGGTGTTCCCATGCTCGTCGAGCCCGACCGGGCCGGCCTGGACGTGCTGCCCGGGCACGCGCTGGAGGGGGAGATCCGGGTGCTCGTCGACCGGGTGTTCCCGCTGGCCGAGGCGGCGGCGGCCCACGAGTCCGGCGAGTCCGGACATACCTCCGGGAAACTGGTCTTACGCCCCTGAATACCCCGTCGGGGTATAAGTCCGAAAAGTCCGATCACGAAGTGTCGGACTTTTCGTCGGCCGGTTGGGTCAGAGGGTCGCCCGGCGCAGTGAGAGCCAGGAACCCGTCGCCAGCAGGGCCACCAGGACCAGGGGCCAGACCGCCGTCAGCGACACCAGGCTCGTGTTCGTCAGCCAGTGTCCGACCGCCGGCCACTTGCCGGCCCGCCCGATCAGGGCCGTCGCGCCGCCCGCCAGCAGCAGGAGCAGCGTCGTGGCGGTCATGATGCCGTTGGCGCGCCAGCGCAGGTACAGGGCGCCCGCCGCGATGCCGATCAGCGTCATCGCCATCAGGGGCACGGCGTAGATGGCGAACTGCACCGGCACCGAGTGCTCGTCGATGAAGCCGAGGCCGAAGAAGCGCAGGCGCAGGCCCCAGCCGTTCGTCGCGTCCTCGATGGCCTGCAGGATCACGAGCAGGGTGGAGTACACCAGGACCTGCACGAGGCCGAAGAGTGCCAGGCCCGCGGTGAACTCGCGGCGGGTCACGCCCATGCCCAGGGCGAACGGGAAGTGCTGGTTCACCGCGACGGCGCCGAAGGCCAGCGAGGTGATGTAGATGCTCGCCAGGGCGCCGCTGACGGGGTCGGAGTCGAGCGCGTCGCTGGGGATGTTGGCGAAGACGAGCAGGTTGACGGCGAAGGCGAAGCCGAGGATGGCGACCGGCCACACCAGGGCGTCGTTGCGGCCCAGGGTCAGCAGGCGCGCGATCGACAGGATGCGGTTCACGACACGGACTCCTTCGCGGCGGCGTTGGTGATGCGGACGACCAGCTGTTGCAGGGAGACCGGCTGGAGCTCGACCCCCGCCGCGCGGGCCTCGCCCGGCTCCACGCGGCCGCGCACGGTCGCGCGGGTCAGCGGGCCCAGCCGCTCGCGGTGCAGCTCGTCGGCGTTGGCGGTCAGGGCGTCGACCGCGCCGGCCGGGCCGGTCAGGGTCAGGACCTGCCCGCGCAGGGCGTCGGCGGTCTCGTCGAGCACCACCCGGCCGCGCTCGATGAGCAGTACGTGCTCGATCAGGTCGCTGACCTCGTCGATCAGGTGCGTGGACAGCACGACGGTGCGCGGGAACTCCGCGTAGTCGGCGAGCAGGCGGTCGTAGAACAGCTGCCGGGCGACGGCGTCCAGGCCGAGGTACGGCTCGTCGAAGAAGGTGAGGGGAGCGCGCGCGGCCAGGCCCAGGGTCACGCCGAGCGCGGAGAGCTGGCCGCGGGAGAGCTTCTTGACCACGCGCTTCTCCGGCAGGCCGAAGTCGTGCACGAGGGCGCGGGCGAAGGCCTCGTCCCAGTACGGGAACAGCAGCCGGGCGGCGAAGAGCGCGTCGCGGACGCGGAAGTTGTCCGGGTACCGCTGGCTCTCCTTCACGAAGGCGATCTGCCCGAGGACCCGTTCGTTCTCGAAGGGGTGGCCGCCGAACACCTCGAGGGTGCCCGACGTGGCGATCTGCTGGCCGGTGAGGACCTGCATGAGGGTGGTCTTGCCGGCGCCGTTGCGGCCGAGGAGCCCGTAGATGCAGTTGCGCTGGAGCTCGAAGCTGACCCCGTCGAGGGCCTTCACGCCGCGGAAGTGCTTGGTGAGGCCGTGGGCGCGCACGATCGTGCTCATCGGTGCATCCCCTTCTCCAGGTGCTGCTCGATCATGGACGTGAGCTCGGTGCCGTCGATGCCGAGCTTCGCCGCCTCGGCGAGCAGCGGTCGCAGGTACTGCTCGGCGAACTGGTCGCGCCGGCGCTGCCGGAGCTTGGCCTGCGCGCCGGGGGAGACGAACATGCCGATGCCTCGCTTCTTGTAGAGGATTCCGTCGTCGACGAGCTGGTTGACGCCCTTGGCGGCGGTCGCGGGGTTGATCCGGTGGAAGGCGGCGAGCTCGTTGGTCGAGGGCACCTGGCTCTCCTCGGGCAGGCTGCCGTCGATGACCGAGTTCTCGATCTGCTCCGCGATCTGGAGGAAGATCGGCCGCCCGCCGTCCATCATCGATCCAGGTTGCTTGGTTCATTACTCATGTAACTAACCATGCAACCGACGAACCCGGGTGTCAAGCGCTATGTTTCTGACATGGCGAAAGTGGGCTTCGGGCCGAAGATGGCGTGGCTGGCCGTGGCGGCCGAGGCGGAGCACGTGATGGACGCGCTGGAACTGCGCGACCTCGGGGTGGTCGAGCCGCGCACCGGGCTGGACCTGGCGCACTTCACCGACGACCGGGTGGTGGTCGCGGTCGTGGACAAGTGGTGCCTGGTGGCGGGGAAGTGGCTGTTCCGCTGGAGCGGCATCGCGGCGCTGTCGATGCGGCTCGGGGCCGAGGTGCAGTACTTCTCGACCGACCGCAGCCTGGTGATGCACCGCTGGGCCCGGGCCTACGGCGCGGACGTCACGGTGTCCGACGAGGACGCGCTCATCGACGAGAACGACGTGTTCCGCACGGCCGCGGAGTGGAGCGTTGACCCGCGCGCGCTGCCGGTCGTGTCGTTACATATCGCGGCGGTACCTGTTCATAAGTAATCTTCCGCACGTCGATATTTACATACGACGATGGCGTCATGACGAAGATGCTGAGCCGTCTCGCCGTGGCCGTCGTCCTGCTGACCGGGCTGCTCGTCGCGCCGGCGACCGCCGCCAATGCGTCGGTCTACTCCTCGTGCACCACCCACTACACCGACTTCTATCGGCTGTAAAAGGCAAAGAGAATCACGTGGTGCGGTCTGTGAAGGCCGCACCATCAACGAACCCGGCCCCTTCGCCCACGGAAGGTGCCCACGAGCGGAGCGGGAAACTCAGCTCCGCTTGCCTTTGCTGCGCCAGGAGAAGGGCCCCGGCAGGTCGTAACGGTGGGCGCGGGTGCGCGAGTTCCACGACCAGCGGCCGATCTTCAAGCCCCAGGAGGAGAAGCCCTTCGGGGTGAAGTTCAGCATCAGCGGGCCGATGCGAAACGCCTTGCGGAACAGGATCGGCAACGAATCCTCCGGGGGTCTATCGGGCGGCGTAATGCAGGATCACGTTGTGGATGTGCTGGGTCTTCTCCACGCCGCGAACGTCCACTTCGTACGTGTGCGTGCCGACGTGCACGGCGATGGTACCGCTGCTGAAGAAGCTGCCCGCCCACGACTTGTTGCTCACGACGGAGACGGCGGTCACCTTGCCGTACGGGATTGACGTGATCGCCACCCGCTTACCGACGAACGAGCGGTCCTGCATGATTACCCGCTTGTCGGTGAGGCCGATGAAGCCGGTGCCGACCCCCACCGCGTCATAGACCGCGATGATGGTCTCGCCCGGCAGCAGGCCGGAGACGATCTGCTCGTACTGCTCCCGTCGGTCGTACTTCGCCTGCTGCGCCATGCCTTCAAGATAGACGCCGACCACAACGTGCCCGGTGTAGAGTTTCGGCGTGCGGGTGCGGCTGCTCGGACCGATCGACGTGCTGGTCGGCGGCGAACCCCGGCCGGTCATGGGTTTGCGCCGCAAGGCGGTGCTCGCAATCCTCGGTCTGCACGCCGGTGAGGTGGTGAGCACCGGGCGCCTGGTCGACCTGGTCTGGGACGGTGCCGCGCCCCCGAATGCCGTCAACGCGCTGCAGAGTCACCTGTCGTACCTTCGCCGCACCCTCTCGGACAAGGGCGCCGTGCGCTCCCGCCCGCCCGGGTACGTGCTCGACCTCGGTCCGGACGGCACCGATGTCGCCGTGGCCGAGCGGCTCATCGGCGCCGCCCTGCGCTCCGGCGAGGACGCCGGCCGGGCCCGGGATCTGCAGCGCGCCCTGGACCTGTGGCGCGGCCAGCCGATGGCCGACGCGACCGGCGTGACGTGGCTGGAGGAGCAGGCCGAGCGGCTGGGACAGCTGTGGCTGCAGGGCAAGCGGGCGCTGCTGCAGGCGCGACTGGGCCTCGGCCAGCACGCCCAGCTCCTGCCCGAGCTCGAGCAGCTGACCCGCGAGCACCCGTTCGACGAGCAGCTGCACGGGCAGCTCATGCTCGCGCTGTACCGCATGGGCCGCCAGGCCGACGCCCTGAGCGCCTTCCAGCGCCTGCGCCGGACCCTGCGCGAGGACCTCGGCATCGAGCCCGGCCCGGCCCTGCGCGAGCTGGAGTCGGCCATGCTGCGCCAGGACGAGGGGCTCGACCCGCCGCCGGCCCCGGCCCCGGTGACCGTCGCCGCCCCCGAGCCGGTGCGGACCCGGCCGGCCCAGATCCCGCTGGCCGTGCGGACCTTCGCCGGGCGCGACGGGCAGCTGGCCCGGCTCGACGCGCTGCTGCCGGCCGAGTGGACCCCGCCCGGCAGCGCCGTGTTCGTCGCCGTTGTCTCGGGTACCGCGGGCGTCGGCAAATCGGCCCTCGCCGTGCACTGGGCGCACCGGGTCGCCGACCGTTTCCCCGACGGGCAGCTGTACGTCAACCTCCGCGGCTTCGACCCCGCCGACACCCCGATGCCGCCGGCCGTCGCCGTGCGCGGGTTCCTCGACGCCCTGGGCGTGCCGGCCGAGCGGATCCCGGCCGACCTCGCCGGGCTCTCGGCCCTGCTGCGCAGCCAGCTCGCCGGCCGGCGGGTGCTGATCGTGCTCGACAACGTGCGCGACGCCGAGCAGGTCCGGCCGCTGCTGCCGGCCGCGCCCGGCTGCCTGGTCGTGGTCACCAGCCGCGACCCGCTGACCTCGCTGGTGGCGATCGAGGGCGCCGTGCCCGTGCCCGTGGACCTGCTCACCGACGGCGAGGCGCGCGACCTGCTGGTGAGCCGGCTCGGGGCGCGCCGGGTCGCGGCCGAGCCGGACGCGGTCGAGCGGATCGTGGCCCGCTGCGCCCGGCTGCCGCTCGCGCTCGTCGTCGTCGCGGGCCGGGCCGCGACCCGCCCGGAGCTGCCGTTGTCCGCGCTCGCCGACGAGCTGGGCGCGCGGCGCTCGACGCTGGACGCGATCGCCGGCGCGGACCCGGCCTCCGACGTGCGGGCGGTGCTCTCGTGGTCGTACCGCGCGCTGAGCCCCGCCGCCGCCGAGGTGCTGCGCCGCATGAGCCTGGGGCCGGGCCCGGACCTGGGCATCGACGCCGTGGCGAGCCTGGCCGGGGCCCCGCTCCCCGCCGCCCGCACCGCCCTGGCCGAGCTGGACCGGGCCGGGCTCGTGGTGGAGCAGCGGCCGGGGCGGTACACCTTCCACGATCTGTTGCGCGCGTACGCCACGGAACTGGTCGAGACCCACGACCCCGACGAGGAGCGGGCCGCCGCCGTGCACCGCCTGCTCGAGCACTACCTCGGCACCGCCCAGGCCGCGGCGCTGCGGCTCGACCCGGCCCGGGACCCGGCGCCGCGGGCCGCCCGGCACCCGGCGATCGCGGTGCCGGCCCCGCCGCGGGAGCAGGCCCAGGCGTGGTTCGCCGACGAGCACCGGTCGGTCCTGGCCGCGGTACGCCTCGCCGACGAACTGGGCCTCGACGAGCACACCTGGCGCCTCGCCGCGGCGATGACGACGTTCCTGGACTGGCACGGGCAGTGGCAGGAGCTGGTCGCCATCCAGGAGGCGGCGCTGCGGGCCCTGCGCCGCCTCGGCGACCGCCCGGGCCAGGGCGCGGCCTCGTGCGAGCTGGGCCAGGTGTACGCGCGGATCGGCCGCTTCGACGAGGCCCACCAGTACCTCTGGACCGCCCTGTGCCTGTACGAGCAGCTCGACGACGCGCCCGGGCTGGCCCGCGCGCACTTCCACCTGGGCTGGCTGCAGCACGCCCAGCGGCGGTACCGCGACGCGCTGAGCCACAGCGAGCAGGCCCTCGCCCTCTTCGAGCGCATCGGCGACAAGCTGTGGCGGGCCCGCGCCCTGAACGCGACCGGCTGGATTATGGGGCAGCTGGGGGAGTACGAGCGGGCCCTGCGCCGGTGCCGCGACGCGCTGGTGGAGAACCGTGAGGTCGGCGATCGCCACGGCGAGGCGGGCACCTGGGACGCGGTCGGCTACGCCCACCACCGCCTCGGCGACCCGCGCCAGGCGGTGGCCTGCTACGGCCACGCGCTGCGCGCCTACCGCGAGCTCGGCGACCGCTCGGGCCAGGCCTGCGTGCTGTCCCACCTCGGTGACGCACATCACGATCTCGGCGACAAGGCCGCGGCCGCCGAGGCCTGGCGGCACAGCCTCGACATCCTCGATGAGCTGGATCCCGCACAGGCGGCCGCGGTGCGCGCCAAGCTTCCGGTCGGTGGGCCCGCTACCGTGAGGGGATGACGGCGCTGGACACCTTACGGGCGGAACTTTCGGCCGCCGCCCCGCGGATGCGAGACGACCTGGCCGAGCTCATCGCAGTGGAGTCCCCGTCGTCGGACCCCGACGCCCTGGCCCGCAGCGCCGACGTGGTCGCCGCGCTCGGCACCCGCCTCACCGGCGCGGCCCCGGAGCGCATCGTGGTCGCCGACCGGCCGCACCTGCGCTGGCGCTTCGGTGGCGGCCCGACCCGCGTCGTGCTCATCGGCCACCACGACACCGTGTGGCCGCGCGGCACGCTGGCCCGCTGGCCGTTCTCCGTCGACGGCGACCGGGCCACCGGCCCCGGCGTGGTCGACATGAAGGGCGGCCTGGTCGTACTTTTCCACGCCCTCGCCGCGTGCCCGGACCTCGACGGCGTGGCCGTGGTCGTCAACGCCGACGAGGAGATCGGCTCGCCGACCTCGACCGAGCTGATCCAGGACACCGCCCGCGGCGCGGCCGGCGCGCTGGTGCTGGAGGGCAGCTCCCACGGCCGGCTCAAGGTCGCCCGCAAGGGCATCGCGCACTACACGGTGCGGATCACCGGCCGCGCATCGCACGCCGGCAACGCCCCGCACCTCGGCGTCAACGCGGGCGTCGAGCTGGCCCACCAGGTCCTGCGCATCGTCGAGCTCAACGAGCCCGAGCGCGGCACCACGGTCACGCCGACCGACTCCGTCGCCGGCACCACGAGCAACACCGTGCCGGCCGTGGCCCGGATCAGCGTCGACGTGCGCTCCTTCGACCCCGAGGAAATGAGCCGGGTCGACGCCGCCCTGCGTGCGCTGCAGCCGGTGCTGCCGGGCGCGCGGGTCGACGTCGAGCTGGGCCCGGCCCGCCCGGCGATGCCGGAGACGGCCGCGAGCGAGCTGTTCGCGCTCGCCCAGCGGCTCACCGCCCGGCTGACCGGAAACGCGGCCGTCGGCGAGGCGGTCGGTGGCGGCTCCGACGGCAACCTCACCGCCGGCATCGGCGTGCGGACCCTCGACGGGCTCGGCGCGATCGGCGGCAACGCGCACGCGGAGGGGGAGTGGATCGAGTTGTCCAGCCTGCCGGAGCGGGCCGCACTCGTCAGCACGCTGGCCGCGACGATCGGGCGGGCGGAGTGAGCGCCGCCGAGGCTTGGAGCGACGCGGCGGCCGCGGCCGACCGCATCGGGGTCAAGGTGGTCGAGCTGTCCGCCACGGCCGAGCTGGCGGAGTGCTCCGCGCTGCTGCAGCGGGTCTGGCGGGCCGAGCACCCGGCCGAGATCGCGTCGCCGTCGATGCTGCGCACGTACGTCCACTCCGGCAACTACGTCGCGGGCGCCTACCGCGGCGCCGTCCTCGTCGGCGCGGCGGTCGGGTTCTTCGGCCGCACCGGCGACCACGTACACCTGCATTCGCACCTGGCCGGCGTGGAGCGCGACGGGCACGGGCACGGCGTCGGCTTCGCCCTCAAGCTGCACCAGCGCGCCTGGACGCGGGCCCGCGGGGTCGGGCAGGTGCACTGGACGTACGACCCCTTGATCCTGCGCAACGCCTACTTCAACCTGCAGAAGCTCGGCGCCGAGGCGGTCGAGTACCTGCCCGAGTTCTACGGCCCGATGACCGACGGCATCAACACCGGCGACCTGACCGACCGGCTGCTCGTCGTGTGGCGGCTGGAGCGCCCGCTGGGGGCCGCGGCAGTCGCGGACGCCGAGGGCGCGGTGCCGCTCGTCTCCCGCACCCCCGGCGGGCGGCCGGAGGTCCACGATCTGCCGGATGCTCCGGGTGTACTTTCCGTAGCCGTCCCCGCCGACGCCGAGGGTCTGCGCGCGGCCGACCGGGAGGCGGCGCTGGCCTGGCGGGTCGCGGTCCGCGACGCGCTCATGGGCCGGCTCGCGGCCGGCTACCACATCGCCGGCGTGGCCCGGGACGGCCGCTACCTCCTGGCGCGGGCCGCATGAGCGGGCCGGAGCGCAGCGGTGCCTGGTCTGGGTCGGTCCGCGCGAAGCCGCATCGAGCCAGACTGGGCATTGGGGCCGCTCATCAGGGGCTCAGTTCCAACGTCGCGACGACGAAGTTGCACGGGATCGAGCTCCGGCGGGTGGCGATGCCGCTCGTCGCGCCGTTCCGCACCTCGTTCGGCACCGAGCACGAGCGTGACGTGCTGCTCGTGCGCGCCGTCACGGCCGAGGCCGAGGGCTGGGGCGAGTGCGTGGCGCTGTCCGGGCCGCTCTACTCGCCGGAGTACGTCGACGGCGCGCAGGCGTTCATCAAGCGGTACCTCATCCCGCTCCTGCGCCGCTTCGACGGTCACGTGTATCAGCTCGAGCCGCTCTTCGAGCCGCTCAAGGGCCACCCCATGGCCAAGGCGGCGGTGCAGACCGCCGTGCTCGACGCGCACCTGCGCGCGGCCGGCCTGCCGCTGGGCGCGTTCCTCGGCGCGGTGAAGGAGACCGTCCCGGCCGGCGTCTCCGTCGGCATCATGGACTCGATCCCGGCCCTGCTCGACGCGGTGGCGATGTACCTCGACGCCGGCTACCTGCGGATCAAGCTCAAGATCGAGCCCGGCTGGGACGTCGAGCCGGTCCGCGCCGTGCGGGAGCGCTTCGGCGACGACGTGCTGCTGCAGGTCGACGCGAACACCGCGTACACGCTTACCGATGCCGACCGGCTGGCCCGGCTCGACCCGTTCGGCCTGCTGCTCATCGAGCAGCCGCTGCCGGAGGACGACATCCGCGGGCACGCCCGGCTGGCCACGCTGATCCGCACCCCGATCTGCCTCGACGAGTCGATCGTCAGCGCCCGGGCCGCGGCCGACGCGATCGCGCTGGGCGCCTGCCGGATCGTCAACATCAAGCCGGGGCGGGTCGGCGGGTACCTCGAGGCCCGCCGCGTCCACGACGTGTGCGCGGCCAACGGGGTCGCGGTGTGGGCCGGCGGGATGCTGGAGACCGGCCTCGGGCGGGCCGCGAACGTCGCGCTCGCCGCGCTGCCCGGGTTCACGCTGCCGGGGGACACCTCGGCGTCGGACCGGTACTACGCCCAGGACATCACCGCGCCCTTCGTGCTCGAGGACGGCCACGTGGCCGTGCCGACCGGCCCCGGCATCGGCGTCGAGCCGCTGCGGGAGGTCCTCGACGCTGTGACGACCGATACAGAGTGGATTAACTTTACAAGCGTTAGCTGACGGATCTAACCTTACGGGCGTTAGCAAACGTCCGTAAGGAGCCTGCGCCATGTCCGAGTCCGAGTACCCGCGTCGCTGGGCCGCTCTCGCGGTGCTCAGCCTCACGCTCGTCGCCGTCACCCTCGACAACTCCGTGCTCAACACCGCCCTGCCGTCGCTGGCCCACGCGCTGCGGGCCGGGACCGCCGACCTGCAGTGGATCACCGACGCGTACACCCTCGTCTTCGCCTCCGCGCTGATCCTGGCCGGCAGCCTCGGGGCCCGGCTCGGCTCCCGCAACGCCCTGCTCGGCGGCCTGGTCGTCTTCGGCGGCGGCTCGGCGGTCGCGGCCCTGTCGGACTCGCCCGGGCAGCTCATCGCCTGGCGCGCGGTGATGGGCCTCGGCGCCGCGTTCGTCATGCCGGCGACGCTGGCGATCATCACCCGGATCTTCCCGGCCCACGAGCGGCCCAAGGCCTTCGGCGCCTGGTCGGCCGCGGCCGGCATCGGCGTGCTCATCGGCCCCGTCACCGGCGGCGCCCTGCTCGAGCACTTCTCGTGGAGCAGCGCCTTCTGGATCAACGTGCCGCTCGTCGCGTTCGCGATCGGCGCCGTGTTCGCGCTCGTCCCCACGGTGCCGGTGGTGCGCGGCGGCCGCCTCGACGTGCTCGGCGCCCTGCTGTCCACCGCCGCGGTCGCGGCCGCGGTCGACGCCGTCATCCAGGCCCCCGTGCGCGGCTGGGCCGACGCCACCACGCTGGCCGAGTTCGGGGCCGCGGCCGTCCTCGTCGTCGCGTTCGTCCTGTGGCAGCGCAAGGCCAGGTCCCCGCTCGTGCGGCTCGACCTGTTCACCAACCGCACCTTCGCGATCGCCGCGCTCTCGCTCGCCGTGGTGTTCTTCGTGCTCTTCGGGACGCTGTTCGAGCTTTCGCAGTACCTCCAGCTGGTCCACGGCTACAGCCCGCTCGTGGCCGGCCTCGGGGCCATGCCGTTCGCCGTGGCGATGGCCGCGACCTCGGCCACCTCGCCGCTCATCACCCGCCGGCTCGGCACCCGCGGCACCCTGGCCCTCGGGCTGTTCCTGGCCACCGCGGGCCTGCTCGACCTGGCCACCACCGGCGTGCACACCGAGTTCTGGAAGATCGCCGTCGGTACCGCGGTCATCGGCCTCGGCATGGGCATGATGATGGCCCCGGCCAGCCTGCAGATCAGCGGCTCGGTCCCGCCCCGGTTCGCCTCGATGGCGAGCGCCCTCAACAGCGTCATCCGGGAGTTGGGCGGCGTGCTGGGCATCGCTGTCCTCGGCACCGTGGTCTCCTCCGCCTACCGTGCTTCCGTCGGTACAGACCTGGGCCCGGCCGGCACCGACCTGCCCACCGCCCACGGCTTCGCCGCGACCCTGCCGGCCCCGGCCGCGCAGCACGTGATCGCCGTCGCGGACCAGGCCTTCACCGACGCGATGTCCCGCGGCGCGCTCATCGCCGCCGGCATCTCGCTGCTGATGGCGATCGCCGTCCTCGCGGTACGGCCCGCCCGCACCGCCCCGGCTCCCGTGCGTGAGCTCGAGCTCCAGACGGCATGATGGTTCGTATGAAGGCGGACTCCGCGGGTTCGGCCAGGCCTGGCCGGACCCGCAACCGGCGTGGCGAGGGGGCCCTCCTGCGCGACGAGATCGTGGCCGCGGCCGAGCGGCTGCTGGAGCGCGAGGGCAACGAGGAGGCGCTGACCCTGCGCTCCGTGGCCCGCGAGGCCGGGATCTCGGCACCCTCCATCTACACCCACTTCGCCGACCGCGACGCGATCCTGGAGGCGGTGCTCGACATCGCCTTCGAACGCCTGCGCCTGCTGGTCCTCGACTCGGCCACCGAGGAGGTGACCGACCCGGTGCGGCGGCTGGTCGCGGGCTGCCAGGCGTACGTCCGCTTCGGCATGCAGGACCCGGCCCGGTACAAGGTGCTCTTCGGCCGCCAGCGCTCCGGCCGTCCGAGCATGGGCAGCGCCGACGACATCTCCGGGCTGCCCGAGGTGTGGCAGCGCCGCCTGGAGGCGTTCATGGTCCTGGTCGACGCCCTGCGCGAGTGCGTGGCCGCGGGCCGCTCGACGAGCGAGGACCCGTTCGCCGACGCGACGACCCTGTGGACCTCCCTGCACGGCGCGGTCGTCATGCGCCAGTTCGTGCCCGGCTTCCCGATGCCGCCCGTGGAGCGCGCGGTCGACGACCTGGTCCACCGCATCGCCCTCATCAAGTCATGAGCCTCGCGGACGCGCTGGCCGGCCCGGTCGACCAGGCCGCCCGGGCCCTGCTGGGCTGCCACCTCACCGTCGGCGCGGTCACGGTACGGGTGACCGAGGTGGAGGCGTACTCCGGCACCGGCGAGGACCCCGCCTCCCACGCCCACCGCGGCCGAACGCAGCGCAACGCGGTGATGTTCGGCCCGGCCGGCTACGCCTACGTGTACTTCACCTACGGCATGCACTACTGGCAACACATGACTTGACGTATGTGAGGCGAGGCACGTGGTCGACGAGCGGGACGCCTCTGCGTTCGAGATGCCGCTTCCCTACGATGATCTGTGCCAGATGGCCTCAAGTACTGACATAGCGCGATCATCCGCTCAGGGACATGACCAAAAGCAAGCACCCACAGTGAACACTGAGGTCGCCGCGGTATCCGGGGAGTCCACGGTGTCCGTTGACGCCGCGGGCATGTCGTCGATGCTGTCGCGGCTGTGTGGGATGTGCACCTCGGGCTCCTTGACCGCCATGTCCAAGCCGGACATGCCGCGCTCGTTCAGGTAGGTCTCGGGGTGCAGGACTACATCGAGGGGCATCTCGAACGGCGGCAGCTCGACTCACGACATCTGTTCAGGCGCAGCATCGCGCGACGAGGGCAGGCTGCGGCATGCTGTGCATCGTGGGTTGCCGGCGTTGCGAAATGCTGTCGGCGTAATTCTTGTGCGCCCGGACAATCTGGCAGGTTTCCTTGATTTCGCCGGCCAGAACCCCGCTCACCGAGTGTCGCTATCAGTGGATGAGAGGCATGAGGGCGGAGTTTCCCGGACATGGGTAATCCGGCCCGTTGGGGAAGGAAGGGGACGGTATGCGCTGAGGCTGACACTGCCCTCCTCGGTAGAGAAGGCGGCCATGGCTGAATCCGACCGCCTTGCGCAATCTCTGTCTGCCAAAGAAGAGCTGGGCGGGCAGTTGGACATCTATTGGGATCCGCACGGACGGGAGCGATTCCAGCTGCGTGGTCCCCGACTGTTCCGGCTTCGTTTCGCTGGTAGTGACCTACGGGAACGGAGGCCGGATCCGTCTTGATCGGATGCACTGATCGCGGCAAACATCCCATGTTTTTGTTTGTCAAGTGGCGGGTTGGAGATGGCTCCAGGCGGTGGCTTCGTTGTAGGTGGTGCCGGTCTTGAGGCAGCCGTGGAGGATGCCGACGAGGCGGTTGCTGAGCTGGCGGAGGGCGGCTTGGTGGCCGGTGCCGCGTTGGCGCAGGGTTTGGTAGTAGGTGCGGGCGCCGGGTGAGCCGCGCATAACGCAGAAGGCCCATTGGTGTACGGCATCGGCGAGTCGCTTGTTGCGGGCGTAGCGGGCGAGTACGACCCGGCGGCTGCCGGAGGCGCGGGTGATGGGTGAGGTGCCGGCGTAGTTGCGGCGGGCTTTGCCGTCGCGGTAGCGGTGGGGGTCGTCGCCGAACTCGCCGAGGATCCGGGCACCGAGCACGGGACCGAAGCCGGGCAGGCTCAGGTAGCGTTCAGCCTCCCGGTGCCGGCCAAAATGGTCGGCCATCACCTGCCCCAACTCGGCGATCTCGCCGTTCAGACGACTGCAGTGAGGCGTTGGTAGGGCAGTAGCCACCCAACCGCATTTGAGGAACTCGATCCGGCCGGGAAAGCGGAACGACGTGAGTAACCGGGGCGACCGCTGCGTGCGGCGGAGGCCGGATGAGCATCGTGCCGGGAACGGCAGTGACATGGCGCAGGCGGCGAGCTCAGCTCTGGATGCGGCCTGGCCGCGAACATGCGGCGGGCCGATCCCGGAAACTCTCTGGGGTTCACGATCGTGCTGTGTTGTGGCGTGTAAGTCCTGTGTCATCGGGTGTAACCGCGCCATCGGCGTCGCAGACGCTTGACCCGCCATACGGTCGCAGCGTCTCTCCCGATGCGACGGAGGCACCACTGATGACGCTCCAGAGTCACCTTCATGCAGTCGTCCCCGGCGACAGCACGAGATCGTCGGCACGTACCGACGCCAGTACCACCGAGCCGGCGGCCGGCTCGCCGGGCCCGGTGCAGCCGGCGGGTGCAGGCGCCCGTCGTGTCGGGCACCTGATCCGTGAGGCCCGCAAGCGGAAGCACTGGTCCCAGGACCGGCTCAACGATCACATCCGCCGGGTAGCGGTGTTGCATGCGAAACCGGCCGCGTCCCAGGAGAGCCTCAAGGTCATGATCAGCCGGTGGGAGAACGGCAAAAAGATCCCCGACCAGTACAGCCGGCGGCTGCTGAGCCTGGCACTGGACGTCGCCCCCGAAACGCTCGGTCTGCCGCTCGACCCGCTCGATGACTGGTGATACCTCTCGCAGGCTCGCCGCGTTAGGTTGCGCGGATCGGTCTCAAACCGGCCGATGGGTTGAACGTGCTCCGTGAAGGGCCCGGAGCGTCGGCAACCGTTGACGATGGGATACGCCGGCCAAATTCGGCTGCAGCGGCAGCGGCAAGACCCCGGCCGCGTGGTGCCGGCAAGGCAGCTGGAGAGCGGCCCTGCAACGTCCGCACCGCATGTCGTGGCCGTCGGGTCCTTGGCGTTGGGCCATGCTCCTGCTCACCGTCCGTCGACGGCATCGGCGTCCGCGTCGGCAGCGTCCGTACCCGTGACCTCCCGCTGCCTGCACACCCGGCGGGCCTGCCGCCGCCTGCGTCTGGCGACGTGCGGCGTGAAGCGGTCGCCTGCCACGGCCTGCAGCTTAAACCTGGCCACCGCATCTTCCGCGTCGCTGAAGGGATCTCCAGCCATGATGGCCGTACGGTCCGCCGGCGTCGTCCTGGTCGCCCTGGCCGCGGGCGCAGGTGGGCTGTTCCTCTACGCCGCACCCGATGGGCGTGCAGCACGCCGGCCTGATGCCGCCTCCGGCATCGTCGTCACTCGGGCAACGATGAGCAGCGCCACACCGTCGGTGTCGAGCGCTGACGGCGTCACCCGAACCGCGGTGGGCGGTGCCCGAACCTCGGACGGCAGCGTGATCCTGCGCGAAGCCACCGTCCGCGCCGGCGGCGGCTACGCCGTCGCTGACGCGTCGGGACTTTCGGTGTCTGGTGTGGTCGCTGCCGCGAACGCGACCGCCGTCTGTGATCACGGGCGCGTATCGTGGGCTGTCAGCGCAGATGCGGCCGGGTCCATCGACCGGCATGTCGAGATCAGCTACGGCATACGGTCGGCGAACAACGACGGCACCGTCACCATCACCGCGATGCGGGTGACCGTCGCCGCGCTGCCCGGCGGCGGGGCCGCCACAATCGACGTCGCGGTCGCCACCTGCGCCGGCTCCGCAACCAGTGCCGCGGGATCGACGGCCGGGTCCGCGACCGCAACGCCGGGCGGCACGCCGACCCCGAGTACGGCCCCGGCAGACCGCATGGCCCCGCCGACGCTGGAATCGCCTCCGAGCTGGCCACCTGCAGGGCCGTCGTCGCCCGGCGCGACACGGTTGCCGGTCACCGGCTGAACGCTGCTGGCTGGTGCGCCGTCGCAGCGGAGCCGGCGCGGCTCCTTCGCCATATGCCGATCGGCGATGCGCGGTCGTAGCGGCTTCGCCGACCGGCCGCCGCACCACGGCGGCCGGCCATTCCGTGCATGCCGCTGGCCGGTGCCCTGGCTAACGCCGGTCAACTGTCTGAGCGTCCGCGACCTTGGCAGCCTCGGAAGCCGGGTGGTGCATCGACCCCAGTGGTGCAGGCGAGCGGGCTGCGGTCGCAGCTCGCCTCGAAGCAGGAGCGGGCATCCGGATGCACATACCCACGCCGCATGCCGACGCGATCTGTCCAATGTGGAAGGCGAACATGGAGCCATTGCGAACACCCGCCGATAGGGCACTCCCGCCAGATTGCCGTGCGGCCGGCCCGGTACTCCTGGCCGGCCGTCGAGGCCGCATACCTGCCGATGTGCCAGCGGACCTGCCGCGCACCGGGTCGCGGATCCGGAGGTGTCTGCCTCAGCCGGTGCCGCGCGAGCTCGGGGACGGTCCGTCGCTGCGCCGGGTGTGGCTGCGGGCGGCGTCGCTCCCGCCGGGATCCCCGCCGGTCGTGGTGTCGTCTGCGGACGGTGGTGTCGGCAGGTCGACGATCGTTGCCGCGCTCGGCGCCATTGTCGCGGCAGCCATGCCGCGGCCGGTGGCGGCGGTCGACGCGACAGCGCGTGGCTGGGGTGGTCTGGAACACCGTGTGCTGCGGCACAGCGACGCGTCGGTGTGGGACCTGCACACGAGGCTGCTGCAGGCCGGTCATCTTGATGCGGCGACGCTGGATGCGGTGATGCAGCGCGGCACGTCAGGTCTGCACACGGCGGTCGGGGAGGTCGTGCGTATGCCGGTTCGCCGCCCGACGGTGCTGGTTGAGACGTTGCGGGTCGTCGAGGCGTTGCGGGGCAGCTATCCGCTGGTCCTCATCGATGCTCCGGTCGCTGATGTGGCCGGGGTGTGGCGGCTGCTGGCCGGGGGTGTGTGCCCGGTGCTGGTGGCTCGCGCCGGGGTGGACAGTGTGCAGCACACGATGCGCCTGGTGGCGCAGCTGCGGGCCGGGGGGCTGCACGATGCGGCGGCGCGGACGGTCGCGGTCGTGGTTGCCACGACCCCGCGGCCCGCTCGCGACGTGCGGGCGGCGGTCCGTCAGC
The DNA here is from genome assembly GCF_040648435.1 of Dactylosporangium sp. NPDC049140. Taxonomy (NCBI): domain Bacteria; kingdom Bacillati; phylum Actinomycetota; class Actinomycetes; order Micromonosporales; family Micromonosporaceae; genus Dactylosporangium; species Dactylosporangium sp. NPDC049140. The sequence continues at coordinate 12,077 of NZ_JBEZDS010000009.1, read as the reverse complement.
TCGGCGGATCGGTGGCCAGGGTGGTGCGTGTGCCGTTCGATGCGCACCTGGCCCGTGCGGAGCCGGTCGATCTCAGCCGGATGCGGAGACCGGTCCGGGTGGCGCTCGTTGAGCTCGCCGACGCGGTGCTGGGGGCGTGGCCGGCGGATCCGGATCTGGCCGGTGATGCGCCGGCTGATTATCGCGGTGATCCGGTGGCGCGGGAACGTCGTGGCGACGAGTGGAGCCGTTGATGTCGGCTCAGGTTGGCGCGTGGCTGGCCGTGAAGGTGGTGGTGGCGCAGCTGGTGCTGGCGCCCACACCGGCGCCGAGTGGCGGTGGAGGGCTGCCGGGCGGGTTCGACTGGGACCGGATCGGTCCGGACCCGCAGCAGGTGCCGCGGTCGGATCTGTTCTATTCGCTGATCAACGGCGCGTTGTTCCTCGGTGTCGTGGCGGCGTTCACCGGACTGGTCGGCGGTGCGATCACGTTCGGCATCGGCCCGGTGTTCGGTGCGCACATCCTGTCCGATCGCGGCAAGTCCATGATGTGGCGCGCGAGCCTCGTCGCCATGATCATCGGTTCGCCGGTCGCGATCATCGCTTTCTTCCTGAAGCAGTAGGTGCGCGATGGATGACTACAAGCCTGTGCTCGACGGCCGTGGCGGGGCGTCTCGCCCGCTGCGGTGGCTGCTGGCCGTCCTGCTGCTGTTCGGCTCCGGTATGGCCGCCGACCGGTGGTTGCTGCCGCATGCCCAGCCCGCCACGGACCCGGCGGATGCCGGCGGGGTCCTCGTGCCGTGGACCTCCGGTGCCGTGCCGCCGTTCGCTGCCACGATCCGTGGCGCGGGCGATGCCGCTGCCTGTCTCGAGACGCTCCTCGGCGCCGCGGCGAACCGCCCGGCCGACGACCAGCGCCGCCGCATCGCGGACCTGCTGGCGTCCGACGCGATGAGCCTCATCGAGCGGCTCGTCGCCGGCGGCGCTGCCGGGACGTCGGCGGGCGTTCGCCAGACGGTGGTGGTGCGGGTGTGGGCGCAGCATGCCGCTGACGCCACCGTGCTGACGGTCGGTGCCCGGGTTACGGTCCAGACCTATGGCCTCGCGCTGCTCGGTGTGGGTGGTGGAGCGCCGGGTGCCGCATCGGCTGCTGCGCTGACGGGCGGGTGGGCGGTGCACGACCTGACCGTTGAACTGACCGACGCCGGATGGCGGCTGGCAGCGTTGGAGCCGCCGGTGCCGGCGCCGGCGCCGGACGTGTGGGGCACGATCCGCGACGGCAGCCCGCGGGACCCGCAGCTGCTGGCTCGTGTGCTGGGCCCGGACAGCTGGGCCCCGGGCACCCCGTCATGATCGCCCATGCTGGCGCGGCCGGAGGAGGTGCGCACCGCACGGGCATCCGGCGGCTGGTGGCGATGCTGCTGCCGCTCGTCTCGGTTCTGCTGATGACGTCCCGGCCGGCTGGGGCAGAACCCAGCCCAGTACCGTCGGCGGGCGTACCGCAGCCGTCCCAGCCGGCGGCCACGCCGGGTGTCCCGGCGCCGTCGGCGGTAGACAACCCGCGGTGCGGCGGGACCGTGCCGGCGACGGTGCAGCGGTGGTGTGTCCTGTTGGCCCGGTACACGACAAGCCCGCCGCAGGGTGCCCCGTCGCACTGGATGACGGCGTGCGAGCAGGCGCTGACGACCGAGCAGCAGCTGGCCTGCCAGACGGTGGCGCTGACGCTCGACGACCGGCTCCGCGACGGCACCCCGACGGTGCTGTCCGACGTCGCGTCCGGTGCGGCGAGCAGCCCGGAACTGGTGCGCTGCGACCTGTTCGTCCAGCGCGCCGCCGCCGACACGGCCAACGCCACCCGGTGGACCTCCAAACGCGACCGGTGCGCGGCGGCGGCCCGGACCCTGTCGTTGCAGCTGCGCGACCCGGGCGGCAGCACCGCGCCGCCGAGCACGCCGCCCGCCGACGGTGCCCGTGACGACGGCTGCGGCCTGACCGATGTGTCGTGCCAGGTACAGCACGTGCTGAACAGCGCGGTCGCCACCGGCATCCAGGGCCTGGTCACGATGGTCGTGCAGACCATGGCCTGGCTGCTGAGCGAGGTCGCGAAGCTGGTGTTCACCGCGACGGCACCACCGCCACCGGACGAAGCGTTCTACTTCACCTACAACTCGACCGCCAGCATCCTGCTGCTGTTCCTGCTGCTGTTCTTCATCGTCTCCACGATCATCAACGGGTTGCGGGTCAACGGCCCGGGCCCGGTCGCGACCCTCGGTGGTCTGGTCCGGGCGCTGCTGGGCATCTGTTTCGCCGGCGGTCTGGCGTGGGTGATCGTCGCGGCGTGGGACGAGGCGACGAACGCTCTGATCACCAACAACGAGCATGAGCGGTGGGACCCGTCGGCGTGGGTCACCGCCGTGTCGGCCCTGTCGGCCGGCGCCGGCACGACCCTGGTCGCGTTGCTCATCGCCGGGCTGTCGATCATCGGGCTGCTGCTCGTCGGGATCACCCAGCTGTTCCGTAGCGAACTGGCGGAGGGCGCCGCGCTGCTGGGGGCGTTCGCGATGACCGGGCAGGTGTCGGCGGAGACGAAACACTGGGGTCGGCGCTGGTTCTGGACCCTCAACGCCTTGGGCGCGTCCCGGTTCGTCACCGTCGAGTTCTGGATCTACGGCACCCGCGCCGCCTACGAGTCCGACCTGATCACCGCGCTTAAAGGGCTGCTGATCATCTGGATGATGGTCATGACGCCGTGGGTGCTGCTGCGGCTGATGTCGATCTTCGACGGGTACCTTTCGGACATCAACGCCCGCGGCGTCCTTGCCGCGGCCGGCTCCTACGCGGCGCAGGCGGCCGACAGTATGCCGGGCTCCTCGTTCTCGTCCGGTGATGGCGGGCAGTCGGTGGCCGAGCTCATGCAGGGCAACCTCGCCGACCTGGCGTCGCCGGGTGGCGGTGCCGGCCAAGGCGGCCGGCAGGCCGGCGGCGGCGATCTCCAGCAGCGCCTCGGTTTGCGTGACGGGCCGGACCGGCAGGCCGCGGATGCGGTGAGTACCGCCGGGGACGGCACGCCGGTCGGCGACCCGAGCACCACGGACGGCCCGGCCGCGGCGGGGCCGGCGAGCGGCGAGCATCCCAACGCCGACGAGGCGACCGGCGTGCAGCAGAGCAGCCGCCAGGCCCAGGCGGACGTCCACGCCGCGACCACCATCACCGGCGGTGAATCGTCTGCGACAGGCGCAGCCACCGGTGGCGGCGCCGATCCGCTGCTGGCCGCCGCGTCCGCCGACCAGCGGCCAGCGACCGGAGCACCACAGCCGTCGGACGGCGGCGGAGGCGTGCCAGCGGCCGACTCGCCGGACCATGCCGCCGGGGGTGGGGGAGCGTCGTCGCCTGGCGGCGGTGCCGGTGGTGCGACGCCCGGCGGCGGTGCCGGTGGTGCGGCCGCCGGTGTGGCCGAGGTGCCGATCGTGCCGGTCTAGGCCGGGCGGATGCGTCCCGCCCGCTGTTGTGCTCCGTCCCGCCTGTGCAACGACTTGGAGTTGCTGATGCGTTTTTCGTTTTCTCCCCGTTCCAGCCGCGGCGCGGTCATGGGGTTCACCTGGTCGCAGATCGTCATGGTCAGCCTGGGCGTGCTGTGCGCTGTCACCGCGGTCAACCTGGGTGTCTCCGGCGCCCGCTGGACCGCCGCCGCGTTGGCCGTGGTGGCGGCGGTGCTGTGGGTGCTCGGGCTGCTGCGCCTGCGCGGGCGGCGGGCCACCGCATGGCTTCCGGTGATCACCGGCGCGCTGATCCAGCGGGCGGCTCGGCAGGACCGCTACCGCGGCCTGGTCTTCGCCCCGAACGGTGCCGCCGGTCACCTTGACCTGCCCGGCCCGGCCGCCGGGTACCGGTGGCTGCCCGCCGTCGCCGCCGACGGCACCACCCACGTCGGGCTGCTCGCCCACGCCGGGGAGCGGACCGTCACCGCCGCGCTGCGCTGCCACGGTTCCAACTTTCTCCTCGCCGACACCGAGGTCCAGGAGCAGCGGCTCGTCGACTGGGCGCAGGTGCTGAACATCCTCGGCTCCGAGTACGGCGACCTGGGCCTGGCGCGGTGGTCGCTGACGACACGCGTGGTCCCCGACACCGGGAACCGCGCGCAGCGGTATCTCGCCGGCCGGGCGGTCGACACCACCAGTCCCGCCTACGAGTCCCTGGCCGAGCTAACGGCTGCGGCGGGGCCGTCCGCGCAGCGGCACGAGACGTTCCTCGCGGTCGTGTTCGACGCCGCCCGCATGTCCGGCGAGGTCGCCGACGCGGGCGGCGGGGACGCTGCCGTCGCCGCGGTGGTCCTGGACAAACTCACCGGGATCGAGGCGACCGTCGCCGAGGCCGGCGTGCCGACCGACGGGTGGCTCAGCCCGCGCGGCTACGCGGCGGTCCTGCGCAGCCAGTTCGACCCTGCCGACCAGGCCGAGCTCGGCCTGCGCGGCGCCGGCCCCGGCGTGGCCGCCGGGGTTGCGCCGCGGCTGGCCGGCCCGGCCGCGACGGAAACCGTCGGGTGGAGCGTGCTGCGGCACGACTCCGGCTACTCCCGGACCCTGTGGGTGGCGGAGATGCCCCGCACCCTGGTCGGCGCGACCTGGCTCACCGGCCTCTACACCCGCGTCACCGGCCGGCGCACCGTCACCCTCGTTGCCCAACCGATCCCCGCGGCGCTGGCGAACCTGGCCGCCCGGCGGGAACAGGTCGCCCGGGCCGGCGACGAGCTCGCGAAACGCAAACTCCGGCTCGTGCGCACGGCCCGGGAGCAGCAGGAGGCACGGTCGGTCGCGCAGATCGACCGGGAGCAGGCGCAGGGGCACGTGCGGTACCGCTACGCCCTGCTCGTCACGATCACCGCGACCACGATCGACGGCCTCGAGCAGGACACCCGGACGGTGAAACGGATCCTCGCCCGGGCCGGCTGCGAAGCCGTGGTCCTGTTCGGGGAGCAGGACCAGGCGTTCGCCGCCGAGGCCCTGCCGCTCGGCCGTGGCCTGGCCCCGATCCGCGGCTGGTGGGCCGCATGACCCGCGCTTCGGATCGGTTGCGGACGCGCCGGAAGGCGGGACTCAGCGCTCGGCCCTCGCCCAGGCGCGGCACCTCGCCGCCGCGGAACGGCACCGTTGCGCGAGGCGGCGGCAACCCGGCACCGCCGGGACGAAGATACCCGGCCCAGGACCGGCCGACCGCCGCGGGTTCGGGCGGGTCGGCGCTGTGGCTACCGCCGTTGGCGCCACCAGCGCAGCTCTGCCCGGTGCATCCGTTTGTCGCCGATCCAGGGCTGCCGGTCGAGTCCGGCCAGGCGAGACCTCGCCGGCCTTCGGCTTCCGGACACCGACCTGATCGGCATCGAGACGCTCCGGCCGGGCCGGCCCACCCCGAACCGCTCGTTGTTCGCCCTCGCCCGACGGCCATCGACACACCATGAGGAGATGACATGAGAAGCATTGCGGCGGCACACGCCGGACCGCGCACCACGTTCACGGGACGGCTTCGCGGCCTGCTCATCGCGGTGCCGCTGCTCACGACGGCGATCCTCGCCCTGACGCCGGCACCGGCGCAGGCTTCCCGACCCGCGTGCCAGCGGTACGACACGTCCGTGACACTGGTCCCGGACGCCACGGTACGGTACCGGGTCGCGGGATGGTTGTGCCGCCCGTCGCGGCCGACCGGCACGGTGCAGATCCTGCTGTCCGGGTTCACCTACGACCACCGGTACTGGGGCCTCCCGGGCGACGACCACGCATATGCCCAGGCAGCGATACAGGCCGGCATGGCCGTCTACACCGTGGACCGGATCGGTGTCGGGGCCAGCGACCGGCCGCCCGCGGAGCAGGTGACCGTCACCGCCGAGGCGTTCGTGACCCATCAGCTGGTGCAGCAGCTGCGCCACGGGAACGGCTGGATCCGCCGTGTCGTCGGCGTCGGGCACTCGTACGGCTCTGCCATCTTCATGGTCGAGGCGGCTGGCCACCACGACGTCGACGCCCTGATCCTGACCGGGTACCTGCACCGGCCCAACCCGGTGCAGCAGGCGGCGATCGCCGCCGGTCTGCACCCAGCGCACCAGGACCCGGCATTCGCCGGCGAACGCCCACCGGACGGGTACGTCACCACCACGCCGGGGACCCGCGGCGGCGACTTCTTCTACCTGCCCGGCGCGGCCCGCGACGCCGTCGCGTCGGACGAGCGGGCCAAGGCCACCGGCACCACCGGAGAACGGGCCACCATGAACCTGGCCCGCGACCCGTCCTACAGCCAGCACATCACGGTCCCCGTCCTCGTCGTTGTCGGCGACCACGACACGCTCAACTGCGACGCAGCCGCTGGCCTGCGCTGCGGCACAGCGGGACAGATCTGCGCCCGTGAGCGTGGCTTCTACCCGCCGAGCAGCCCGCTGTACGCAGCGGTCATACCCGCACCCGGTCACTCGATCAACGGCCACCGCACCGCGGCCCTGGCATACGCGTTGGCGAACGCCTGGGCCGGCGCGGCAACGTCCGGCCTCGCCACGTTCTGGCCGCAGTGTCCGGCGTAGACCCCACGACCACACTGGGTGGCCTCAGGCGCGCGACGAGCACGGTCGTGCAGACATCTGATTCGCGGCCTCGAAATATCGGCTGGCCGTAACGGATCATGCGGCTCGAAAGGGGCGTCCCTCTCAGACCCAAGCTTTAGTCGATTGGGTCGCCCGTCGCGGTCACGATGCGTCCTGATCGCTGCGTTCTGCAGGGTGCGCACTCATGCCGACGTCAGTGCATCCTGCCGTCATCAGTCTGAGATGCCCAGCCATGGGTCCGCTCGCAAGGCGGCAAGCGTCTCCAGGTGGTATTCGGTGGCAGTCGCAATGAGGGCGTCGAGGGTCGGGAACTCTCCCACGCCCCCTTGGGTCAGCCAGCACACCCGAGGCGCCGATTTGAGGTCGAGCAGGACGACGCTCAGGCTCGACTCGGCCGCACCGATGACGAGGTACCGGTCGCGGGACAGCCCGAACTGCCGGCCGCTGCCCTCGTCGTACGCCTCGACGATCACCCAAGCCTGTTCGGTAGCTGGCCCGTCGATCAACTCGGCGATCGGCAGCATGTCCGTCTGCCCGTCGAGTCCGACCCAGCCATCGCAGTAGGTCAGAAACTCCGCGTACGACGGGGGGAGGTCGACGCGCTGCCTGAGCGCAGCCAGTTCCGAAGGGCTCGCGCCCGGGTTGGGACCGCCGTGCCGGAAGATCCCATGCACGTCGGCGAGTTCCACGTCGCGGCCGACAGTTGCCGCTCGTTCCATCACGTCCTGAAATGTGAACTCCACGCTGCCCCCACCGCCGGTCGCCGCCAGCCGCGCCACAGCGGCATGTCGGATCGATGATCCACCGTTACCGCGTAGCAGGCGAGCGCCGCGGCAGCGCAACCGGGCTGAGCGCCATCCGCACATGCCGCAATCAGTGCTTGATCGGGTGCCTTGGGTATGCCCGGTGCCTACGATGGTCTCCGTGAGCGAGCTGATGATCGACGGGCACGAGTTGGTCGAGCCATGCTCGCGATGTGGTGCACTGCTGCGTGGTGAGCTCAGCCAGGCGGTCATCGGGGACCGGTTAGCCTGGTCGATCTCATCTGTGTGTGACGGATGCGGCAGCCAGCTCGAGAGCTGTGGACGGGACACGCTGCCCGAAGAGTTCCGCCAGATGTTGCTCGACCGCGACGGCGCCGGCCGGCTCCGTGTCGATCCGGACAGCGGCCGCCCGCTGCGGTTGGCGATCCTGCGGGTGCTGCGACGGTACGGCGCATCGCTCGCTGAGGCCAGTGACACGTACACCCGCCTGACCGGTCCAGGCGTGATCGGTACCCGAGCCGAAGTGCTCCTTCTGGCCAATCGCCTGAACACGACCGGAGTGAAGACTCAGCTTGATCCGTAGGGAAGTCGAGACGGCTCACTCGCGAGCCCGGCCCAGCCCTGCGGCGGTCGCGAGGCCGTCCGGTCGTGCCGCGTTGCACGCCACTGGTCGTGGTCTCCAGCCGGTGCATACTCACTGCCCATGACGTACGACCTCGCCGTCTGGGAAGGCGACCGCCCGGACGATACGGATGCCGGGGAGGTGTTCTCCGCGCTGTACGACCGGTACATCGCGGGAGGCTACTCGCCGCCCACGCCGGCGATCAGCGCGTATGTCGAGGCGCTGCTGGACCGGTGGTACGAGATGGGCGATCCGCGGGATGTCGACGACACGAGCCCATGGTCCAGCGCACCCCTGATCGACAACGCATCAGGCCCGATCATCTACTTCGCCATGCGGTACAGCATGGCCGACGAGGTATCCGCTGCCTGCGCCCACATGGCCGCCGAACGGGGACTTGTCTGCTTCGACGTTCAATGGGACCAACTCCGGCCCGGTGCCGACGAGACATGACGCGCGAGGATCGTCCAGACGCTTGATCACGTTTCCGGACATGCCGCGAAGCGCTCGCCACGGTCAGCATGGTGACCAATGACCGCCAAGCTGGTGACCTGCGGCTTCACCGCCGTCCGTGCCCAGACCCGCCGCCCAACTGTGCAACGTGAGACCCGGCCTCGCGGTCGCGATCGGGGGTCCTGATCCCGGTTCCACCAGCCTACCGATGGTATTGGTGGAACGATGGAAGGCGTGGGAACTGCGACAACTGCTATGCCTGCTATCTCGCCGATTGCTGGCGAGCCGATTGAGCGGGCCGATGCTGAGCGGCTCGCGGGAGTGCTGAAGGCATTCGCTGATCCGGCCCGGCTGCAACTGCTCAGTCTGATCCAGTCCGCTCCGGCGGGCGAGGCGTCCGTGAGTGACCTCACCGCGCCGCTTGGTCTATCCCAGCCGACCGTGAGTCATCACCTTCGGATCCTCACCGAGGCCGGTCTGCTCGAGCGCGAGAAGCGCGGCGTCTGGGCGTACTACCGCCTGGTGCCGTCCGCGATCGCGGCGATCGCCGACCTGTTGACGCCGCCCCGCAAGCGGGCGACGAAGAGGGCCCGCTGAACGACACTGTCGAAGGCCACGAGCGCGCCAAGCAAAGCGCGCCCGATCCACCAATTCCCTTGATCAGGTGCGCTCAAGTAGCCGCGAGGTGCGTGCCGGCGTGACGGCGCCCAGGTTGGCAGATAGGAGAATCTGCCGATGAGCGGACGTTGGTTGGGGCGGCGACCCGACCAGTAGCGGTGCTGGGACAGCGTGGTGTCATCGCCAGCCTCGTCTGGCTCCCTCTAGGCGACATGGCGCGCTTTAGCTCGCGGCCACCGTTCCCTGCGGCCCCTACCGCCGCCGCGCGCGGCGACTACCGTTCGCCCGGCCGTCGTGTTGCTGTTTTGCCTGTTCCCGTCTCCGCCGGGCTTTCTGCGCCTTGGGTGACTCGGGTGGCTCGGGCTGTAGGTAGAAGGAGTAGACAAAGTAGCTGGTGAGGCCGGCAAAGGCGAGACCGCCAACGAGGGGCACAGCCCACACCCAACCTGCAGTCGATCCTGCAGCCGCGGTGTCCGACGTCCGGCTGGTCACTCTGGCGGGGACCGGACCGGTTGGACGCTCGGGGAAGTAGGGAAAGAGGTGTACCTGCCCGATACGCAGCGTGCCGTCGTTTGATACGAATGTGCCGTCGCACGTCCAGCCCGCCTCGCGTCGTCCGTCGAGCGGATCGCAGTTGGTGATCGATACGGTGCCTTCGATCCCTCCGGGACCTTGGGTCCTGAACATGTCGGTCGCTCGCGATAGCAGCAACCAGGCTCCCAACGCGGCTAGTGCGATGAGCGCCGTTGGCAGCAGGTTGAACCAGCCCATGTCGCGGGCATCGCGCAACCGGAGGCTTAGGTTGGTCCGGGTGAAGGGGTTGCGCATGGTGCGCAGCCTAGCGCTGGCGATCGTTTGATCACACCGAGCCCGCATTACGCAAGATCAAAAGGCGGCGGTGGTGTCCGGTTTGGAGTACCGGCACAGCGAAGGTGGTTTCTATTGACGGTTGCAACACGTCCTAGATCATCATGGGAGCCGTGTTGTCGTCACGTCGTGTGAAGAAGGGGCCGGGGCGGCGTCCGCAGTCGGCCAAACGCCAGCGGTTCATGGAGCTTCGCGAGCGGGGTTGGAGTGTGCGGGCCGCCACCCGGGAGGTGGGCGTGAGCCGCACGACGGGCAACAACTGGGCTCGCGGCTACAAGACCTACCGCAACGGTGAGGTGGTCGGGTTCGTCGCGCCACTGGAGCGGTTGGCGGTGCGCCAGATCAGCGCGCAGTTTCTGTCGCAGGACGAGCGGATCGCGATCGCGGATCTACGTCATGCCGGCTGTAGCATCCGCCAGATCGCCGAACAGCTGGGCCGGGCACCCTCGACGGTCTCGCGGGAGCTGCGCCGCAACGCCACCGGCGCCGCCTATCGTCCGTTCGAGGCGCACCGGTTGGCGACCACTCGCCGCGCCCGGCATCATCGGCGGCGCATCGAGACCAACCACGCGTTGCGCGACCTCATCGGTGAACTGCTCGACCAACGGTGGAGCCCGCAGCAGATCAGCCGTCACCTGCGGCTGCGGTTCCCCGGCGAGCCGGTGATGTGGCTGTGCCATGAAAGCATTTACCAAGCGATTTACCAGCCCGGCTCGGTCTTGATGCGACCCTCGCGGCTCGCGCCGCAGCGGCGCTCGCCGTTACGGACCGGCCGCGACCACCGCCGTGCGCACCAACGCGTCGAGCGGCGCCGGCCCCGCTTCCAGCAGCCGATGCGCACCATCCACCAGCGGCCGTTCCAGCCGGAAGACCGGTCCCAGGCCGGGCACTGGGAAGGGGATCTGATCGTCGGCAAAGACCAGCGCTCCGCGATCGGCACGCTGGTCGAGCGCACAACACGGCTGGTGCGGCTGCTGCACCTGCCGCTGCGCGACGGCGATACGCTGCACGTCGCGCTGCGCGCCCGCATGGCAGACCTGCCGCCCGGGCTGTTGCGCTCGATCACCTGGGACCAGGGCACCGAGATGGCCCGGCACCGATCGATCACCAAGTCTCTCGGTGCACCGGTCTACTTCTGCGACTCCCGATCGCCTTGGCAACGCGGCTCCAACGAGAACACCAACGGGCTGCTGCGCGACTACTTCCCCAAAGGCACCGACCTCAGCGCCCACTCGCCCGAGCACCTGGCCGCGGTCGAGCACGAACTCAACCACCGTCCCCGAATGGTGCTGAACGACCAGGCACCGGCCGACCTCTTCGCGATGCTGCTAGCCTCGAGCGATCCGTCCGTGTTGCGACGTTGATCAGAACCCGCCCTCCATGGGCCGATCAGCAAGCGCTGGCCGCGGGCGGCTTCCGCGGTGCCGTTGCGCCGCAGTGTTCGTGTACGCCGTCAGGTTGCTGGGTGAAGAACCGCCAACGCGTAGCGTCGTCGACGACGGGTACCGCTCGGACGGGCTGCGTGCAGCCCAGCAGCTGTCCCGATCCGGATCGTTAACCACGTCGCGTACCAGGGTGCGGTCGTGCGCAGGGCCGTGCGGTCGGTGAGCGGCAGGGCGTCGCAGTATGCCGACCTATCGGTTGTGGCGGGTTGCAGCGGCTGCACGCGGGCCGTCGACCCGGCGCGGACGGCTGCCAAGGCATGGCGCCGCCGTGACGGGGTGGCGCCGCTGGCGCAAGCGCCGTGGACAGTCCCGTTTCGGCACGCGCCTGGCCCACGGACTGGTTCTGTACACCCGCCGGACCCCCCTGCTCGGCGGCCTGTGGGAAGTCAGGTCGGCGACCTGGGTGCATGCCCTCGCGGGAAGGGCGGGGCGGCTGCAAAGATTATCCAACGTGGCCGGAACAGTTTCGTGGTCGATCGTCGTAACGCTGGTATGGCTGACATTGCAGTGAGTACGGATGCGATCGTGGTGGACGAGCAGGAGCCGACGCAGGCGGAGGTCGAGGCGTTTCGGCGCGAGCAGGTGCTGCTCGACGAGGTCGATGCGACGGACGATCGGTATCCGCGGATGTTCAATCTGTCGGCCGGCTGGCTCCGTTGCGTTGAGCGTTGGCAGGATCGAGGCAGTCTTGAGCAGTGAAGTCATCGATCCGCCCGTGCCTGTGGCTGCCGCAGCGGTCGGCGTTCG